>DATEIO010000287.1:0-14599 GCA_035278895.1 Thermoanaerobaculia bacterium | reverse complement strand
CGACGGCCCTTCATCACGCCGTGTCCTCGGGCTCGCTCGATGCGGTGAAGGTTCTCGTGGAGGCCGGGGCCGAGCTCGGCACGAAGGATCGCGCGTGGAACGGGACGCCTCTCGATTGGGCTGAGCACTACATCGATCAGGCGAAGAAAGAGGACACCGGAAAATCCTACCCCGAGATCGCTGCGTATCTTCACGAAAAGGGGGGTACGTCCTCTCCCGCCTAGATCTGTGCCTGCGCGCCAGAAAGCCGTCGCAAGGACCTCAAGGACCGAATTTCTCTTGTCCTTGCAGTCCCTGGTGTCCTTGCAGTCCCTGGTGTCCTTGCAGTCCTTGGCCTTTCACCTAGTCGAGCCACTTCGTCATCAGGTACCGGTCGTGATCGACGAAGCCGGTCTTGCGGTAGAGCCCCAGGGCTTCTTCGTTGTCCCGCTCCACTTCGAGGTGCAGGGCGCGGACTCCGAGCTCGCGGCAGGCGGTCTCGGCCAGAGCGAGCGCCTGCTTGCCGAGACCGCGGCCGCGGTGGGACGACACCACGTACAGCTCGTCCACGAAGGCGTCGCGTCCCCGGAACTCCAGGCTGAAGCCGAGAGCGAGGACGAGATAGCCGGCGAGGGCGCCCCCGTCGTCGAGGACCCACAGCCGGCCGAGTTGGGGGTCGGAGAGGAGGCGCAGGAGGTTGACCCGCGTCTCTTCCTCCCGGAAGGGATAGCCGTCCTCCGCGTGAAAGGTCTCGACGAGCCGGAGCAGGGGCTCGACGTCGGCGGGGGTGGCGGGACGGAAGGCCGGCATGGCGGAGGATTCTACGTGAGGGGGAACAGCTTCATCCAGCGTTTCTCTCCGGCTCGAGACAATCGCCGGTATGTCGGCCGACAGAGGCCGACATACCGGCGACACTCACAACAACCCCAAAACCCTGGAAATCAACAGTTTTTCCCTGGCACGTTCTTTGATTCATCTCTCCAAGCGTCCGGCGGACAAAAGAACGGCGACGATCCAATCGATGGATCGAAATCAGAAAAACTGTTTTTCCAGGGAGAAAAGACATGAGCAACTCGTTCACCTTCAACGCCCAGAATCAGCTTCCCAACGGCAGCCCGTGCGTGCTCACCGGGTACGCCCACGCGAGTTACACGAACACCGCGACGATCACGGACAAGAGTGGCAACGTCGTCGCCAAGATCAGCGGCAGCGGCGGGACCGGCAACACCTACGCTCCCATGAACGCTCCATCCGGCCAGGCCAATTACTTCACGCCCCAGTCGTCGGCGCAGCCGTACACGATCACCTTTACCAACAACGGCCCCAACCAGAGCCAGTACCTGTTCGCGAACGACGCGATCAACAGCGGGACGACGACCTACGCCGAGAGCTACACCTTCGTCACCGAAGACGCCTCCGATAACGATTACAACGATGCGACGGTCTTCGTCAGTTGGAATCTGACGGGAAGCTAGCGCGAGGCCGCCAGGGAGCGCCGGAAGAAGCTGCAGGATGCCGGCGCTCCCAGCAGGGCTCAGGGACAGTCGGAAAAGGTTTCGGTATCCGTGACCGCGGGAGACCTCACCCCGGCCGGATTCTCGTAGCGCCGGGAGCGGCCGGTCGCGGTGTCCGTGACGGTCAGGACGTAATGAACGTTCGTCGTGGCCGAAGCGAAGATCCAGTGCCGGCCGTTGACGGCGCAGCCGTCGAGCACCTTGATCATCAGCTCCCAGCTCGCGGGATCGAAGAACCAGAAAAGGCCGGAGCCCGCGGAATCGGTGGGGACGACGGTGCCGGCTCCGGTCTTTCCCGCGAAGTCTTCCCAGGAGACCTCCGCTTTGAAGCGGCCAAGGCAGAGAGTGGTGGGGCTGGGAACGCAGGCTTCGGGCGCCCCGCCGGGGCGGCTGTGGCTCACGAGAAAGCGGAAGCCCTCTTTCATGGAGGAGAGCGGCCAGGTGTTGTGGCCGAAATTCTGCTGGACGTCCTCCTCCCAGGGGATGCCGAGGCGGTCCCACTGCGCCTGGAGGCGGGAGCGGGCGGTCGTGTAGTTGGGATCCTTGGTGCCGTAGTACATCCGGATCGGCGCCTTGTAGGCAGGATCGGCGACCGAAGAGACCGCGTAGAACGGGGAAGAGAGGATGAAGACGGCACTCCAGGTGGAGTCCGCATAGGCGAGGAGATAGGCGTAGGCGCCTCCGGCCGAGTGGCCCGCCACGGCGGTGCGGCGCGGATCGATGGCGATCCCCTCCCCCACGATTCGCAAGGTCTCTTCGATCGTTCTCTTGTCCGTGGCCGTGCCCCAGCCCACGCCGGAGGATTTGGGGATCGCCACGACGGTGCCCGCGGTCTCGGCGGCGGCGGCCACGTAGCCCTTGTAGTAGTCCGTATTGCCCCCGGCGCCGTGGAGGAAGACGACCAGCGGGGCGGGATGCGAATGGTCCAGGGCATCCGGCACGTAGCGCCAGAACCAGGAGCCGGTGGCAGGGATCTCGACCCTCACCCACTCGGCGGCGGCTGCGGGAGCGGCAAAGACCAGGGCGAGGAGGAGTGGCAGAAGGCGGGACAGCGACTTCATGAAGCGTCCAACGCGGCGGCTGGGGAGACCTCTTCCCGCAGCACTTCGAGGAACGGCCTCCCCCACCCCTCCATCCGCTCTTCGAGACGCTCGGTGCAGTCGCAGTCGCAGCAGGCCCAGGCCTCTTCGCCGTTCAAGTCGCGGCAGAGGCGCCGGCTGTGGGCGTCCTGCACGCGGACGAGCTCGAAGTACTCCTCCCAGTAGGGACGCTCTTCGTCGAGCGGCTCCCAGCAGAAGCAGACCTCGACCCAGCGGATCGAGCCGTCTTCCAGGAGCCGCGCCTGGGCCATGTTTCTCAGGTATTCGCCGCCCGCGACCGAGCCCCGGCCCAGGGTGCCTCTCTCGATCGCTTCGAGGAGATCGGCTTCCCGGCCGGGCCGGACGCGGGCGGTCACGAGATATCGCACGGTCTCTAGATTACCAGCCCGGGGCGATGGTGAACCCCGTGACCCAGTCCTCCTCCGGCCGTTGGAACGGCTTGGCGTAGTAGAGCTCCAGCACCGCAAAGCCGCCGAGCAGCACGCGGGCGGAGATGCCGGCGCTCACCACGGGCACGCGGTCGACCGTGTCGCGGTCGAAGCGCAGGTCCGGGGTCGAGTCCTTGGTCCAGGCCGCGCCGGCGTCCACGAAGGCCGCGAGCTCGGTGGGCAGGAACGGCAGGTTGAACAGGCCGTAGCCCTCGGTGCCGAAGAGCGGGAAGCGAAGCTCCAGGTTGAGCACGCCGATGCGGCTGCCGACCAGGCGGTCGAACTCGGGGCAGGCGTTGTCCTGGCCCGGCACGGGCGTGCACTCCGAGAGGTCGATGTCGCCGATCTCGTAGCCGCGGACGAGCGTGGGCCGGCCGAGGTAGAGGGGGACGAGCCGGTCGCTTTCGCCGTCCGAGCCGTAGCGCCCGAAGTGGAGGGCCCGGGCCGCGAAGGTCACCGGGCGGGCGAAGAAGTAGCGGCGGTAGTCCGCGGTGACCGATTGGAATTCGAGGTCGCCGAAGGTGGGCTCGACCTCGAAGCGGTAGCGCCAGCCGCGGGCCGGCGAGGTGTAGCCGAAGTAGCTGTTGTCCCCTACATAGGCGAAGGAGGCCTGGTAGAACTGGAGCGATTCAGGGGCCTGGAGATCCCGCTCGTTCCGGTCAAAGTCCTGGTTGCCCACGAAGACGACCTCGAACAGCTCGTTTTCGTAGCTCAGGTGGGCCGCGCCCACGGTGGCCTCGAAGCGCCGGGTGCGCGAGAGGGGGTAGCGGCTGATGAGCTGGACCTGGTCCTGCGTCACGGTCTGGCGGATCTGCTGGACGAGCGTCGCCGGGACCTGCTGGCCGTCGACGTCGACCGTGATACTGCCGACCGTGGTGAAGGCCGAGATGTAGGGGACGTGCCCGCCGCCGAAGCCCCACTCCAGGCGCTGCGCCCGGTTCAGGTAGTAGCCCTCGGCGCCGAACTCGTCGAGCGTGCCGGTGCCGCCGTAGATGGCGAGGCCCACGTCGCGCTGGCCGAGCATGTCGCTGAAGAAGGCCGTGATCTCGCCGCCGAAGGAGGTGCCGTAGGAGGAGACGCCGATGCCGGCGCTCGGGCCGATGAAGTCGAGCCGGAGCCCGGGCCGGTAGTCGGCGAGCTCAGGACGGGGCGCCTCCTCCGGCCCCGTGGCCGCGGGAACGGCGGCCTGGTTCAGGTATTCGGCCACCAGGCTCCGGTTCGCGGGCTGCGTGGGCGGGAGCAGGGCGGCCCGGGCCTGGACCGCCTCGTCCGGCGGGGCGGCCACGGTCTCGCCCCGGGCCGCTTCGGGAGCCAGGGCGTGGATCTGGTAGCCGGCGTCGTAGAAGACCGAAAACATCACCCGGCCGTCCGAAGGCGAGACCGTCAGGGCCGGCGAGAGCTGGGTGATGCCGGAGACGCCGGTCGTCAGGTTCGTCACCTTGTAGGTCGCTCCGCTCGCGACGTCCAGCCGGTAGAGGTCGCTCACGCCGGCGCGGTTCGAGAGGAAGTAGAGGTCCCGGCCGCCGGGGCCGAACTGGGGATCGTACTCGGCGCCCTGGGGGGACTGGACGAGCTCGCGCATCTGGCCGCTCGCCACGTCCAGAAGCCAGATCCCCATGGCGTTCCAGCGCAGCTCGCCGGGCGAGGCCCCGGCGACCCGGTCGGTCACGAAGGCGAGCGAACGGCCGTCCGGCGACCATTCGGGCTGGAGCTCGGCCCAGGCGTCGTCGGTCAGCTTGCGCGCGCTGCCGCTCGCCACGTCGACGAGATAGAGGTCGGAGAGGCCCCCGGACGAAGCGGAGACGGCGATCGAACGGCCGTCCGGCGACCAGGCGGGATTCTGGATCGCGCCCACGCTCTCCATCCCGATCCGGCGCTCGATGCGGCGCGAGCCCACGTCCAGGATCGCGATCTCGTTGTCCCCGCGGGCGGCGACGACGAAGGCGAACTTCGTGCCGTCCGGCGACCAGGAGCCGGCCGAGTCGAGGAAGCGCAGGGAGTCGAAGTGCTGATTGGAGTCCGCGGAGAAGAGCTTCCCCTGGATCTCTCCGGTCCGCGCGTCGGCCACGAAGAGCTCGTAGCCGAACAGGTTGCGGGTCGAGAGGAAGGCGACCCGGGAGCCGTCCGGGCTCAACACCGGGGAGATGTAGTCCTCGAGCTCGCGCTCTTTCTGGGGCAGGAGGCGGGTGCCCGCGGCCTGGGGCGTCTGCCGCCGCTCGATCACCGGGCCGTAGGCGTCGCGGATCGCGGTCTTCCAGTCCTCCGAAAGCTGTTTCTCTTCGAGGCCCAGGACCTCTTCCATGGCCGCCTCGGGGCCGATCTGCGTGGCCCGGGCAAACAGGCGGGTCGCGGCGACGTCGCCCCAGCGGCCGCCCACGTAGGCCCAGAACCCCTGTCCCCAGCGGTAGGGGAACAGGCGCGGATCGCGGGAGAGCTGCCGGACCGTGGGCAGCTCGTCTCTGGCGAGGGCGTCGCGGATCCACATGGAGGTCAGCGGGGAGTAGCGGCCGAGCGAGAGGTACTCGGCGAGCCCCTCGACCATCCACAGCGGCACGTCGGGGGTCGCGGCCACGCCGCCGCCGCTGCCCTGCCGGCTGTTGTCCCGGAAGATGTCGTACTGGAAGACGTGCACCAGCTCGTGGCCAAGCACGTGGTCGGTGTCCTCCCAGTCGCCGGTGAAGGGGAGGACCACGCGGGTCCTCAGGCCTTCGGTGACGCCGCCCGTGCCCTCTCCGATCAGGCCGCGGACGACCGTGGTCTGCTGGAAATCGCTCTGGTCGGCGTAGAAGATGATCGACTTGCGCTCGGTGAACTGGCGCTCGAAGACGGAAGACAGCCGGTCGTACCAGCGCTCGGCCAGCTTGGCGGCATCCTGGACCGCCCGCTCTTCCTCCGGGTAATGGTAGATGTCGAAGTGCTCGGTTTTGAGGATTCTCCAGTCGAAGGTCTCATACTGGACTTTGTTGCGTCCGAAATACTGGGCGGATGCGCTTCCCGGCAGGAAAGTGAGCAATGCCAATGCGGCCGCGAGCCGGAATGCGGCCCGGCGGAAGGAAAAACGGCAATCAGGCACGGGGTACCTCCTCCTCTCGTCAGGGGCTCCCGCGGAGAGCCCCACTCACCCGCATTCAAAACCGATGCCCTCGCGCGTGCTAAGCTGGGGCGCGAGGCCCTTTCGCCTCCAACCCAACGAGCCCAAGGAAGAAGCTTTCGATATGGCAGCACAGGAATTCGCCGTGGTCAACCGGGAGTGTGAGGCCGTGCAGATCCCGGAAGGAACCCCCGCCCTTCTCTCCCCCGGCACCCGGGTGCGCATCACCCAGGCCCTGGGAGGATGCTACACGGTCGCCACCGAGCGCGGGTATCTCCTGCGTATCGAAGAGAGAAACGCCGACGCCCTCGGCAAGGCGCCCGGAGCCGCGGCCGCCGCCGTCGCCGCCCAAGGCCCGCTCGAAGACCGGGTCTGGGCGCTCCTCAAAACCTGCTACGACCCGGAGATCCCGGTCAACATCGTGGACCTGGGGCTCGTCTACAGCTGCGAGATCCAGGACGCGCCCGAGGGCAAGAGCCGGGTGGACGTGAAGATGACCCTGACCGCCCCCGGCTGCGGCATGGGCCCGGTGCTCGCGCACGACGTCAAAACCAAGATCGAGGCCCTGCCCGAGGTGGAAAAGGCCGAGGTGGAGATCGTGTTCGATCCCCAGTGGAACCAGAACATGATGAGCGAGGTGGCGCGGTTGGAGCTGGGGTTGTTCTAGAAGAACACGGACAGGCAGGGACGAGCACGGACGGGCAGGGACGTTCAGTGCTCTTTGACGGGCAACTCCACCGCTGCGGCTGCCTCCCGCCTTCCGAAGAGGCGTTTTAGCGCCAACCGCGCATTGTCGATCTCCGCCAGGGCCCAGATCTTCAAGCCTCGCGCCGCCATCCGGATTGGCGCCCCCTTCAAATCGAAGAGCATCTTCACGCGGCGGCCGTCGTTCCGGCGCCCGGCTTCTCCGGCGGCGCGGCGGTTCAACGTGATCGCCTTGAAGCGGCGGTTGTAGATCCTCATCAGGTGATAGCTGATGAAGGCCGGCTTGGGGCCCAGGACCGGCATCCAGTGGAACTTGCCGTGGAAGCGGTAGGCCGGGATCACCACGAAGATGTAGTACTGCGCGGTCTCGATCAGGCAGGAGGCGGAGAGCAGGTCGTGCTCTCCCATGTAGAAGTACTTGTCCTTGTAGATCGACTGGAAGAAGCGGTGGTAGGAGCGCAGGAAGGTCTCGTTGTGCTCGGCGATGCGGGCGGAGACGTCCTCTCCGGCGGTCTGGGCCTTGACGATCTCGACCGTGGCCTCGACGCTGAACGAGGCGTGATCCAGGCCCGGCGAGTAGTAGGGGTCCAGGAACGCCGCGGCGTCGCCCAGAAGGGCCCAGCCGTTCCCCATGTACTGGCGGGTGACGTAGGCGAGGTTCGAATAGGTCCGCAGGTCTTCCTCGCGCATGCGGGCGCCGGGGAGGAGCTCGGCGGCGGCAGGGATGGCTTCCAGGAAGGAGCGGTAGGCCCCGGCCATGCCCGTGCCGCGGTCCAGGTCCACGAGGCGGGTGTCGAAGACGATGCCGATGCTCGTCTCCCCGTTGCCCAGCGGGATGAACCAGACCCAGTAGCCGAACCCCATGTAGTGGTTGGTCGCGAGCCTTCGGGAGCTGACGTTGCCGCGGGAGAACGAGAGAGGCCCGCGGGCGGCCACGTCGTCGATGTGCTTGACGCCCTCCCAGCGGCACCAGATCGCGGCCGTGGGGTGCTCCTTGTTGCGGTCGATGAGCCCCAGGCGCTTGCCGAGGAAGGTGGCGCGGCCGGTGGCGTCCAGCACCCAGCGGCAGGCGACCTCCTCCACCGCGCCGTCCTTCTCGATCGTGACGCGGTGGTCGAAATCTCCCAGCTCGACTTCCTTGACGCGGGCGGGCCGGAGGAGATCCGCGCCTTCGGCGACGGCGTTGGCCAGGATGTGCTCGTCCAGCGCGTCGCGGCGGAGCTGGAAGGAGGGGACGGTGCTGCGCTGGAAGGCTCCGGTCTCGGAAGCCTCGGCCAGGCCGTGCACCTTCTCGTTGTGGAACCAGTAGCGGAGCCCCTCCTTGGGCAGGTGCTCCATCTCCAGGTGCTGCCAGAGGGCGAGCCGGCGGGTGAGGAACATGCCCGACATCTCGGTCGTGGCCTCCCCCACCTTGGCGTCGAACGCCTCCTGGCGCTCCACGACCAGCACGGACAGGTCCGGGCGGTCCCGTTTCAAGAGGACCGCCGCCGCCCCGCCGCTGAAGGCCCCTCCCAGAATGACGACGTCGTAGCGCTTCATACCATGGGCGAGTGTAGCAGCTAAGATAGGCGCATGAGGCTGCTTCTGGTCGAAGACGAGCCGCTCCTCGCGCGCCACCTGCGCCAGGGTCTCCAGGAAGAGGCCTACGCCGTGGATTTGGCCGGCTCGGTCCGCGAAGCGCGGGAACGGATGGAGGACGCGGCCTACGACCTCGTGGTTCTGGACCTGATGCTGCCGGACGGCTCGGGCCTCGACCTCCTGAATCTCTGGCGGGGCGAGGGGATGACCGCGCCGGTCTTGATCCTGACCGCGCGCGACCGGCTGGACGACAAGCTGCGCGGCTTCGAGGCCGGAGCGGACGACTACCTGACCAAGCCCTTCGCCTTCGAGGAGCTCCTGGCGCGGGTCAAGAGCCTGCTGCGCCGCCGGACCGCCCCGGTCGCGGAGGTCCTCACCTACCAGGACCTCAAGCTCGACCGCACAGGCCGCCGGGTCGAGCGCGGCGGCCGGCCGCTCTCCCTCACGCCCAAGGAGTTCGCGCTCCTCGAATACCTCATGCTCCACCCCGGCGCCGTGCTCGACCGGTCGACCATCGCGGAGCACGTGTGGGACGCCGACTACGAGGCGCGGAGCAACGTGATCGACGTGATCGTGGGACGCCTGCGCAGGAAGCTCGTCGAGCGCACGGATGCCCCCCAGCTCCTCCACACCGTGAAGGGCGTGGGCTACACCCTGCGGGAATCCGCGCCGGAGAGCGGGTGAGGAGGCCCCGGTCGCTCCAGGGACGGATCGCGCTGTGGTCCGGCGCGGTCTTCTTCGTGCTCTACGGCGCGGCCTGCGGTCTCGTCGCCGTGATCGACGCGCGCAACCACCGGACGCAGATGGAGGTCCTGCTCTACGCCGAGGCCGAGTCGCTCGCGAGCTACTACGCGTCTTCCCACAAGCTCGACTTTCCCGAGCTGCGCGAGCCGGAGTCGAGCACGCCCTTCCTCATCTGGCTGCGCGTGCTCCGCGGTGGCCGGGTGATCGTCCAGACTCCGGGCTCCCCCACGCTGCCGGTCGCGGAGGTTCCGGCCGCCGAGCTCGGGCGTTTCGCGATCCGGGAGGCGAAGGACGGACACGCCTTCGGCGTCGTCCCCCACGAGATCTGGAACGAGAGCGGCACGTGGGTCGAGGCCATGGCCCCGCTCAAAGGGCTGGAGGAGCGGCAGCAGGATCTCCTCTTCGCGCTGGGGATCGCGGGCCTCCTGCTCATCCCGCTCGCCGTGCTGGGCGTGCTGCTGCTTTCGAGGCAGGCCTTGCAGCCGATGGACGCCCTCGTCTCCTCCGTGCGCTCGCTCGACTCGGACCGCCTGGACGAGCGGCTCCAGGTGCCCGGAGCCGTGACCGAGATCTCCCAGCTCACCCGGGAGTTCAACCAGCTCCTGGACCGCCTGGAGCACAGCGTCGCCACCATGCAGCGCTTCACGGCCGACGCGTCCCACGAGCTGCGGACTCCGCTCTCGATCCTCCGCACGGGCCTGGAGGTCGCGCTGCGCAAGGACCGCCCGCCGGAGGAGTACCGGGAGCTGCTGCGGGAGAATCTCGTGGAGATCGAACGGGTGCAGCGCATCGTCGAGGGGCTCCTGACCCTCGCCCGCTCTCAGCAGGGCGAAGGCAGGAAGATGCCGGAGACGCCCGTCGACCTCTCGGCCGTGGTCCGCGCCGCGGTCGAGTCCATCCGTCCGCTGGCCGCCGAACGCCGGATCGGATTGGAGACCCGCGTCGCTTCCGGTCTCGTCGTCCTGGGCGACACGGACACGCTGCGGCTCCTGGTCCTGAACCTCCTGGACAACGCAGTCAAGTACACGCCCGAGGGGCGGACGGTCCACCTGCGGCTGGAGGACGGCGGCGAGACCGTACGCTTCGAGGTGTGCGACGAGGGGCCTGGCGTTCCGCCCGGGGACCGGCCGTTCATCTTCGACCGCTTCTTCCGCGGCCAGGGACCTCACGCCTCGGGCACCGCGGCCGGCGGCCTCGGCCTCTCGGTGGTGCGCTGGGTCGCGGAGATCCACGGCGGCACCGTCCGCCTGCTGGACGGCCCGGGGCCCGGCGCCACGTTCGAGGTGATGCTGCCGGCGGCGTTACCGGACGCGGATCACCACCAGGGTGATGTCGTCGCCGGTGGCCTCTGAGCCGGCCCATGCCTCCGCCGTCTCCGTGAGCCCCGCAATGACCTCCTCGGGCGTCCTCTCCCCCAGCGCTTCGAACGCCGCGCGCACCCGGGCGTAGCCCAGCGGCTCGCCCTGCGCGTCGGCCAGCTCGGGAAGGCCGTCGGTCAGGAGGAGGATCACGTCGCCTGCGGCCACTCCGATCTTCGTCTGCTGGTACTCGAAGGCGAGCCCGCCCAGGGGCATGCCGGGAAGCGCGATCTCCTCGGCGCGGCCCGTGGCCCGGCGGTAGACGAGCACCGGCGGCATGCCGGCGGCCGAGACGGTCAAGGTCTTTTCCTGCAGGCGGACGAGCGAGAAGGCCATGGCCATCCGGCCGAGGTCCATCCGCCGCACGGCGCGGGCCGCTTCGTGGAGAAACCCGGCGAGGTCCGGGCCACCCGCATAGGCGGAAAACAGGCTCTTGATCGCCGTGACCATCGTCCCCGCCGTGGCGCCGTGGCCCGTGGCGTCGCCGATGGCGGCGGTCAACGCGCCATCTTCGCCCAGGAGGAAGTCGTAGTAGTCGCCCCCGACCTCGGTTGCCGTCCGCATCGAGACCGCGACCTCGAATCCGGGGTGGTCCGGCAACGTCTTGGGGAGCAGCGAGAGCTGGAACTGGCGGGCCTCCTCGAGCTCCTCGGTCTTCCTTTCGTACTCCGTCTTCAGGAGCCGCTGCTCGATCTCGCTCTCCCGGCGGCGCCGCTCCTCTGCGAGCAGGCGCTCCTGGTGGTCGCGCAGGTCGTGCGCCATGCGGTTGAAGGCCGCGGCGAGCTTGCCGATCTCGTTGCCCGACCGCACCGGCACCCGGGTTTCGAGGTCGCCCCGGGCGATCCGGTCCGCGGCCTCGGTGAGCCCACGGAGATTCCTGGTGATCCGTCCCGAGAGCGGGAGAATGCCTAGCAGGGCGAGGCCGATCAGCCCCACGCCGTAGCCGAAATTCCGCGCCGCGGTCTGGCGCACCTCCTTCAAGGGGACCGGGCGGGCGATGCCGAAGGTCAGGCCGCTGTCCGCGTCCTTGGAGGTCACCACGACCCAGTCGGGGAGGACCCGCTTCGTGGCCCCCTGCCTGGCGAGGGCGGCGAGATCGAGCGGGAGGGCCGCGATCGCCCGGCGGTCCGCATCGTCGATCGTGAAGAGCTTTCCTTCGGAGTCGAGGGCGAAGGGCACCTCCCCTTCCCCCTTCTGCGTCCGGGAGAGCACGCGGCGCAGGACCTCTTCTTCGCGGACGCGCACCTTGACCGTCCCCACGACGGCATCCCCGACGCGCACCGGCGTTTCGAGCCGTTGAGACAGCTCCATCTTCCGCCGGGCGGTCTCGAGCTCCCGCCGGGACTTTGCGATCTCCTCCTGCCCCCGGGCCTGCTCCGCGATCGCCCTCTCGATGCCGGCCTGGATCTTCCGCCGCTCCTCCTCGGACAGACCCGGCATGGGGACCGCCCGGGTGACCTCCTGGACGCCGTGGAGGATGCCGCGCACGTCGATCACCACGACCGCGTTGGCCTGGGGATCGGGAGGGGTCGGGGGAGCCGGAGATCCGGAGCCCGGGGGCGGCGGCGGTGCCGGGATGAGCTCCACCGACTGGAGGAGCGGCGCGGCCTCGCCGAAGCCGCGCACGAGCCGGGAGAGCTCCGGGGCGGGCCTCCCCTCCCGGCCGGACTCCGCCATGGTCCGGAGCTCTCCGGGCGAGAGGCTCCCCACGCGCGCCAGGCCCTGCCCCAGCTCCGTGCGGATTGCGGCCATCCGGCCGTCCATCTCCCGCGTGAGGCTCACCGCCTCCACCTCGGCCGCCCGGCGGACCGCCCGGAGGGAAGAGAAATACGAATAGAGCACGATTCCCGTGAGAGGAAGGATGGCCAACAGCAGGAAAGCGGCGATGAGCTGGGTGCGGATCTTCATGGCCCGGGAAAGCATACGGAAGAGAGGGGCCCGAGGTTCACCAAAAACCGCCCCGGGAGGTAGGTCCTTCTCGGTCGCCCGGGTGGTCCTTTCGCGGTTTCGAGCCCATAGGATGGCAGTACTGAAACCCGGCCCCGATCCCCCCGGAGGCGGAAGAATGGCCAAGGCCAAGGACATCGGCGAGGAGCCCCGCGAGCACCCGGAGGTCTGGCTTGGCCGGATCCTGCAGGCGGCGCGGGCGGCCGGACAGACCCACCTGCTCGAGCCCGAAGGGCTCGCCGTGGCGCGGGCGCTCGGGCTCGGCATCCCCTACTCCGTGCTCGTCAAGGACTCTCGCGAGGCCAGGACCGTGCCGCTCGCCTCCTTCCCCGGCGACCGGATCGTCGTCAAGGTCGTCTCCCCCAGGATCCTCCACAAGAGCGACGTGGGCGGCGTGGCCGTGGTGCCCAAGAGCCCCGCGGCCGTGCGCGCCGCCCTTCGCGAGATGGAGCACCGGTTCGCCCGCCAGGAGGTCGTGGGCTACAGCCTGAACGAGCTCATCCCCCACGACGCCGCGCTGGGCGGCCAGCTCCTCCTCGGAATGCGCTGGACCGACGACTTCGGACCGGTCGTGACGCTGGGCCCCGGCGGCATCTACACCGAGTACCTGGCGGCCAACCTCCGCCCGGGGCGGGACGTGGCGATCCTCTCCCCCGCCCTCGCCTCCCGGGAACGGATCGAGGCGGCCCTGACCGGCAAGGTCATCACGCCGCTCCTGACCGGCGTCCTCCGCGGCCAGCCCGCGCGCGTGAAGATGGACACCTTGAAGGAGCTCCTGGAGACGTTTCTCCGCTTCGCGGCCTGCTCCATGCCTCACGCGGTCGCCGAGTTCGAGATCAACCCCCTGGTTCCCACCGCCCACGGCCTCGTCGCTCTGGACGCCCTCCTGAAGCTGGGCCACGGCGAGTCTCCGGCCGCGCCCCCCCGGCCGCTCGGCAAGATCCGGAATCTCCTCGCTCCACGCTCCGTGGCCGTGGTGGGCGTCTCGGAGGCCATGAACCCCGGCCACGTCATCCTCAAAAACCTGCTCCGCGAAGGGTTCGATCCGTCCCGCCTCTATGTGGTCAAGCCCGGGCGCAAGGAGATCGACAGCTGCCGCTGCGTGCCGGACCTCAAGTCTCTCCCGGAGCGGGTGGACCTGGCCGTCCTCGCGATCGACGCCGGGCAGATCCCGGCCGCGGTCGGAGAGGTGCTCGCCGGAGAAAAGGCGGAGAGCCTGATCCTCATCCCCGGCGGCCTGGGCGAGACCTCGGGCAGCGGGACCGCCGCGTCCCGGCTCCAGGCTTCTCTCGAGCGCTCCCGCGCGACTACCTGGGGAGGGCCGGTCGTCAACGGCGGCAACTGCCTGGGGCTGCGCTCCGTGCCTGGCCGCATCAACACCCTCTTCATCCCCGAGCCCAGGCTGCGCTTCTCCGGGGACGCCTCCGCCCCGGCCGCCCTCCTCTCCCAGAGCGGCGCCTTCGCCGTGGCGCGGGCGAGCCGGCTCGCGGCCATGAACCCCCGCTACCTCGTCACCTTCGGCAACCAGCTCGACCTCACCGCGGGGGACTACCTGACCTATCTCGCGGACGATCCGGAGATCCAGGTCTTCTCCTGCTACGTCGAGGGCTTCCGGCCGCTCGACGGCCGCCGCTGGCTCGAAGCCGCGGCCCGGATCACGGCCTCGGGCCGGACCGTCATCCTCTACCGCGCCGGCCGCACCCCGGCCGGGGCCGGCGCCGCGGCCTCGCACACGGCCTCGATCGCCGGGGATTTCGCCGTCACCCGCGAGCTCGCCCGGTCCGCCGGGGTCCTCCTCGCCCACTGCCTGGCCGACTTCGAGGATCTGACCCTTCTCGCCTGCCACCTCCACGGCCGGAATCCCGCCGGCCCCCGCCTCGGGGCCCTCTCGAACGCCGGCTTCGAATGCGTGGCGATCGCCGACAACCTGGGCCCCTTCCGCCTCGCCCGCTTCGCCCCGGACACCCGGCGCCGCCTGACCGACCTTCTGGCCGCCCACCGGCTCGCCACGATCGTCGACGTCCACAACCCGCTGGACGTCACCCCCATCCTGAACGACGCCGGCTATGAAGACGCCGCCCGCCTCGTCCTCGAAGACCCGGGCGTCGACCTGGGCGTGATCGGCTGCGTCCCCCTGACCGGCTGCCTCGACACG
>DATEIO010000286.1:0-3871 GCA_035278895.1 Thermoanaerobaculia bacterium | reverse complement strand
CGACCGCTTCCGCGCCAAGGCCACCAAGGCCCGCCAGGCGCAGAGCAAGGTCAAGATGATGGAGAAGATCGTCATCGAGCGGCTTCCCCAGAGCTCCCGCCGGTATCCGACCTTCAAGTTCAAGCAGGTCCGCCCGAGCGGGCGGCAGGCGCTGGAGGTCGAAGGCGTCTCCAAGTCCTACGGCGACAAGCAGGTGTTGAAGGACGTCAGCCTGACAGTCGAGCGCGGCGACCGGATCGCCATCATCGGCCCCAACGGCATCGGCAAGTCGACTCTCCTCAAAATTGCCATGGGGGAGGTTGAGGCGGACGCCGGCAAGATCGAGTGGGGTTACGAGACCCGCCCCGGCTACTTCTCGCAGGACCACAACGAGGTCCCCAAGGGGAGCAAGCAGAGCGTCGAGGCGTGGCTCTGGGAGTCCGTCCCCGGCGAGCCCATCGGCTTTGTGCGGGGCAATCTCGGCATGGTCCTGTTCTCGGGAGACGACGTCAAAAAGACGATCGGCAGCCTCTCGGGCGGCGAGGCCGCGCGCCTCGTCTTCTGCAAGCTGTCGGTGACCAAGCCGAACATCCTCATCCTGGACGAGCCCACGAACCACCTGGACCTGGAAGCCATCGAGGCCCTGGTCGAGGGCTTGAAGGAGTACGACGGCACCCTGATCTTCGTCTCCCACGACCGCTGGTTCGTCTCCCAACTCGCGGACCGGATCTTCGAGATCTCTCCCAAGGGGATCAACGACTTCAAGGGCACCTACGAGGAGTACCTGGAGCGCCTGGGCGACGACCACCTGGACGCCGACGCCGTGCTCCGCATGAAGCGGGAGCAGAAGAAAGCCGCCCAGGCGACCGCCGCAAAGAAGAACGGTGGATCGCCCGAGGAGGAGCGGCGTCGCCAACAGCGCCAGAAGGAGCTCGGGAAGCGCCTGGAGCAGGTGACCGCCGAGGTCGAGAAGGCCGAATCCCGCGTCCACGCCATCAACGAGATGTTCTGCGATCCCACCTTCTTCGACCGCACCTCGCGGGAGCAGGTCAAGAAGCTCGAAAACGAGCAGAAGACCCTCTCCGGCAAGGTCGAGGAGCTGATGGGAGAGTGGGAGAAGATCGAGACCGAGCTGACCGAGCTCGGGGCCTGAGCCATCCCGGGGGAGGGGGCCGGCCCGGAGTGAAACGGGCTACCCCTTCCCTAAGAGCAGATGCACTCGCACTCGCACGTCGCGAAATCCACGCAGTCTTTGACGCAGCCCGGACAGTTGGGGCAATAGCTGCGGCACTGGTTGACCGTACAGAAGGCCGTCGATGGCTCGGGCGTCAGGAACGGCGGCGCCGGGGTTTTCGTCTCGAAGAGCTGCGGGGCAGGGCAACTGGCGGCCGGGGCTGCCTTCACGGCAGGCTCCGGAGACGGGGTCTCGGCGGCAAGACCCAGGGACAGCAGGAAAAGACAGGCAACAGAGAGCAGGATTCTTTTCATGGTCGCATCCTCGTGTGAACAGGTTCACAGCTCGAACCGGACCGGTCCGTTCCCCCGGGAGATCTCCATTATCCGCTGATTTTCTGTGAATCTCTCCTCGCCCCGGAACCGGGGTAGAATCTCCCCAGTCTGAAAATCCAGGCAGCCTGACCATCCGAACGGGGAGGTCCTCGCATGTTCCGCCATGCTCGTTGGCTCCGTCCCATCGCCGGGATGCTTCCGGCGCTGCTGTTGCTGTCCAACTGCTCCGTCAACCCGGCGACGGGCAAGCAGCAGGTCAACTTCTTCAGCGAAGCCGAGGAGATCGAGATGGGCCGGCAGGCCGACGCGGAGATCGTCGCCGAGGTCGGCCTGTACGACGATCCCGAGCTTCAGGACTACGTCCAGGATCTCGGCGAAGAGCTCGCGGCGAAATCCGAGCGGCCGAACCTCCCCTGGAGCTTCAAGGTGCTGGACGACCCGGCGATCAACGCCTTCGCGCTGCCGGGCGGCTACGTCTACGTGACCCGCGGCATCCTGACCCATCTCGAATCCGAGGCCGAGCTGGCCACCGTGATGGGCCACGAGATCGGCCACGTCACTGCCCGGCACGGGGTCAACCAGATGAGCAAGCAGATGCTCGCCATGGCTGGCCTGGGGATCGCAGCGATCCTCTCCGAGACCGCCAACGACTGGGCGGACGTGGCCGCCCTTGGCCTCGGTCTGGTGTTCCTGAAATACAGCCGGGACGACGAGCGCCAGGCGGACGAGCTGGGCCTGCGCTACTCCGAGCGCTCCGGCTTCGACCTGCGGGAGAGTGCCCAGGTGTTCGACCTCCTGGACCGGGCGAGCAAGGTCGAGGGGGCCGGCCGGCTCCCCAACTGGCTCTCCACCCACCCGGACCCCGGGGCGCGCCGCAACCGCGTGCAGGAGAAGGTCGCGTCTCTCGAAACCTCCGGCACCCACTTCGAGGGGACGAAGATCGAGCGGGACGGCTACATCGCCCGTCTGGACGGCATGGTCTTCGGCGAGAACCCCCGCGAGGGCTACTTCCGCCAGGGCGAGTTCCTCCACCCCGACCTCCGGTTCCGCTTCCAGTTCCCCGACGGCTGGGAAACCGCGAACGAGAAGGCCTCCGTGACCGCCACGAGCCCGGGGGAGGACGCCATGGTGATGATCACCTTGGCCGAACAGAGCACCCCCGAGGACGCCGCCGACGCCTTCTTCGAGGAGGATGGCGTGACCCGGGGAAAATCCTGGCGCAAGGAGGTTCACGGCCTGCCTGCTTCCTGGAGCCGCTGGGAGGCCAAGACGGACGACGGCAGCAACTACCGGGGGACCGTCGCCTTCGTCTCTCACCAGGGGAACGTCTTCCAGGTTCTCGCCATGGCCCAGGAGGACGACTGGGACGGCTACGAGGACGACCTCGAAAGCGCCATCGCGAGCTTCGCCCGCCTGAACGACGGCGAGGCGCAGAAGGTGCAGCCCAAGACCATGAAGGTCGTGCGGTTGAAGAAGGCCATGACCCTGGAGGAGTTCGCCAAGGCCTACCCCTCGACCGTGGATCTGGCAACTCTGGCGCTGATCAATCACGTAGAGCCGGGGGCGCGGTTCGAGGCGAATACGCTGGTGAAGCGGGTGGTGGGGTAGGGCCGGGCAACTCTCCTTTGGCCTGGCTCGTATACCTCTCAGTAACGCCCCGGCGTTCGGGCAAACCCAAGGAGATGAGTCATGAAAAAGCTTTCAGGTCTCGCGCTGGTCTTCGCCCTCACTGTTCTCGCCTTGCTCGGTCCGGCGAGAACGAGCTCGGCCTCACCGTGCACCGATGCCTGTTATTCGGAGAACTACTACTGCAGGCTGGATTGCCGGTTCACCCCCTATCCCGGTTGCCTGACGGACTGCGCCAACGAGCTCCAGGCCTGTCTCGCGGCGTGCTGATGACAACTGTCACCTCGAACTCCTGACATCCCTCCCTGGGGTCCTCCTTGCCTCTCTTCCAGAATCTGGAAGTGACAAGGAGGACCCGATGAACCCGAGAAAACAGATCGAAAACAAAGCGCCGGTGGCCGAGCTTCGGCGCGCGGTCAAGCGGTACGGGCCGGTGACGGCGCTCTCCGGCGTGGACCTCTCGGTCCAGCCCGGCGAGGTGGTGGCCCTGCTCGGTCCCAATGGTGCGGGCAAGACCACGGCGGTGCAGCTCCTCCTCGGGCTCGCCCGGCCGAGCGAGGGAGAGTCCCGGCTTTTCGGGCTCGATCCCCGGCGCGTCGAGGCCCGGATGCGGGTGGGCTCCATGCTCCAGATCTCGAAGGTGCCCGAAACGCTCAAGGTCCGCGAGCACGTGGAGCTGATCTCCAGCTACTACCCGCAGCCCCTTCCCCGGGCGGAGGTGATGGCGGCAGCGGGCCTTTCCGGGATCGAGAACCGG
>DATEIO010000285.1:0-12474 GCA_035278895.1 Thermoanaerobaculia bacterium | reverse complement strand
TCGTCGAGGATCAACGGAATCTCGGTGCAGCCGAGGACCACGGCGTCGCATCCGGCGTCCTTCATCCGGGCGATGACGCGCTGGAAGAAGGCGATGGATTCGGGCTTGAAGACCCCGTAGACCAGCTCCTCCATGATGATGCGATTGATCTCGTCCCGCTCGTCCGGATCAGGCCGCAGAAAATCGAGCCCTCTCGCGGCCAGCTTCTCCGGATAGACCTCGCTGTCGACGAGCCAGCGGGTCCCTGTCAGGCCCAGACGGCGATAGCCGCGATCGACCGCCTCGGATGCCACGACTTCGGCGATGTGCAGCCAGGGCAGGGGGGAGCGTGGCTCGATGAACCGAAACGCCTGGTGGATGGTGTTGTCGGGACAGATCAGAAAGCTCGCGCCGCACTTCGCAAGCTTGTTCGCGGAAGAGAGCATGAGCTCGCCCACCCCCGCCCAATCGTCGCGATCGATGTGCTTGACGTACTCGGCCAGCGAGTGGGTGTGCATCGAAACTTCCGGGTGATCATGAGGCCCCAGAAGCTTCGCGCCCTCCAGGCACAGAGTTCGATAGCAAAGGGCGGCTCCCTCGGCGGAGCAGGCGACGATTCCAACGTGACGGGGCATGACCCTCCTCGCGTCTCCAGGCTCGTGTCCTGACGATATCACGCGTCGCCAGTCGAGCCCAAACCAGGCTGGAGGGCCGTCATCCTTCGTCCTCTTTTTCTTCTTTCTCTTCCGCTTTCCGGGGCTTGTCCTTGGAGGGCTGCTCCGGGCTTTTCTCGCGGGGCTTGACAGTCGAGCGGACGACGATGAACTTGTTGAGCAGGTCAAACCAGAAAGGCGCGCCCTGCGAAACGGCGAGCGCCGTGAGAAAGAGCCCCAGGACCTTTAAAAACCAGGTATTGCCCTCCCCCCCGTCGGGAAGACGGCGCGGGTCCACCTTGTAGGCTCTCAAGTCTTCGGCATACAAATCCTCATGGCCTCTATATTTCCTGTCCTTCTTGTCGGGCGCGAACACCCAGCCAATGGGGAGGTCCAGCTTGTCGATCTCGCCGCGAATGGCGTCGATCTTCTGCCGCGCGCGCTTCGCCTGCTGCTCGGGGTCCTCGGCCGCCGTGGACGTCGGGCTCGCCGGGGCCGTGGCGACCGCTTGCGGATTCTCCTTGATGTAGTCCTCGGCCGCCATTAAAACCGAGCTGCGCAGCGTATCGTTGTGCCACAGGGCCCGCGTCACATTGATCGTGTCGATGTTCAGAAGCACGGCGGCCACGAGACCGATCCCTACGAGAATCCATTGCGTGCGCCGCTTGTACCAGCCGGACACGCGATCCATCGCGTCGTCGTACCAGGACTCGATATTCGCGCGCGCCTTGCCGATGTCCCCGTTGGCCTCATCGATCAGAACGAGGAGCGAGGTCTTGACGTTTCCGTACTTCGCCCCATCCATGGATGCCAGCAAGGCCCGGATCTCGCCCAGGTCCTGCGTCACCCCGGCGACGACGGCCTTGCCCTTGGCCGCCTCGGTCGTCGCCAGGCTCCACAAGGTCAGACTGAAGGTCCGCGCCGGGATGTACGAAGGCGTATCCCCGAGCGACTTGATGAGCGGGTGAGCCAGGAAATCCTTCACCAACCCTGGATCGTTCAGCAGCTTGCCGAGCCCTTTTTCCAGATCCCGGGCCCGGAACCGGATGAACGATTCGATCAGCTCGCCGAGCGCCGAGCACAGCATGCTCAAGAGCAGAAAGAGGAAGAGCACTCCGATGGCAACTTCGAGGAGAGTCGAGCCGAAGATCATGGTCAGCGTCCCCCAGGCTCACGCGGACAGGAGCGCGTTCACAAGAAGGCTTATGATCAGAAGCGTGCCCAGGCCGCCAAGGACGATGCCGAAGATCGCGCGGCCCATGCCGTGCTTTTCGGGATTCCGCCGAATGTCTCGAACAGCCAGGATTCCACAGATCAAGGCGAAGGGAGCCGGGATGACGAGGAGAGAAAAGAGCCCGAGGTAACCGGCCGCAATGGCCCACCCGGAGCGCCCGATGGGAAGAATCGCCCGCATGACCGGGTCGCCCGCGCTCGAAGCCTGAGGGGCTGCGAAACGGCCCAGGACCTGCGAGAGCTGCGGCACTTGACCGGCGGGAACCCACTCCGGCATTCCTTCCCGCCACACGAGATCCGAGAGCTTCATCCGGCCGGACTGCGCCCAGGCCATGACGTCCGGGTCCGACAGAGGTCCCAGCCTCTGCCCCTCCACCACAATGAACCAGGCCATACCTCGTCTCCTTTAAGGCGAGATGCTGCTTGCTCCACAAGAGGCTGTCGATAAGACACCTCTTATGACCCGGAATCGGTTTTCGTTTCGCTTCTCAGGAAGGTCATTCTGGGGATTCTACACCGCCCGGCGGGGAGCACCGAAGGCGTAGGCATGGGCCCTGGGCTGGAGCGATGGGCAAGCCGCATCGCCCACAATCAGTATACCGCCCCTGGGGAGACTTGCGGCAAGACCCCGGCGCCAGCTCACACTTGGCGCCCAGGCCGAAGACCGAGGCCCCTTATCCAAGGAGATCTCTGATGCGCGTGCTGCTATCGACCATCGGATCACGAGGCGACGTCCAGCCGCTGGTGGCGCTGGCGTTGGAGTTGAAGGCCCTCCGCCAGGAGGTCCGCCTGTGCGTGCCGCCCGATTTCCGCGACTGGATCGAAAGCCTGGGAATGCCGGTTACGCCCATCGGCCCTGAGTTGCGCTCGACCGGGAAAGCCAGCCCCTCCGCAACCCCACCCACGCCCGAGCAGCGGCGCCAGATGGTGGAAGGCACGGTCACTGCCCAATTCGAGACGATCGCGGCGGCAGCCCGAGACTGCGACGCCATCGTGGGAGCGACGGCCCTCCAGATCGCCGCTCCGTCCGTGGCCGAGCGGATGGGCATTCCGTACATCTTCGCCGCCTATTGCCCGGCGGTGCTGCCCTCGCCGCACCACGCGCCCCCCGTGCTGGCTATGCTGGGAGACACTCCGGCGCCCGCGGCCGACTACCGCGAGCTCTGGGATCAGGATGCACGGCGCTGGAACGACATGTGGGGCTCACTGCTCAACGCGCATCGGGCCTCGCTCGGCCTGGCCCCGGTTCAGGACGTGCGGGGCCACATCTTGACCGACCGGCCCTGGCTGGCCGCCGACCCGACGTTAGGGCCCTGGCCCGATCCTGCCGACCCGGCCGTGTTCCAAACCGGCGCCTGGATTCTGCCGGATGATCGTCCCCTCTCTCCCGAGCTCGAGGCGTTTCTCGACGCGGGCGAGCCGCCCGTCTATTTCGGCTTCGGCAGCATCCGCGCGCCGGAAGACTTGAGCCGGACGATGATCCGATCGGCCCGCGCGTTCGGACGCCGCGCGATCGTGCTCCGTGGATGGGCTGACCTGTCGCTCGTGGACGAAGAACCCGATTGCCTGGCCATCGGCGAGGTCAATCAGCAGGCACTCCAACGCGTCGCAGCCGTCGTCCACCACGGCGGCGCGGGCACCACAACCGCGGCCGCGCGAGCCGGCGCGCCCCAGGTTCTCATTCCGCAGAATTATGACCAGCACTACTGGACCCAACGCATCCAGCATCTCGGCCTCGGGACCGCACACGCACCCGATACACCGACTATCGACTCGCTGACCCTCGCTCTCGAGCGCACCTTGAAACCCGACGTCGCCGCCCGGGCCCGCTCCGTCGCCACCGCAATCCGCAGCGACGGCGCACAGATCGCCGCTCAGAGCTTGTCAGGCCGTTTTCTCGCGGGTTAGGGCGCAGAGAGCGCACTGATGGTGACGTAGTATCCGTCCGGATCCCGGAGGGAGAACTCCATCGTCTGAGTATTCGGGTTCATGTGCGGCTCCTCTTCGAGCCGGGTGACGAGAGCGCGTGCCCTCTGGAGTGCCATGTCGAAATCGTCGATGCGGAAGAACAAGAGGAGCCCGTTGCCAGGTGGCGCCTCGTCCGGGCTTCTCAAGGATGGATGCTCGTGCGCGCCCCACTGGTGCAGACAGAGCAAAACGGTTCCATCCGTATCCAGGATCTGACCAAAGTGGTCATGGCTCGGAGGCGTCTCGGGCTGGCCAAAGAGCGACTGGTACCATTGGAAGCTACCCGGAACGTCGCTTACGCCAATGATCGTCCATATGCGTTTCATCGTATTTCCGCTGTCGGCCTGACTCTGGAGTCAACGAATCGCCCTCGCCTCAAGGATGTCCGTGGTTTACGCTAACTCTCTACCTTGCAACCACTTACAGTGCCATCCTACGCCGCTCCGGCGATCTCGTCAACTCGCGGATCTGCGCCGTGGCTGTTCAACCGTCTGGCCTTCGAGCGTAACGATCTGCCGGTCTTGAGCCCACGACAGCAACAACAGAGCACTTGCCGCGCCGAGGAATGCGAGAAACATGTCCGATTGCGTGTCCCACGGATCTCCCTGCGTTCCCAGGAAGTCGTCGGCGCCTTGCCCCAGCGCCAGCGCCGCCCACCACTCCACGAGCTCGTACGTCGCGCTGATGGCCAGAACGATACAGACGACGAGGAACGCAAGCATTCTGCGGCCCCGCACGTAATGACCTCGAATCAGGATCTCGCGGGCGACGAGCGCCGGCACGAAACCCTGGGCGAAATGCCCGATCTTGTCATACGGATTCCTGCCAAGGCCGAGAAGCTCTTGCATCCAAAAGCCGAGGGGGACTCGCGCGTACGTATAGGCACCGCCCAGCATCAACACGACGGCATGCAGGAAGATGAAAACGTAGAGCAATGAGGTCAGAGGGAACCTGCGGTACGTCGCCCAGAGAATCGGCAAGGCGATGACTACAGGCGCGACTTCCATCACCCAGGTGACGCGGTCGTAGGGCCTGAAACCTGAAAGCGCCAGGAGTCCCAGGAGCAGGACCGAGGCGACGACGAGGAGCTTTGTGCGCTGGTCTCCCATGCTCGGGGCTCTACCCTATCCTGGATAGAAGCTCGAAAGCCGGTGCAGCATCTGCAGCACCGAGACGAACGTCACCAGCTCGACGATTCCTGCTGGCGGGATGGACCGGCAGGACTCGAGCACGCTCGGATCCACCGCGGCCGGGCTGGGTGAGATCGCGCGCGCCAGAATCTGCACCGGCGAGTCGGGCAGTTCCTTCGCACCGAGCGCGCGCAGCTCTTCGGCCAGCGCGGCATTACCGACGGTGCGCGCATAGATCAGGCCGGCCGCGAGCTTGTTGTCGCGGCCGATCACGCTCTCCCCCAGGTTGTCCTTGATCATGGTGGCGATGGCGCGAATGGCCCGGCGGTGCCGGAGGCGCGACAGGACGGGAAAAGAGTGGCCCGTCCGCTCTTGCAGGAACTCGCCGACGGCCGGCCAACGATCAGGGACGCCCGCAGTCCATATCTTGTCGAGCTTGAGCGCCTGAGGGGCGTAGCGGACCACGCTCAACCGGGCCATGAGCGAGTCGGCGGCCGGCGGGTCTCCGGGCAGAACCGTGGCTTTCATGTGCTGGCCGGGTGTCCATCCCGAAGGTGCGATCACACCGTCGACCTCGGAGGCGGTGGACTCTTCGAGCGGAACGCCGAGAGCGTCCATCATCTTGTTGAGCCAGCCCATCATCGCGATCCCGAGGACCACCCACTCCGCGTCGCTTTCGGAGAAATGGCGCCGCAGATCGGCGCGCGCCTCGTCGTCGATGGCGGCGGGCACGACCGCGAGAGCGCTCGCCACTCGCACGGCCGCCCGATCGGCTGCGGAGAGGGTCCGCTCGCCGTCGAGAGCCGAGGCCACCTGCTCGACGGTGGCGCCTCTCCGAAGGGCGAAGGAGCACGTGTGGGCCGAGCAGTAGGGACAACCGGCCATGCGGCTCGACACGTAGAGCGCCAGCCCCACGGTCGAGCGCGGTGCACCCAGACCCCACACCAGGAACGGCAGGTTGAGCAGATTCGGCACCATCACGTTATACGTGCGAAAGGCCGTCGGCCAGATTTCCAGATAGGGATCGCAGTTGGGGACTACACCGATGAGCCTGCGCACGAGCTCGAGCAGAGAGCCGTAGCGGCCGTGCAGCGTCGCGAAGGGAACCGCGTCTTTCTCCAGCAGCTCGACCAGCATCGGGACACCCCCGGGGGTTCAGGTGTTTCTTCAGAAAAGGCGGGGCGAGCCCCCACGACCCATCCAGGGCCCACCCCGACGAGAGGGCAGGAATGGATGAGGCCGGTTCCAGGCCGGCCACTCTTTCTCTTCAGGTCTTACTGTCAGAAGGGTACCATATCCAAGGGACTCTGTTCCCCGCCCGCTCGGCCACGCGGCTCTCCTGCACGGCGGTCAGGTGTGCGCCTCTCCCAGCAGCCACTCGCGCTCGATGGCCAGGCCGAGCAGCCGGTCTACGGATTCGAGCACGGTCGCCCCACCCTCGTTCGGGTTGCCGGGAGAGGGTTCACGTCGTACATTAACCCTGGGGCGGCGGGGTGTGGAGCGATCTGGCAACCACTCCGGAGAGGAATTGGCATGGCCTGGACCAAGGATTCCCCAAAAGCAGGCAATTCCGTCGCCACGGCGGAACGCGAAAAACGCCTGCAAGCCGAGCAGTCCTTGCGCCAGAGCGAGGAGGTCTTCCGCCTGCTCGTCGAGGGCGTGAGGGACTATGCCATCTTCATGCTTGATCCGGAAGGGCACGTGGCGACGTGGAATCGCGGAGCCGAGCGCATCAAAGGCTATTCCGCCGAGGAAGTGATTGGCCAGCACTTCTCGAAGTTCTACCAGGAGAAGGACATCGCGCGCGGCTGGCCCGAGTACGAGCTCAAAGTCGCCGCCACCGAGGGGCGGTTCGAAGATGAAGGCTGGCGCGTCCGCAAGGACGGCTCGCTGTTCTGGGCCAACGTGATCATCACGGCCATTTATGAAGGCGACCTTCTGCGCGGCTTCTCGAAGGTCACCCGTGATCTGACCGAAAGAAAGCGCACCGAGGAGGAGCTCCGGGAGGCGCGGGACCGGCTGGAAGAGCGGGTCGAGGAGCGGACGGCAGAGCTGAAGCAGCGCTCCGAGCAGATCGAAAGGCTGGTCGAGGAGCTGGCGGTGGCCGACCGCCGGAAAAACGAGTTCCTGGCCACGTTGGCCCATGAGCTCCGAAATCCGCTGGCCCCCATCCGGAACGCGCTGCAGATCCTTCACCTGTCCCCGGATGAGCACGTCCGGCAGCAGGCTCTCGGCGTGATCGACCGGCAGCTCGGGCAGATGGTCCGGCTCGTCGACGATCTGCTTGACATTTCCAGAATCACCAACAACAAGCTCCAGCTCCGCAAGGAGCGCATCGATCTCGCCGAGGCGATCCGGAGCGCTCTCGAAACGACCCGGTCCCTCATCGACAAGGCGGGCCACGAGCTCACGGTCCGGCTGCCCGCGGAGCCGGTCTACGTCGAGGCCGACCTGACGCGGCTGGCCCAGGTGTTCACCAACCTGCTCAACAATTCCACGAAGTACACCGAGACGGGTGGCCACATCTGGGTCACGGTCGAGACACAGGGTCACGAGGCCGTCGTGTCCGTGCGCGATACGGGCATCGGCATCACCACCGAGCACCTGCCTCATCTGTTCGAAATGTTTTCCCAGGCCGCCTCGGCCCTGGAGAGATCCGGAGGCGGACTGGGCGTCGGCCTGGCCCTGGCGCGAGGCGTGGTGGAGCTGCACGGCGGCACGATTACGGCGAGCAGCGAAGGTCTGGGAAAGGGAAGCGAGATGATCGTCCGCCTGCCCGTGGCCCCGGCTCCGGCCTCGGAGCAGCAGCTCTCCAGCGGCGAAACGGACCTCTCCCGGGGCAACCGGTGCCGCGTCCTCATCGCGGACGACAATCGGGATTCCGCCGACAGCCTGAGCCTGCTCCTGGAGCTCTCCGGGTACGAAACCCGGACCGCTCACGACGGCGTCGAAGCCATCGAGGCCGCGAGAGCCCACGGCCCCGACGTGGCGCTCCTCGACATCGGGATGCCAAAGGTCAATGGGTACGAGGTAGCGCGCCGGATCCGCCAGGAGCCCTGGGGCCAGCGCATGCTCCTGGTCGCGATCACAGGTTGGGGACAGGAAGACGACAAGCAGCAGGCCCGGGACGCCGGTTTCGATCACCATTTGACAAAGCCGGTGGATCTCGAGGATCTCAGGGCGTTGCTGGAGGAGGCGCAGGGGCGGCGGGGGCAGGGTTGAAAGCCGATCGGAGCCGCCTCGAGAGACGCCCCACGGGGCGTCTCTACATTGAGATCCTACTGCGGAAGAATGCGCCCGAAGCTTGTGGGCTCTCCAGCAACGAAGAGCCCCACCCCGAAAAGTCTTACTGGAGCAGAAGCTTGCGGCCTTCGACCTTCTCCACGTCGATCGAATTGCTCACACTGCCGTCACCGTCCGGACGGAGGCAGCTCAGGCTCGTTGTCCCCGTGCTCGTCCAGTTGCTGCAGGCTTGGGACGTATAGACCGCCGTCACCTCGAGCTCGTGCGTGCTCGTGAGGGTCAGGTAACCGATCGTGATCGGATACGGCGTGGGCACGGCGCCCCAGAGTAGCTCGGCGATCCGGTTGCAGTCGTCCATCGTAGCTCCGAGAGAGGGGAGCTGGATGGAGTCGACATAGGCTTTTGCCGTGGCAACTTTCGGCTCGCGTCCCACCGGTGTGCCCCGGTCGACCAGGACGGTCAGGTGCTTGAAAACGTACGCCTGCTGATCTCCGAGGTAGATCTCCGGCCAGAGAATGTTGATCTCGGTCGCGTAGTTGCCGAACTTGACGGACGGCTCGCCTTCCTTGCGGGCAGTCGCGTCGAGGGAAACTCCTACGTTGCTGTTCTGATACCCACAGACGAACTTCACGGAATAGACGTACTGCTCCTTCGCCGCCGCGTTGCTGGCCGCTGCGAGGCCGAGGACCAGGGTCAGGACCGGGAAAATCCACTTCTGTCGCATGCCACACCTCCTTCACAACGCTGCCCTTCCGGGATTGGAAGGCTCAGCCAGGAGTCACTCCTGCTCACTACACTGAAGTAGGTGCTTGAAGATGCGTGAGGCGAGCTTGCTCCCGGACTGAACCCATAAAGGCCCTTCGGGGACAGACGGAAGGGGGCGACCGCAGAGCCCCTTTCGCAGAGCCTCACCTCGATCCGGAGAGACCCGCACCTCCTCAGGAAGCGGTGGGGCCGAAGCCGGAGGCGGCCCCCTCCGGCCCATCCGTTGACCTGGGTTCAGGAGATCAACCATGAAAAAGTTCCTCGCACCGACTCTCGCGTTGCTCGCCGTTCTCCTTGTCAGCTCTCTCCCGCTCTCGGGACAGTCCCCTATGGGGGCTCCCATGACCGTCGGCGTGCGGCAGGTCGCCTCCGGTCTCACCGCGCCCGTGGCCTTGATCGAGCCTCCGGACGGCAGCCGGCGCCTGTTCATCGTCGATCAGAGCGGGCTGATCCGGGTGCTCCTTCCCAATGGACAGCTCCTGCCTGAGCCCTTTCTCGACCTGCGCGACCGCATGGTCTCTTTAAGGACAAGCTTCGACGAACGGGGCCTTCTGGGGCTCGCCTTCCATCCACGCTACGCCGAGAACGGACGCTTCTTCGTCTTTTACAGCGCTCCGCTGCGGGCCGGAGCGCCGGCGGGATGGGACTGCACCAGCACGATCTCCGAATTCCTGGTCTTGGCCGATCCGAACCGGGGCGACGCCGGCTCGGAGCGGATCGTTCTGCAGGTGGACAAGCCACAGTTCAATCACAACGCCGGAACCGTGGCCTTCGGACCCGACGGCTACCTATATATCTCCGTCGGGGACGGCGGCGGCGCCAACGACATCGGTCTCGGGCACGTCGAGGACTGGTTTCCCGACAACGCGGGCGGCAACGGCCAGGACCTCACGGACAATCTGCTCGGGAGCATCCTCCGGATCGACGTGGACGGAGGCGCGCCGTACGCCATCCCGGCGGACAACCCCTTCGTCGGCACGGAAGGCCTCGACGAGATCTGGGCCTACGGATTCCGCAATCCCTATCGGATCTCTTTCAACGGCAATGCTCTCTTTGCGGGCGACGCGGGGCAGGGTCTCTGGGAAGAGGTCTCGCTCGTTGTGAAGGGCGGAAACTACGGATGGAACGTCAAGGAAGGGACCCACTGCTTCGACGCCGAAGACTCCGAGGAGTCGCCCGCCACGTGCCCGAGCACCGCGCCGGGAGGCGTGCCGCTGCGTGATCCGGTGATCGAGTATGCGAATGCCGCGAATCCGAGAGGCGGTGGCCTCGGGGTTGTGGTCGTGGGAGGCCACGTCTACAGCGGCCGCGTATTGCCCCAGCTCCGCGGACGCTACGTCTTCGGCGACTGGAGCCGCTCCTTTACGGAGCCCGACGGCACGCTGCTGGTGGCCAGGCCGCGCGGGAACGGCCTCTGGCCCATCCAGGAGCTCCGGGTCCACGGCAGGCCGGGCGGCCGCCTCGGAGAGTTCATCCTCGGCTTCGGCCGGGACGTCCGCGGCGAGATCTACGTGCTGACCTCACAGAGTGTCGGTCCCTCCGGGAGCACCGGGAAGGTGTATCGGCTGATCCGGCCGAGGAGGTAAACCGGCTTCGCTGGAAGCGCCGGTATCCTTGCCGGCCTGCGAGCTCGGTTTTAGTGAGTGGCCGGCAAGGATGCCGGCGCTCCCAGCGGGCGCTTGGCGAGATAAAGCGCCCCGGCCGTGACGAGCGTTCCGGCCACGAGCGCCACGACGTACATTCCCAAAGGCCGCACGGCGTGGGGGATCAGCAGGACGAAAACCCCGCCGTGCGGCACCATGAGCTGGACGCCCGCGGCGAAGGAGATCGCTCCCGCGACGACCGAGCCGGCCACGAGGCAGGGGATGACACGGAGCGGGTCTTTCGCGGCAAAGGGGATGGCTCCTTCGGTGACGAAGGAGAGGCCCAGGACTCCCGCGGCTTTGGCGGCATCCCGCTCTTCCTGGGTGAAACGGTTTTTGAACAGCAGGGCCGCGAGCGCCAGGCCCAGGGGTGGCGTCATGCCCGCGGCCATCACGGCGGCCATGGGGCCGTAGACTTTGGAGGCGAGGAGGCCGACGGCGAAGGTGTAGGCAGATTTGTTGACCGGGCCGCCCATGTCGAAGGCCATCATGGCGCCCAGGATCGCGCCGAGCACGAAGGCGCTTGTCTCCTGCATGCCGTTCAGCCAGCCGGTCAATGCGTTCAGGATGGCGGTAACGGGTGGACCGATCACGTAGATCATGATCAATCCCACGACGAGCGTCGAAAGGAGGGGGAGGATCAGCACAGGCTTCAGGCCTTCGAAATTCTGCGGCAGCCGGATCCAATCGTTCATCAGCTTCGTGGCGTAGCCCGCGAGAAAGCCGGCTGCGATGCCACCCAGGAAACCGGCGCCCAGGGTCATCGCGAGCATGCCGCCGATCAGGCCAGGCGCGAGGCCGGGGCGGTCTGCGATCGAGTAGGCGATGAAGGCGGCGAGCACGGGAATGTAGAGATTGAAGGCCGTGCCGCCCCCGATCCGCATCAGGGCCCAGGCGAGCGTACCTTCCCGCTCTCCCGCATTGAGGCCGCCGATCGCGAAGGCGAGCGCGATCAGGAGGCCGCCCGCGACGACGAGCGGCAGCATGTAGGAGACGCCGGTCATCAGGTGCTTGTAGGGGCCGGTGCGCGCGGAGGTTCGCGGTTTTTTGAGATCCGCGACCGGGCCGGCGGCGCTCGTCTTGTCCGGCTCCGGAAGCGCCAGCGCTTCCTGGATGATCTTCTGCCCACCGTGGAGGGCAGCCTTGGTAGAGGTCTGATAGAGGCGCTTGCCGGCGAAGCGGGCGGTGTCCACGTAGGCGTCGGCGGCGACGATCACGGCGTCGGCGCGGGCGATCTCTTCATCGGTGAGCTGGTTCTTGGCACCGACCGAGCCTTGGGTCTCGACCTTGATCTCATGGCCGAGCGCCGCGGCGGATTTCTTGAGCGCCTCGGCGGCCAGGAACGTGTGCGCGATTCCGGTGGGACAGGAGGTCACGCCGACCAGGAATTTCGGAGCCGCCGCGGCGGGCGCGGGCTGCGGCGTCAGGGGCGCGAGCTCGGTCCCTCGGGCGGCGGTCACCTCTTCCTTGGCTTCGGCGAGGGCGTTTTCGATCACGACGCGGGTCTTGCGGATGGCGTCGGAGACGGGCACGGCCACCATGGGCTTGCCGCGGAAGCGCTCCATGTCTACGTGGATGTCCGACGCGACGATCACGACGTCGGCGCTGGCCACGTCCTCGGGCGACAGCGGGTCTCTCCTCCCCTCGGAGCCCTGCATTTCGATCCGGATGTCGTGCCCCATCAGGGCGGCAGTCTTCTTCAAAGCCGCGGCCGCCATTTGGGTGTGGGCCACGCCCGTGGGACAGCCCGTGATCGCCACGATCTTTGCCATGATGCCGCTCCTTCAGGAAAACGTTTCGATCCCGACCTGTTCCATGAGCTTCCGGTATCCTTCCGGGTCGTCGATCCCCGCGCCGATC
>DATEIO010000284.1:0-6699 GCA_035278895.1 Thermoanaerobaculia bacterium | reverse complement strand
CAGGATGCTCTTGAGACGTCTGCTGAACGATCGGCGGAACCGGCTCCGAAGGACCTCCCGGCGAGGTGGACGCAGGCGGGTCCACCCTCTCGCTGGAAACCGCATCCTGAGAAAAAACCGCGGGAAGAATCGTCGAAGAAGACTTGGGAAGGTCCTCCCGGTGGCCCGGAATCCGAGGGACGGTTTCCGACCTCTCCACCTCCCCGAACAGACTCCCCGACTCAGCGCCTTCCGGAAACGGTCCCAACTGCCATTCTGGGGCGGAAACCGCGTCACCTTCCGGAGGCTCCGCCCGGCGCTGGACCGGCTGTCCTTCCGCCCCCCCAGGGGCGGTGTTCGGATAGCCCAGGGTGGAAACCCTGGGCGGCGCAACCTCGGGCGACACCACGTCGGGCGGCGTAACCTCGGGCGGCGTAATCCCGGGCAGCGTAACCTCAGGCGGCGCAACCTCGGGCTGCACTGCCCCGGGCAGTTCCATCCCGGGTGCCACAATCCCGGGGCTGGCCGGTGTAACCCCGGCCGGCTCCGTCTCCACCTCTCCCCTGCCTGAGATCTCGGTCGTCCCCGCTGTCCCTGCCGTCTCTGCAGTCCTTGCAGTCCCTGCAGTCCTTGCCTCCGCCCCCTTCCCGGAACGCTCCTCCTCTTCCCCGGAACCCTCCGCAGCCTCTGCGGAAGACTCCGGCGCCCTCGCGGAACGATCCGGCAGAGCCCCGGAACGTTCGCGCGGCTCTGCGGAACGCTCCGCGGAGCTCCCGGAACGCTCTACCGCCTCGACGGAATGCTCCTCCACTTTGCCGGAACGTTCCGCGGCTCCGGCTGAACGTTCCGCGGAAGGAAAGGAATCCTCCCCGCCGTCTTCGGAGCCGAAGTCCTCTTCCCCCCAGTCCTCCGGCTCCGCTCCCGAATCTGCGGAAGGCGGCTCCCGCGGCTCCCGGGCGGCGGGGGGCAGAGAGGGCGTGTGGAGGTCGTCTTCCGGAAGCGGATCTTCGAGCGTAGGCGCCGGGGCGAAGCGGTGGGCGATCCGGGCTCGAACCGTCGGTTGCAGGCCCAGAGCCCGCGCAGCGAGTCTCGTCAGGAAGTCGGACATCAGGAGTTGGTCGGAACGAGATCCAGGTAGTACTGCCGGCGGACGGCGCTGAGCGAGAGGATCTCTTTCTCGCTCCAGCCGTAGTAATGCGCCAGAACGTGGATTTCATTGAGCAGCCGCTCCGCCAGGGCGTTCACCTCGGCCCAGAAGAAGGTGCCGATCTCGAACAGGGCGAGCCACTCGTGCTTGCAGGCCGCGCAAGCCATGGCCAGGGGGATCTCGGCTTGCGGATCGTGCGTCTCCAGGCGCTCGGAGAGGGCCTCGACCACGCTGTCCGGCAGAGCGCGGGGATCGACGGGCGCTCCGGCGAGGAGGGCTCTGCGCACCACCCGCCGCAGCAGGAGCTCCCGCGCCGCGTCGACGTCGGCCGCGCGCGAGATGGATTCCAGGTCCCGGCTCGTGACCGGGCGGAAGCGGACCTCGTAGCCGTCGTCCGTCGTGAGCACCCCTTCGGGGCTCACCCGGGACCGCGCGACCAGGACGTCGCGGACCGAAATCGTGAAGTCCAGCGTGACGCTGCACTTGGGGCAGGCCGTGTATCCCTTGAGATTGGGGCCGAGCGTCCGCTCTCGGAGTTGGAGGAGGATGGCGTCCCGCTCCCCGAGGGAGTAGTCGGCCAGCTCGGCCAGGCTCCGCTCCGGCAGAGCCGCGGCCAGCAGGGCCAGCGCTTTGTTGACCGAATGGCCGCGCTGGCCCTGCTCCCACACCTGAAGGACCGCCGAAGCGGAGAGCGGACGCATGGCCTACCGTGCTGCTCCCTACGACGACGGGTTGCTGTAGCTCGGCAGAGCCGGCGGCTGCACCGACTCGTCGCGCGTCCAGCCTTCGTTCTGGAGCGTCAGGCTCTCGATCGCGACCACCGCGTTGGCGTTCGCGTCGAGGTCGGGAAGCGCCTTGTACTCGGACGGCCAGCAGCTGAACACGACGTAGGTCTTCACGATCTGGCCCGCCTGGTTGCAGAGCTGGATCGTGATGTCCTTGCGCCAGTCGGCCATCGAGGCCTCGGTGCCCATCGCGCCGGTGTTCGGGTAGTACCAGATCTTGTTGGCCCACTGCTCGAACGCGATGTCCACCGTGACGCCGCGCTCCAGGGTGATCGGGCCGTACTCGGTCTGGCCCGGGATCTTGCGGGCGCCCTGGGGCGTGCCGCCTTCGCGGTGGGTCGCCACCTGGGTGGTGCGCGAGAGGCCGCTGACCTTGCTGACGGCCGCGACCTGCTTGCCGTCCCAGCTCACGATGAACTTGAAGTTCAGATAGGGGTCCTGAATGCTCGTATCTCGGACATTGACAGGGCTTGCCATGACGATCTCCTCGAAGGAATGAATAGAACCTAGGCCGTGGCTCCGGCGATCTGCTCGATCTGCAGGATGACGAACTCAGCGGGCTTGAGCGGAGCGAAGCCGACGATGATGTTGACGATGCCGTTGTCGATATCGGTCTGGGTCGTGGTCGTCGCGTCGCACTGGACGAAGTAGGCCTTGTCCGGCGTCGCGCCCTGGAAGGCGCCCTGCGCGTAGAGACCGGCCAGGAACGATCCGACCTGCTGGCGGATCTGGGACCAGGTCGCATCGTCGTTGGGCTCGAAGACCACCCACTTCAAGCTCTGGAACAGGCTCGACTCGATGTAGCTCGTCACGCGGCGGACGGGGACGTACTTGTAGTCGCTCTCGAGCAGGTCCGCCCCGGCCAGGGTGCGCGCGCCCCAGACGATGTTGCCGTAGACCGGGAAGCTGCGCAGGACGTTGATCCCCAGCGGGTTCAGGTTGCCGCTGTCGGTGTCAGTAAGCTTGGCGGTCAGGTCCGCGCCCTGGATCACGGCTTCGATGCCCGCCGGGGCCTTCCACACGCCGCGGGCCACGTCGGTGCGCGCATAGACGCCCGCCACCGTGCCGCTCGGGCCCACCTCGCGCGGGCGGTACTCATTCAGCGGATCGGGGATCGTGAGGCGCGGGAAGTACACGGCGCCCGAGATGTTGTCGGCGTTCCTGTAGGGAGCCGACCAGTTCGTGATGTCGCTCACCGTCCTCACGGTCGGCGGCGGATCGATGATCAGGAAGGCCCGGTTCTGGGCGGCATACTGGAGGGCCGGAGTGAGCGCCGCGCTCGCCTCGCCGTCCGAGTACTTCGCCGTGATCGGCAGGCAGAGGATGGTGAAGATCGCCGGAGCGATGTAGTTCAGGGCCTGCATCGCGTTCGTGAGCTGCGTGGCGTTCGGAAGCCCGCCGTCCGCTCCGCCCGCCAGGGGGAGCCAGTAGTACGTGCCGTCGTACTGGGTGCCCGTCGTGCTCGCGTCGATGCCCTGGGGATAGGACCCCGAGATCTTCACGCCGTCGTACTCCAGCCGGATCAACTGGGAGGAGCTGTTGACCGCGTTGACGGCATAGCGGGAGCTGAGCTCGTCGAGCGACAGGTTCTGATACTTCTCGGAGTTGACGACTTTCTTGACACCGTTGACCTTGCGGACTTCCTGGACCTGGAGCGTGAACACCGGGCTGCCGTTCTGGACCGAGTCCTGGATGCTCACCTGCAGCGAGTTGCCCCACACACCGGGGTTGGCGGACAGGATCTTGAGCGTCGGTCCCGCGAGACCCGCCTCGATCTGGTCGGACGTGCTCGCCGCGTCCGCGGCCTTGGCCGCCGCCGTCTGCGCGGCCAAGGCCGCGGCTTCGGCAGCCTGGACCGCGGCGTTGATCGCCGGCTGCACCTCGTTCAGCTTGGTGGCATCCGGCTGCCCGCTTCCCGGCGGAGTGGCCCCGGCGGGATCGAGCTGATCCGCGAGGGTGCTGGCGTTCTGGGCGGCCTGCTGAGCGGCTTCCGCCTTGGCGGCGGCGTCCTCGGCGGCTGCGGAGGCTGCCGTCGCGGCGTCCTTGCCGTTCTGGGCCAGTGGACCCGCGGTGGCGGCCGCGATCTGCGAAGCCGCGGCGAGCTGCTGGCTCGCCTGCTCGGCCGCCTGGCTCGTCGCGAGGGCCTGCTGGGCTGCCGTGTTTGTCTGGTCCACCACCTTGTTGATGTCGTCGACGAGCTCCTGGCCGCTCTTGCCCTGGGCGTCGGTGGCCGCGGCCTGGGCAGCGTCCGCCGCGGTCTTCGCCGCGGTCGCCGCGGCGGTCGCGTTGTCGATCGTGGTCTTGCGCGAGGGGGAAAGGACCTCGACGCCCAGCGAGGACTGGGTCGCCGTGCCGTCGCCCGCGCGGACGACCCAGGCGGTGGAGCCCCCATTGTTGAAGTACTGATAGATCGCGTAGCTCGCCTCGCTGTTGCGGTTCAAGCCGCCGAAGATCCGCTCGAAGTCACGCCAATTCGTGACCTGGACCGCGTTCGCGGTCGTGGCGTCGCTCATCGGCCCGCGCGGGAAGTAGTCCACGAACGCGGTGCTGGCGGTGCTGACGCCGGTGACCGTGCGGGCTCCGCTGGGGTTCTCCTGTACATAGACGCCGGGGTAACTGACCTGGACTGGCATAGGCCCTCCTTAAGTTTTCGCCAGAGCAAGAACACGAACGGTCAAAAGGCGGCCGGCTCGCGGAGCGCAAAGCGGCTCCGCGCGGCGAGGTGGGGATGAAGAGACGAGGTCGGCGCTCACGAGCCCTCCGCCCGTCGAGGCGAGAGACCCTTCCGCACACGGCTCGGGGGGACTCCGGAAGCGGGAGTCGGGAGCAGGTGCGTACGCTCGGACCAAAGCCCAGACGAACGGTACTGCTCGACGACGCCGGTTCGTCTACCTCAACGAAAGAATAAAAGGATCAGCGGCGCCGATCTTGACTCAGGAATCCGGGGGAAGTCAACAACGATTCGGAGACGATCGCATCGATCGTTTCCTCTCGATAAGCGCGATTTCATGGCACTTTCCGGCGCAGCGTTTCCAAAAGAAGGAGCGCTCTGCCGCGGTCTCGTCCGCGCGTGGTCGATCCCGGAAACGAAAATCTTTCGAAACGCGACGGGCTTCAGGAAAGAATCTCGACAATCCCTTGAGCACCGTCGAGCCGCAGGCGGTCTCCGGTCACCACGGCGCGGAAGATGCCGGCGCAGTTGACCACGGCGGGCCGGCCCGTCTCGCGCAAGAGGATCGACGCGTGGCTGAGCTCCCCGCCGATCTCGGCCACCACGCCGCCCACGCGCGGGAACACCACGGCCCACGAAGGCTCGAGCGCGGGGACGACGAGGATCACCTCGGCCGAGAGCACCTCGGGACTTTGCAGGAGCGCGAGAAGGTCCCCCGCCTTGACCGCGCGCCCCTCGATTACAACGGGACCGAGGGAAATCCCCGGAAACACCCGCCGGCCCGCCGCCTCCGCTCTCTCCTCTTCGGCGCGGAGGGCCACGGCTTCGATCTCCTCCCGCGAAGCCGTGAGCGGCAGGTCGAGCGCCGCGGCCCGGGCCAGCCGCTCCCGCGCCGCCGCCGCGGCGGAGGAGAGAGGCGCGCCCGCTGCGAGATCCTCCCCGCGGAGAAGGAACACGTCCTCGGGAGCGTCCAGAGCGCCCGCCGTCGCGAGCCGCGCTCCCTCGGCGAGAATCCGCGCCCGGAGCTTCTGCCAGCGGCGCATCAGCTCATCGCGGAAGCGCTCGCGGACCTCGTCGATCTTGTAGAGCGGCCGCAGAAGAGGAGAGGGCCCGCGAGGCTCTTTTCCGGCGGGCGGCGGAAGGGCCGCGCGCGAGAGATCGGCGAGCAGGAGGTCGCGCAGCTCCGCAAAGCGCGGCCGTGCCGGATCGCTTTCGAGCGGACCGCGATGGCCGTAGCGGACGAGCCACGCATCGAGTCCCGCCTCCCGGGCCGCCGCGTCCGGAAGCGCCGCCAGCCGGCCGTACTCCTCCATCATCTCCCGCGTCGTCACCCGGCCCGCGCCGCGGACGCCCAGGAAGCGGCGCACCCGCGATACTCCCGAAAGCACGCCGTTGATGGCGAAGTTCGTGCGGATGGCGAGCGCCAGCGCCTCCACGCTCACCCGGTGGAGGTCCGCCAGAGCAGTGGCGGCTTCGATCCGCCCGTCGAGAAGGGAAAGCTCGCGGTCTGCTTTCCGGATCGCCGCGAGGCTCCGGAGCTGAAGGCGGACGAGGCGCGGCGTGCTCCGCGCGAAACGCCCCGGCAGGAGCCGGCGGTCTGCCGGGCCTCCGCCCTCCCCGCCTACACCTTCCGTCACGAAAGCGCGGGGGAGTCCCCAGTGGTCCATCAGGCGGAAGAAGAACGAGAAGTTCATCCACGCCCGCTCCGCGAGATCCACCGCGTAGCTCTCCTCCCACGTCCCCACCTCCGGGTCCACCGCCGCGAAAAAGGAGAGCACCTCGCGGCCGGCCGCCACCACCACCGAGGCAATCCACGGGCTCGGCGGATCTCCCAGGATCTCCTTGTGGTTCGCGAGCGAGACCGTCTCGTTGCGCACCACCGGGAAGAGCGCCGGCCGTGCCTGGAGGAGGACGTACCCCGCGCCGTCCCGCGCGAATTCGACGTCGATCCGCGGCGCCTCCCGCCGGAACACTCGGTAGACCGCCGCGATCCACGAAGACCATGAATCGCCCCGGGCGACAGGGCCCCGCACCACTCGTCCGCGGGCGAGGCCCGAGGTGAGCCCCTCGTTGCTCCCGGGCGCGGTCGTCCGCTCGAAATAGAAGCCGTCGAAGAA
>DATEIO010000283.1:0-19918 GCA_035278895.1 Thermoanaerobaculia bacterium | reverse complement strand
CTGTAGGAGACTTCGGTGGCCAAAAAACGAGCGATCCACCTCACCCGCTTCGAGCTCGAGATCATGGAGATCCTCTGGAGCCTCGGGGAAGCCTCGGTCCGCGAGGTCCAGGAGGCGATTCAGGAGCGCCGGCGCCCGGCCTACACGACCGTCCAGACCATCCTCACCCGGCTCGAAGAAAAGAAAGCAGTGCGCCGCACGCGCAAGATCGGCAACGCCTTGCTCTTCGAGCCGCTGATCGCCCGCGAGCCGGTCTATCAACGCCTGATCGACGACTTCCTGGGTCTTTTCGACGGCGGGGCGCTGCCTCTGGTCGGCCGGCTCTTGGAGACGGGCCAACTGACTCTGGAGGATCTCAAGGCTCTGGAGGAGCGACACAAGACGGAAGGAGGGAAACGGAAATGAACGCCTGGATGGAATCCGCACGCCGCGCCGCCGCGGACCTGCTCCCCGGGCTGGCCTCCCACGTCTGGAGCTCGACGATTTTTCTGCTGGCGGTCCTGGTGATCCTCGCGGTCCTGCGCCGCCGCTTGACCGCCGGGGCCCGCTTCTCCCTGGTGCTCGTCGGGCTCGCGAAATTCGCCCTTCCCCACGCGATCGTCGCGGCCGCCATCCAGGCGCTCCGCATCGATTCGCGAGGCACCCTTGGAACGCCTCTCCAGGCCGTCGCGGGGGCGTTCCGCCTCGACCTGGCGCCGGCCGAGACCCGGCTGTGGCCCGCGATCGTTCTCGGCCTCTGGGCCGCCGTCGCTCTCGTCCTGCTCCTCCGCCTGGCCTGGGCCCACCACCGTCTGGCCTCGCTGCTGGCGCGCAACACCCTCCCGCCCCGGCCGCGCGAGGCCGCGGCCCTGGCGCGGGCCCGGCAGCAGACCGGAGCTCCCGGCCGCCTCGGAATCGTTCGCTCTCCTCTGCCGGAGGCGCCGGCCGTCCTGGGCGTCCGCCGGCCGCTGATCGTGCTCCCGCTCGCGGGCTGCGACGACCTGTCGGACGGCGAGCTCGAATCGCTTCTCCGCCATGAATGCGCGCACGTCGTGCGGCACGACAACCTGTTGGCGGGATTCACCTCCGTACTCTGCTCCCTGTTCTGGTTTCATCCCCTGGTGTGGATCGCGCAGCGCATCCTGGGGATCGAGCGGGAGCGCGCGTGCGACGAGATCGCCGCGGGCTCCGGGGAAGAGGGAGAAACCTATCTGACGGCCCTCACCAAATTCTGCCATGCGGCGATCGGCCCGGAGCTGCCGGGGATCTCCCGCATGGCGACTGCCCATCTCAAGGAAAGGATGGATTACGTCATGCGCTATCCGGCTCTCAAGACCCAGTCTCCCTCCCCCTTCCGCACGGCCCTGCTGACCGCCGCGTCCCTGGCTCTCTTCACCCTCGCCTCGGGCCTCGTGGGAAGCCGGCCGCCTGCCTTCGCGGAGGGCAAAGCGCCCGATCCCTACGCCGTTCGAGCGACCGCGACGCGAGCCGGAGACACGATCACGCTGGCGGTCTCCGTTCGTGACAATGCAACGCAGGCGGTCATCGCGGCGCCCTCCGTGATCCTCGAGGCCGGCCAGAGCGGCACCGTGAGCAGCTCGGCGTCCGACGGCTTGCAGGTCACGGTCGAGGCGCGTCCCGAAAAAAACGATCAGATCGCGGTCGAGGTGAAGGTCGAAAAATCCGGAGCCCTGGTTCAGAAGACCACCCTGCCGCTCACCCCGAGCCGCAACGCGGACGGCGAAGCGCGCCCCTCGCAATACTCGGGCGCGCCGATCGACATCGCCCTCAAAGACGCCGACCTGCGCGAAGTCTTCACCACCTTCGGCAAGATCAGTGGCCTGCAGATGAAGGTCGACGAAGCCGTTCAGGGCAAAGTGACCGTGAGCTGGCACAACGTGCCCTGGGATGAGGCGTTCGATTCCCTCGTGCGCGAAAACGGCCTGACCTACCGCATCGAAGGATCGACGATCCTCGTCTCGAAGCGGTAGCCGGTTCCCCTCTACCTATCCGGCAGGGTCGAAATCGACCTGCCCGACGTCGGTCCAGAGCACGTACTCGGGTTGCTTGCGGCCGTCGACGAAGATCAGCAGGCCGGCATTCTTTTCGTCGAGGTCGCCGGTACGCTCGAGCTGTAGCTCCTCGCCGCTCCGGAGGGTCACCCTGGCGCGCTCTTTGAGCCCGGGGAGCCCGATCGAGGCGATCAGGTCGAAGCGGATCGTGTAGTTCACGCTCTGCGAGGGGGCGTCGAGCGTATCGGTGGTCTCGCTCTCGTCGAGGTCGAAGACCAGCCGGCCGGCGAGGCGGCGGCCGTCGCGGGTGGTGACGCTGCCCGTGAGCGGGCGACCCGGCGGGAAGTCGCCGTAGGCGGGGCCACTGCCGCCGGGGCTGAAGTCGACGCGCTCGAAGACGTCCCAGGAGATCAGCACCCGGCCGTAGCGCGGGTCGTCGACGTAGATCCCACGGTGGCCCTGGCCGACGTCGTTGGTGCCGGAGAGCTCGATCTCGCGGCCGTTGAGCAGGGTCACCAGGGAGCTGTCGCGCGAGCGGCGCTCGATCGAGCGGAGGGTGTCGAAACGCAGGCTGAGCTCGCCGGCGTTGGTGCGGCCGTCGAGCTCGTCGGAGCCGACGCACTCCTCGCGGTCCCACTGGACGAAGCCGGCGAAATCGCCCTGCCGGGTGCGCACCGTACCGTGCAGCCGGACGGGGGTGTTGCCCAGCCGGGCGGTGGGGAGGAGCTCGATGGTGCGGATCCGCAGACTGTCGAGGTCGACGACGCCGCGGCGGCCGTCCCACACCCGCACGCCGTCGTCGAAGTCGCTGGACTCGAGGCGGTCGAGGTCGACCACGGTCCCGCTCTTCAAAGTCACCCGCACTTCGCGGCCGCTCGCCTCGATGCGCAGAATGTCGCCGAAGCGAGCCATGAGAGGCCGGCCGAGGTCGATCTGGCGTTCCCGGTGGGCGATCGGGATTCCCAGGACCTCGATCGGGCGGCGCGCCTTGGGCAGCCGCTCGCGCGGCACCTGGGCAGCCCAGGGATTCCCGTCCTTGACGCCGTAGAAGTAGTCGCCCCAGAACACCTCCGCGGAGTCCCCCCAGCGCAGCCGCCCCTCATAGACGTCGCCGCGGTTCGTGGTAATGCGGCCGTAGAGGAAGCCCTGCTGGGCCTCGTCCGCCGGGAGGGTCTCCGCCGCCGCGGGCGCGGGTGAGGGCTTGATCGCGGGCGAGGTCTCCGCGGCGGGGCGGACATCCCACTTGAGGGCCCGGTAGCCGGCGGCGAGGGCGAGGAGGACGAGCAGGGTGGCGATCGTCCCGCCGGCAATCTTGGCTCTCGTCATGGCTGGCTCTCTCCAGGTGCCTCTTCGATCTCTATCCTTTCGATATTATCGCCTTCCTCCCAGTCGAGCAGGCTGTACGGATCGATACCGCCACGGGCCGGTTTCTCGGGCACGACGATCGTGATCGTCTGCGTGCCGGAGCGGACGCGATGCTTCTGCACATGGAGCGGCTGGCCCAGGAGCTCGCCCGGCCGCGCGGGCGCGAAAACCCCGATCTCGATCCCCTCCTCAATGGGCACCTCCGTTTCTTTACCAGCGCTGTCGGCAACGACTTTGTGCGCCTCCACCTCCATCGTCACCTGCCAGTTTCCTGCCGAGGTCTGCACCGCTGTCGCCTGCTGGGTCTCGAACCTCCAGAACGTGTTCCGCTCGAACAGATCGGCCAGGAGCGGCTGGAGCGAGCCCGGCGTGACCGCCTGAAGCTCCCGGTACAGATCGAGCGTGGTGGCCAGGGAAGACGCCTTCTTCTCCACCAGCGTGCGAAGCGCTCCGTTCACCCGGGCCTCGCCCACATACTCGCTGAGCGCGTACATCGCGTAGGGGCCTTTGCGGTAGTTGGCCCACGGGTCCATGGCGCGGAGCAACGGCAGTCCCGTGCGGATGGGCGGCCATGGGTTCGGCTCGCGCATGAAGCTCATGAACCGCCGCAGCGCTTCCCGGTCCTTCTCGTGCTTCACGAGCTGCATCGCGGAGTACCAGGCGAGGCCTTCGGAGAGGACGCCTCCTCCCTCGGCAAAGGCGGGCTTGAGCTGCGTGCCCCACCACTGGTGCCCCATCTCGTGCGCCACGATCTCGAAGATCGCGTCGAAACCATCGCCCTCCGGGTTCAGCAGGAAGAAGCCCTCCCCTCCGGTGACCACGCCGCTCCCGTCGACGCCCATGCCGAGGAAGTTGCCAGGCTGCTCGACGATCTGCAGGAACCGGTACGGATAGGGACCGAACTGCGCCGAGTAGTAGTCCAGCGACGCCCGGACGCCGCGGAGCAGGCGCTCCAAATGCTCTCTGTGTCCCGGATGAACGAAGACCTGGAGGTCGACGTCTTTCCAGCGTTCGCGATGTACCGCGTAATCGGCGGAGAAGAAGAGGTACAGGCCGCCGATCGGAACGTCGCTGACGTAATGGAAATAGCGGCGCCCCCCTTCGGTCCACGTGCGGCGCAGCTCGCCCGGCGCAACCGCCACCTGATCGGCGTCGGTGCCGACGATCGCATCGAACGTCGCCGGAGCGCCCGCCACCACGTTCGGATCGATGTCATCGGGCGGGGGCAGAGTGATCTGCCGTGGCAAGCCATGCCTGCGCCGGTCTTCCGCGCTCCACAGCTCGCGGAGCGGCTGGTATCCGATGACGGGGAGCGCGGAGCCTGTCAAATAGGTGCCGTTCTCGAGGACCGCCGGCCCCGCTCCGTTGCTGCGGAGACCGCTGTTGCGGAAACCCCGTCTCGCGAGCTGCACGTCGAAGTCGAGCGTCAGCGAGTCGCCGGGTTGCAGCGGCTCGTTCAGCACGTAGATGAAGTGGCCGAGCTTTTCATCGGCCTCGACCAATCGGGCCGGACGATCGAACGTCACCCGGGTCTCGACATGGAAAGCCGGCTCCAGATGCACGGAGCCGATCGGCACGGCGTCGCGGTTGACGAGGCGGTAGCTGCCGCGGACCGTCGCGGCTCTCCGGCCGGGATGAATCTCGATCTGCAGCTTCGTTGCGGTCCGCTGTGGTTGTGGAATGCCCTCGTACTTGCCGTACCGCCGCTCGTAGTCGGCGCGGCGTTCTACCTGCTCGTCTTCGGAGATGTACTCATTGCGCATGTTGGTGTTGTAGAAGATGAAGCCGCCGAGGGCGAGGAGGAGCCCGAACGTCATCGCGGCGACCGCGGCCGTCGCGCGGTTGAAGCGAAGCCGCGCGATCTTCAACCGCGTCCCGAACCCGCTCTCCCGGCCCCGCACCCACAACAGCCTCGCCACCACGGCCAGCAGCAGCGCCCACGCTCCCCAGTAGAGCTTGAACCACAGCCACGGACCGACGGACCCGCTGAAGCCGCGCATGTCCGTGAAGGACCACGCCGGACTGGCTGCATAGATGAGCAGGTTGTGCTCGATGCCGAGGAACGGCGAGAAGATGATGAGGAAATAGAGGACGAGCGACACCAGGAGACCGGCGTACTTCTGGTTCACCACCACGTGCACCGTGAGCGCGAGCGCCGCAAACAGCAGGTACTCGGGGAGTTGAAGCCCGAACAGAACCTCGAGGTAGAGCCCGATCTGGAAATCGTGGTACCCCGCCATCGCCTGGACGATCATTCCAGACACGGCCAGCATCACCATCAAGGCAGCCAGCACGAGGCTCAGCCCCAGGAGCTTCCCGCCGAACAGGACCCACTCGGGCGCCGGGGTCGCGTCGACGTTTTCACTGAGCCTCGCATCGCGCTCCCGCCAGATCAGCTCGCCGGCGAAGTACACGAGGAGGAGCGGTATGATGACGCGAAAATCCACGGCCTCTGTCAGCGGCGACGTCAGGTACCTCGTCAGCAGGTACCCGGTTCGCGGCAGCAGTGGAACGCCCCAGCGCTCGGATTGCACCGTTTGCACCAGCACCAGGAACATCGGAAAGACCACCAGAAGAAAGACCCCGGCCGGGTTCTTCGCGATCATCCAGAACGAGGACCGGGCGATCGCGAGCGTTTGGCGCCAGTGCGTCGCGAAGCCGAACGACTGCCGCACCTGCGGAACGGAGATCGCGATCCGTGCAGGCGCGGTCTCTGGCGTTGGCGCCGTCCTCGCGAACCGCCGCTTGAGCCGGCTCCAAAAGCCGGTTTCGGTACGGTGAGCGAATCGGTAGCGCAGGTAGAGGAATGCGCTCATCACGAGCGAGATGCCGAGCCACAGAAGCCGGTTCCAGAGCATCGGCCCCTCGAGCGTGAACATGCGGACGTTCTTCTCGGCGAGAGTCCATTTCGACATCATCTCGTTCATGATCGCCAGGACGCCGATCGGATCGGCCAGGAGCGCCCGCTCCCCGAGCCCCGACAAATACAGCGTGAACGTCACCGGGTAGGAGAGAAAGAAGAGGCCCAGGCTGCCGACGTAGCTCGCGATGGGCCGGCCGCTCCACAGCGCGACGGAAAACTGGAACGTCGTGGCGATGAACGCGTTCGTCAGCCCGATGAAGACGTACGCCGCGAGATAGGCGGCCGGCCGGAATGGACCGATGATCTCGGGACTCACTCCGGGCGCATAGGCGGCGAGAAGGCTCCCCACCTGCACACCGAGCAGGATCAGCACATGGAGGACGAAGGCGGCGAGGAATCGCCCACCCAGGTACTCGGCCTTGCTGACGGGGCTCGTATAGGTGAGGGGATACATCCCCGTGTGCACGTCCCGCGCAGCCGCCTCGCCGGTCACGGCCGGTGCCAGCAGAAGCCAGATCTGGCAGCTGAACACGGAGACGGCCGCGATGATGAAAGGCGAGTTGAGGACGAAGTCCTGGGGAAGCGTGACGGGGACGATGCCCACCCGAGTATTCAGGAAGGCGAATACGGTCAGGACCGCCATGGAGAGCCAGGGCCATGGACGGCGTAGCTGGTAGGCGAGCTCGAAGCGAAAAATCCCCCAGAGCTTCACGGCGCCACCTCCGGCTGTTGGCAACTCCGGCCGATGTGCCCCGCCATCGGGCTGATCTGCTTCAACGCCTGGACCCCATTGGGGCAGGTCTTGGAAACGTCTCGTATCCGGAGCTCCATGTCGTGTCCTCGCCGCAGGCTCTGGCCGGGTTGTTCCCGACTCCGGTGAAGTACTTTGCAGTGCAAAGCTTGAGGAACTTTACACGACAAAGTGGCAAAGTCAAGGGGTTTTCGGGGCGTTATGCCGCCCCGCAATGTGAGGAGCCAGATCAGGACTTGGCAGGCAGGGTGGCGATCGGACAGAGCAGACCTACTGCTCCCGCAGCGCCTCGGTCGGCTCGACCCGGAGCCCTCTCTGGGCGGGCTCGACCGCGGCGAGGAGGCCTACGGCCATCATGAGCACCGAGACGACGGGCAGGAGAACGGGGCCCTTCCCGCCCAGGAGCTCACCTTCCGAAAAGTTTTCGAGCAGGGCCGCCACCCCGAGCCCCAGGACGACTCCGATCGCGAGCTGGCCCGCCGCGCGGGAGAAGAGGCTCCACAGGAGGCGCTGCGGATCAGCTCCGAGAGCGGTCCGGATCCCGATCTCCCGCCGGCGCTGGGAGACGGTGAAAGACATCAGCGCGTAGATCCCCGCGGTCGACAGCAGGACGACGGAGAGCGTCACGAGCGCGAGCGCCGACGCTCCCATGTACAAAGACTTTCGCTCCTGGCCGTACACCTCGTCCAGAGGGAGGACCTGGTGCAGCCGCAGGGTTCCGTCCAGCGCCAGGGTGATCTCCCGGAGCCGGCCAGCCAGGGTCTCCGGAGCGGCGCCCCGCACCCGCAGGGCGAGTTGCATCGGCAGGATCTCTCCAGGGGCCGCGAGATGGTACAGCCTGGCCTTGGCCAGCCCGGGCTCCATCGCGTTCCGGGGAAGATTGCCCACCACCCCGGCGATCTCGTACCAGCGTCCCAGCTCCACGTCCCCGGGCCGTGCGTCCCCTCCCCGGCCCACGTAGCGGAGACGGTGGCCGAGGGCGTTGCCGCCCCCCAGAAACTGGTCCACCAGGTTCCGGTTCACGATGACGAAGCTCGCCCCGGCCTCAAGGTCTCCGGAGTGGAAACGCCGGCCCGCCAGGAGCGGAACGTCGAACACGTCGAAAAAGTTTTCACCGACCCGGTTATACCCGACCTCCTGGCCGAGCGTGGTTCCCTCCCGGGCCGCCATGCCGGAGGCAGAGACTTTCTCGGAACGGGTCTTCGGCGGAGCCACGCCCTCGATCTCGATCCAGACCGTCGGCTCCTCGCCGGGAAGGTTCATCGCGAAGGTCGCGCCGGTGACGCCGGGCAACGCCTCGAGGCGCCGGACCAGCTCGGCCTGGTGATGGGCGAAGCGGGTGGCGACCTCGCGCTCGTAGGCTTCGGCCTCGGCCGTGGGGGGGACCTCCCGGTCCATCCCCACGAGAGCCGTCAGGTACTCCTCCGCCGCGAATCCGGGTTCCGCGGTGCCGTGACGGAACGAGTCCCAGGCCAGGGCGAGGGTCGGGGGCAGGAGGGCGACGGAGAACGCGACCTGGGCGACGATCAGCGTGTTCCACGTCCGTCCGAGACGCAGGCTCGTGCTGCCCCCGAGCTCTCGAAGCCCGGTCTGCATCCAACGGCCCGTCGCCTTGAAGGCCGGCACGACTCCCGCGATCACGGCAGCCAAAAGCGTGAGCCCCAGGGCATAGAGAACCGTTTCGAAGGAAAGCCCATAGCCTGCCCAGAAGGGAGCGCCGCCCAGCTCTTGCTCCAACAGGGCGCTCACCTTCCCGAGAGCCAGCCAGGAGAGCCCGAGCCCGGCCACCGCCGCCACCGCGGAAAGCACCAGCGCCTCCATGAAGAGCTGGCCGATGACGCGGCCCCGGCTGGCGCCCAGGGCGGTACGCACCGCGATCTCCGCCTGCCGGGTCGCCGTTCGCGCATAGATCAGGATCGCGACGTTCACACAGACCACGACGAGAAGCAGGACGAGGAAAAACTGCAGGATGCCCACTTCCCACCGGGAGAGCTCGTCGAACCAGAGCGCCGTGTACGGCACGATGCGCGGCCGCAGGTGCTCGTGGGTGTTCGGAAAGGCTGCGGCCGTGCGCTCCCCGATCGCCGTCAGCTCGGCCTGGGCGCTCTCCATCGTGACGCCCGGCGCGAGCCGGCCGAAGACGTCGATCGCCGGCCCCTGCCGCCGCTCGTACTTCGCCGGATCCGCCTTGAAAGGGACCCACAGGCGGTGGTTCACCGGGAATGCGAAGCCCTCGGGCATGACGCCGGCGATCGTATATGTCACGTTTCCCAGGCGAACGCTCCGCCCCACGACGGCCGGATCGGACCCATAGCGCGAACGCCACACGTCGTAGCCGATCACCGCCACCGGAGGCGACCCCTCGCGCTCGTCCTCTTCGATGAGATACCTCCCCAGGAAAGGCGCCACCCGCGCCAGCCGGAACCCCGAGGCCGTGACCTCGGCGACGGTGACGAGCTCGGATTGTCCATCCGAAGCGATCAGGTTTCGCCGGAGCGTCCGAAAGGCTCCAAGGTCCTCCACGGAGTCGAGCTCTTCCTGCCACGCCACGAAGTCGTGCAGGGCATGAGGCTCCCCCTGATTCGCATCCGCATCCCAGATCCGGAGGCCCACCACGCGCTCGCCTTCGTCCAGCGGAAGCGGTGGATCGAGATACGAATAGAAGAAAGCAAAAGAGCCCACGCCGATCCCGATGCCGACCGCCATTCCCAGGACGCCGACCGTGGTCAGGCCCGGGTATTTGATCAGCATCCGGACGCCCAGCTTCAAATCCAGCCACCAGGCGTCGAGCCACCGGAACGACCGGGCATCGCGCTGGTGTTCCTTGACCTGCTCCACTCCGCCGAACGCGCGCCGCGCCGCAAACCGCGCCTCGGCCGCGCTCATCCCCTGGGCCACGAGCTCGTCTTCCATGAGTTGCAGATGCGCGTTGATCTCCCGCGCCAGCTCGGCCTCGGCCCGCCCCGCGCGGAAAAAGGACATCAGGCGCAGGAGAAAGCGGCGGATCGGCGCCATGATCACGGCTCTCCCAGCAGAAGCTTGTCCACGAACCCTACGAGCCGGCGCCACTTCTCCGCCTGCCGGGCCAGCTCGCGCTCGCCGGGCTTCGTGATCGAGTAGTACTTCGCCTCGCGGTTGCTCTCCGTCTTCTGCCACTTCCCCTTGATCCACCCCTTCTGCTCCAGGCGGACCAGAGCGGGATAGAGCGTGCCCTGATTCAACGAGAGCGGATGGTCGGACGCCTGCTCCAGCCGTGTAGCCAGAGAGTAGGCGTGGAGCGGCCCCATCGTCGACAGCGCCCGAAGGACGATGAGGTCGAGAGTTCCCTGCAGCAGCTCGATGCGATCCTCTTCACTTGACATGCCAGTGAAGATGCCACAGGCTTCACTTGGGTGTCAAGTGGTGGTGAAAGCCAAATTCATAGGCTCCAGCGCTTGAAGCGAACGCTGACGTGTCAGCCGGGGCGTCAGTGACGCGTCAACCGGAGGCGTGCTTCGCCTCCTCTCTCCTCTTCTCCAGGGAGAAGAACAGGAGAAGCCACAGGCTCTTTGCCTGGTACGTGCTTTGCTCCTGCCGGCATCCAGGAAGGATGTAAGGCAACAAAACCCCTTTCAGGATGCACCGGACTGCGGCTCAGCCGCAAAGGAGACGATCCATGAGTGTGACCCTGCCCACCGCGGAACAGATCGCAGAGATCGTGAAGCCTCTTCTCGCCGAGAACATCGGAGTCGCGGTCGGAGTCACCAGTCCCGACTTCGATGGTCCCGCGTACTTCTTCAACGGCAGTGTCACCGCGCGCGACGGCAGTCCTCTCACGCTCAATTCCGGCACGCTCTTCGCCATCGGCTCGTGCAGCAAGACGTTCACCGCGACGCTCTACGCGACGGCGATCGTCCAAAACGACGGAGTCCTCAATCAACTCCTCGGCAACTCCACGCCCGCCGGCGCCACTCCCGTCGGATCGAACTACACGTCCATCCCTCTCGGCTCGCTCGCGAACTACACGTCGGGTCTCCCGCAGGACAATCAAGGCGGCGTGCCCGAGATGCCGCCCAACCAGACCACGCCCTACACCGTCGACGAGCTCTTCACGTTCCTCGGCACGAATCCCTTTCCACTGGCCGCCCCTCCGGAGACCGTGTACGCCTATTCGAACCTCGGCTTCTCGCTTCTCGGCGCCGTCACCCCCGGTCTTCTCGGACAGACCCAAGCCTGCGACACCTGGGAAAGGGCGCTGAACGCGAGCATCCTCACCCCGCTGGGGATGACGCTCAACACGATCGATCAGGTCTCGCCGTCGCTCCTCCCGCAGTCGTACTACGGGAGCACGAAGGCCGGCCCGATCCCCCTCCGGTACCCCGCTTTCAACCCGGGCGGAGGACTGGTCTTCAGCTCGAGCGACGTCATGCGTTGGTTGCAATACAGCATGGGAATGACGTCTTCCGCCGGACTGGACGATCTCCTGGAGTGGACGCAACTGCCGTCGACGACCCTCAAGGCCAGTCCGATCACGAGCATCGGCCGTGGCTGGTTCCTCGGCTCGAACGGCCATGTGTTCAAGGACGGCGGCATCCTCGGCTTCAGCAGCTTCATCGCCTTCGAAGCCAGCTCCGACGTGGGCGTCAACGCCTCGCCGGCCGGCGCATTCCTGCTGGTGAATCAATCGATCAAACCGAGCCCCTACGTTTCGAAGATTCTGGCCCTCATGACCGGAACGGAGCTCGGCGACGTCGCCACGCCGGAGACCGGCGCCGAGGCCTGAATGTCGCTGATTGCAGCTCGATGCGATCTCGAAACTCTATTTGAACACCGACGGGATCTCCGTCCCGTAGACGTAGCGCTCGAACCAGGCTGCCAATCGCCACCCGTGAGCTGATTGAGGGTCTCCACCAGGTCGCGCGTCGTGGCCCAGTGCAGCACGAGGGGGCCCTTGGCGTAGCGCAGGCGCACGTAGTCCGAACGATCGGTGTCGTTGTTCAGAGCCAGGCGATCGATGAAATAGAGGCCTGCGCCCGGACGGAGATCACTGGCCTCCTGGACCCACTCTTTGACGACCTCGTTGAAGTCGTAGTTGCCCCGGTCCTCGCGGCGCAGTTGCCACAGCACCAGGGCCGCCGTGTAGTCGGCGAAGGCCTCGATGAGCCAGCTTTCCTCGGCAGCATTCATCTTGGCCACATGCCCCCACCAGCCGTGGCGACTTCGTGGAGGTAGCGCAAATTGAGGCCCTGGGAGAAGACGCGCGTCCGTCTCTCGACCGGCGCGGTATAAAACTCCTCGACGCGATAGCGCAGGCGCGCCGGGCCGTCGACCACCAGCCCACAGGAGACGCCCCCGGCGGTCAGGACGCGAACGCGGGTCCCCACCTCCGGAACGATCTCGGCGCGACCGACCTGGAGCGGCCCGGAGAGCTTCAGTTCCTTGCCGGGAGCGGGAGCATCGATCGCCGCAGCCCGCTCCGCCAGGGTGGCCGCCCGGACGGCAGCCGGGCCGAGAAAAACGGTCGCGAGGGCGAGAGAGAGGATCGATCCAGCTCTGGGTGGGGGCTTCTTTCTCGAAAGCGCAGAAGCAAAACATGCCTGATAGATCAATGACTATAGGACTGTTGCAGCACTGATCAGTTCACAGTCATTATAGTGCTCATGAAGCCTAGCGCTCAACGCCCCTGAACGGGGTAGCCGTAATCCGCTAAACAAATCTTCCGCGGGAGTGTCTCTATAGAATGAGTGTAGAAGACCTTCCGGGAAGGGAAAGGGAGGGAGCATGCTCAAGCTTGGCCAGCGATTGCTGCTTTTTCTGCTGCTCTGGGCACCTGGAGCTCTTTGGGCACAGTGTCAGCCCGGCGCTACGAACCTTTGCCTCAATAACAATAACTTTCGGGTCTCCGCTACGTGGAAAACTCCGGACGGAGCTTCCGGCAAGGGTCAAGCCGTCAGCTTGACGTCTGATACGGGTTATTTCTGGTTCTTCTCCCCGGATAACGTGGAGACGGTGGTCAAGGTCCTCGACGGATGCGGACTGAACAACAGGTTCTGGGTGTTCGCCGCTGGCCTCACCAATGTCGAGGTGACCCTCACCGTCGAGCACGTGGTACCGGGGCGAAGAACAGCGACCAAGACGTATCGAAATCCTCAAGGCACTTCCTTCGCTCCGATTCAGGACACATCGGCATTCACCGGTTGCTCGACGGGTCGGAGCGAAGCGCCACCGCTTTCCGTCGAGCAGGCAGCCGCAGCGGTGGCCCAGGACCTGTCGGATCTGGCGCAGGCAGACGATCCCACGCCGCTAGTCCCGGGCGTTCCGAATCGCATCTCTCAGGCAGCAGTGGGGGCCTGCGTGGCGACCGATACCACCCTTTGTCTCGGCGACCGCTTTCGCATCTCCGGAACCTGGAGGACGCCGAGTGGATCCCAAGGACCGGCGCGTGCTGTTCGACTCACGGCCGACACCGGTTATTTCTGGTTCTTCTCTCCCGCCAACGTCGAGATGATCGTCAAGGTGCTGAACGCCTGTACCTTGAACAACCGGTTCTGGGTCTTTGCGGGCGGGTTGACGGACGTGCGAGTGGACTTCACGGTGGAGGATACGGTGACGGGTGCCGTGGCGACCTACCGGAATCCCAGGGGCACCCCTTTCCAACCCATTCAGGATACCAATGCGTTGTCCACCTGCCAGGGGGAGTTGCCACCCCCGTTGAAAGACACCACCGTCGCACCTCTTCCCGCACTGTCCGTCGACCCTCCCCGACCGGCAGGAGGCGAGCCTGCCACCTTGCGAGTGGACTGGCCCGGAGCCACCTCTCTGAGCCTGACGGCCACCGGACTTGGCTGCGGCGGATTCAGCACCCACACCGCAAACCTCTCCCGTCTGGAGGTGGTGCGTAACGTGGCGGAATTCGGGGAGTGCCACCTCGTGGCCCAGGCGGTGACCGGAAGCACCACCCGCACCTTCCAATCGACCTTCACTGTAGAGCCCGCTGACTTGCTCCTGCCAGCGGTAGAGCTGTTGGGAGGCGTTTTCGTCCCCGGCACTCTGCCGGCTCCCACCGGGGCCGGGGCCCCTGAAATCACCGCCATCGACGCACCGAGCACGATCATCAACGGCGGCACCGCGCGACTGCGAATCGCATTGCAGAACCCGGCAGCCGCCGCCAACGTCAACCGCATACTGGTTCAGGTCCCCGGCGTGACGGGCTTCCAAGGTTACTTCGAGGCCCCAGTACGCAGAGAGGGAAATGTCCTCATCGCCGAAATCCGCCTCGATCCGGACTTTCCGGCGTCGACATTGGACCGGCAGAACCGCCGCTTTGCGGCTCTGAAAGCCACCGGACCGATCGACATCGTCGTCCAGCTCATCGACTTTCTCGGCCGCGTGGGCCGCGCCGTCCTACGTCCCTTCGAGGTCCAACCCGTCGGCTCGGGAGATGTCCAAGTCAGTCTGTCTTGGGACACTCAGACCGACGTAGACCTGCACGTGGTCGAGCCGCCAGGAGGCGAGGAGATCTATTGGAGCAACCGCAGCTCAGTGACCGGCGGAACCCTGGATCTGGACTCAAACGCCGCCTGCAGCATCGACGGAGTCAACAACGAAAACATCACCTGGACCACGGGCTCCCCGATCGTGGGCGAGCACATCGTGCGTGTCGACTTCTGGTCCGACTGCGGAGGGAGCCCGGCCAACTATGTGGTCACCACCAAGGTCTGTGGCGAGGTGAAGACCTTCCCCGGCGCATTCGCCGCGGGTACGGACGATCAGGGAGGCTCCGGCTCAGGCCGCGAGATCACCCGCTTCACTCCCAACTGCGGCTTCCGCGTTCGCGGCAAGGCCGTCTACCAGGACAAGGCCCAGACCACCTCGGGCCTGTCGGGCACTACGACGGAGCTACCCATCCGCTATGCCCGGATCGAGGTCAAACGGGCCTCGGACAATGTTACTCTCGGCGAAAGCGACACCAAGCAGGATGGCAGCTTCGATATCAGCTTCCAGAATAATGGCGCGCACGGCTACTATCTGGTGGTGATGGCAGACCAGGACAACGAATTCGTCAACCAGGCGGTGAAGAACGACCGGGACGAGATATACTCCATGCGCTCGACGGGAACCATCAACGAGAGCAACGAGCCGGACAAGACCGACGTGATGATCCGCGCTCAGGCCAACAGCGCCGGACCGGCATTCAACATCTTCGACATGGGAGTCGTAGGCGCGGACCTCTACCGACGTCACTCCGGAAGTACGCCACCTCATCTCGACTGGCTCTGGACTCAGGGCCGGCAGGGCGCCTGCAGCAGCGAGGTCTCCTGTTACAGCCGCTCGCGCAACCAGATCTCGGTGCTGTCCATCTCGGCCGATCCCGACGAGTATGACGATCTCGTCCTCCTTCACGAATTCGGACACAAGTGGCAGTACGAGCAGAGCCGTTCGGACAGCCCCGGCGGAGACCATAGCTCCGATAGCCAGGTCGATCCTCAACTTGCCTGGGGAGAAGGGAGCGCCACCTTCTTTGGCAACACGGCGAAAGGGACCTCTCTTTATCTGGATACCACATCAAGTGGCGTGGGAGTCCGTCTGGATATCGAATCTCTCGCGACCACTATCCCCCAGGGCACGTCGGGCAACACCCAGAACGGAGATCTTTCCGAAGCGGTGGTCGCCGCGGTGCTCTGGGATCTGGCTGACGGAACGAACGAGACACGCGACACGCTGACCAACGAAGCCGGAGTGTTCAGTGCGGCCAGCTATCTCAAGAGCTCGTTCTATCAGGACCGAGGGACCAGCGGAGCGGACCTGGTCGACCTTCTCGACGGCTGGTTCTGCCGGGGGAATGGCTCCGAGGGAGATGACAACAAAGGGGTCAAAGGCATCTTGAAACTTCACTCGTTTCCCTACGACTTCGCCGCCCAGTCAAGTTGCCAGTAACCAGGAGATCTCATGATGCCGGGTCGCTCCGCTTTTGTTCTCGCCGCCCTGTTGACCGCCGCCGTGCCGGGTACGGCCGGACTTCCGGCGGGCGCCCCGGCTCTCCCCTCCGCAACCGGCAAAGTCGCGCTGGAGGGTGCCCTCACAGCCAACGACATCACGCCGGCGGTCGGAAACGTGATCTGCGTTTACTTCAACGTAACCCCTCTGGTGAACGTCCCGGCTCTCGAGTTGCGCCTGCAACTCTCCCCGGCTCTCGAACCCCTCTCAGGGATTGCCTCTCTTTCCCAGACCTTCGGAAGTGTCGAGCAAGGGCGGACCGTGACGCTGGTTTCCCGCCTGCGCGTCGCGAAATCTGGAGACCAGACGATAAGGGCCTCTGCGCAACTTACCGAAGGGAAGGACCTCGTACAGGCCCGTCCCTTCCTGCTGACTCTCAACCCAAGCCCAGCCCCCGAACCCGCGGCGGAGAGAGGAACCAGTGGGAAGGGAAAGAAGCTGATCATCTACGACGAGAGCCTGCCTAAAGCTCCTCCCCCTCCTCCCACAAGAAAGTAAAAAAGCCCCGGCCGCGAAGGACCGGGGCTTTCGTCGCTCAGAAACGGTCAGGGAACGCAGAAGTTGATCTTGTCGTAGCCGTAGGCGGTGGACTGGCTGGACTCGTAGAGGAAGACGGCCCACTCGTAGCAGTGGCCGGATTTATGAGCGAATCCCGGCGGGATCTGCGACTGGCTCCAGGTGGGCCAGGCGAACGACGACGAAATGATCGTCGGATTGATGCGCATCGTGGCCCGGGTCGGCGACGGCCACACCTACGTTCGTCTGCCGTCGAGCCTCCACCAGTTCCCGATCGCGGTCGCCAGCATCGAAGGGGCGTACCGCGTCGTCCGCGGCGCCGGGCCGGCCGCCGAGCTCGTCGGCGGCAAGCTGACCCGCATCGACGACACGTCGGTCGAGGACGCGGCCGCGCGAATCCGCACCCTTCTTCCGCAGGCGGAGAGCGACGTCCTCTTCGCGGCCTTCACGCCGCAGTGGCTCTCGATCGCGGAAGTGATGCACGGTCTCGGCGTCGCCAGGAGCGCCGCGGCGGCCCGCTTCACCGTGATGCTCGACGACGGCACCGAGCGCTCGGCGGACGTCCGGTCGATCCGGTCCAGGCCAGACCGGAATGGCGGACCGCGACGGCGAACCCGCCGCTCTATCGCCAGCGTCCGGACGAAGGGTTCTGGTTCACCTGGCTACCGGAGGCCGGTACTGTCTACGTGAGCTTCCGGAAGTACGACGACCTGCGGGCCAGGTCGCGGGAATTGTGGGCGTTCGTCGACAGCCATCCCGTGCGGAAGATCGCCATCGACCTGCGGCAGAACGGCGGCGGCGACTTCAATGTCGGCAGGAAATATCTGGTCGACGAGCTGGCGCGCCGGCCGAAGCTGCGCGGCTTCGCCATCACCGGCGGGAGGGAATGTCGCCCCTACAACTCCCCCACTGGCTCTGTAGTAGGGGCGCGATTCATCGCGCCCGCTCTCTTCCTGCGGGTTTACGAGACCGCCTCTCGCCGCCGTCATCAGATCAGCCCGCGGTCGGAAAGCTCCGCCTTGAGATAGGCGTAATAGATCGGCGCGGCGATCAGGCCGGCAATGCCGAAGGCCGCCTCCATGATCAGCATCGCCAGCAGCAGCTCCCAGGCACGCGCCTGGATCTCACCGCCCACGATCCGCGCGTTGATGAAGTATTCCAGCTTGTGGATGACGATCAGGAAGATCAGCGCGCCAACCGCCACGCCGAGCGAGTGGGAAAGGCTGACGACGAAGATGACCGTGTTCGAGATCAGGTTGCCGATCACCGGCAGCAGCCCGGCAAGGAACGTGATGACGATCAGCGTCTTGGTGAACGGCAGCCGGACGCCTAAGAGCGGGAGCACCACGAGCAGGTAGAGGGCGGTGAGCACCGTGTTGAGCGCCGAGATGCGCACCTGGGCGAACACGATCCGCCGGAACGCATCGCCCAGCCGGCTGGCCCGCGCGGTCAGAGCATCGGCCAGCGGCTCCCGGTTGGTGCTCGGCCGGGCTTCGTAGAGCGAGACGATGGCGCCGATGATCATGCCGATCAGGGCATGAACGAAGGCACGCCCGAGGTCGGCACCAATGCTCTGGAGCTCCCCCGCGTGCTCGCGGAGCCACTGCGCCAGGTCGTTTTTGAGCTCGTCGGCATTGGCGGGGAGCTCCCGGGCGAGCCAGACCGGGAGGTGCTCCCGGGAGGTCTCGATGATGTCGGCCATCTTGCCGATCAGGGCCGGGAGATTTCCCTGGTCGCTGCGGAAGAAGGCGATGACGCCAATGATGGAGAGGGTCAGCGCCGCGACGATGAGCATCGCGAAAAGCCCCACGGCGATGAACTTGCCCACCTCGTGGCGGCCGCGGATGAAGCGTAGCCGGCGCGCCAGGATGTGGACGATCTCGTAGACGGCGAGCCCGCCGACCAGAGCCGCCAGCACGTGGAGATAGAGGACCAGGAAAAGGGCGAGGCCGGCGAGGATCCAGGAGGCGATCTCGGCGGCGGAGGGAGGGCGGCGAATCTCCGGTGCGGGCGTGTCGTGCATGGTCAGGGGCGGCGCTTTCTATAATTGGATGATCCCGCGGCGCAGGGCAATGGCGACCGCCTCCGTGCGGTCCTTCGCGCCCAGCTTTTCCATGATGTGCTTGACGTGAACCTTGACCGTCTCTTCCGTAATGAACAGCTCCGGGGGGATCCACCGCTTTCCCGCGTGCACCTGGCGAATCCCCTGGAGCAACTCGCCGGGAGGCTTGCTCTTCAGCATATAGCCCCGGGCTCCAGCCTTCAGGGCGCGCTGGATCTCGACGTCGCCCTCGAACGTCGTCAGCACCATGACACGGGCCTCGACGAATTCCGAGCGGATGGCGACCAGCAGCATGTCCGCCTGATTCCGGATCATGGCGGCGATCCCCTCCCGCATCAGGGGATGATCGTCGACGCTCAGGATGCGGATCTGGTTTCCCGCGCTCACGGCTGGCCCCCCTCCTTCCTCCACACGGCTCCGCGAGTCTAGCCTATTCGGGCCCCGGCCATGTCTCCCTCCACACGGCCGCGAAGAGAGGCTCGGACTCAAGGTAGCCCTTGAAGAGCTCGGCGGGTGTCATTTATACCTGGTGGCCTTGCGGTCCTTGTCATCCAGCCCGGCTCTCCCCGGCGCTCACCCGCACGCCGGCTTCCACCGCGTCGCTCGGATGGACGATCACCACCTCCCCTTCCGCGAGCCCTTCCAGGATCTCCGCTTCGTCGGGATTGCGGTGCCCGGCCTTCACGGGGCGAAGGCGGGCGCGCTGGCCTTCGACGGTGAAGACGGCCCAGCCGCCGGAGCTGCGGAAGAGGGCTCCGGCCGGGATCTTGAGAACGGTTTTTTCTTCCCAGAGCACGATGCGGGCTTCGACCCGGTAGCGATCGCCCAGGCGGCCGGGGGGATCGACCAGGTCGGCGATGACGTTGACCCGCTGCTCTTCGACGCCGAGCGGCGAGACCTTGGTGAAGCCGGAGGGCTCGATTGTCCGCACCCGCGCCTCGAGCTCTTCCCCGCTCTCCGCTCCCGCATCGAGCCACACCGGCGCGCCGGGACGGATCTTGACGGCGTCGGTCGACAGCACGTCGACGACGGCTTCGAGGTCGCGCGGGTCACCGAGCTCGATCAGCTCGGCGCCGGCCGCCACGACCTTTTCGCACTCCTGGCAGACGCGCAGGACGCTTCCGGCCACCGGCGAGCGGAGCTCGATCGCCCGGACTCCCGCCGGGCCTCCCGGCTGGGATTCGAGCAGCGCGGCGCGGGCGCTCTCCACATCGTACGCCGCGGCCCGGGCGCGGAACGACGCGGCTTCGAGGTCGCTCTCGGCCGTGCGGACGGCGGTGCGGGCCGCGTCCAGCTCTTCTTCGGGGATGACCTTTTCGGCGCCCAGGCGCTCGGCCCGGGCGAGCTGGCGCCGCGCTTCGGCGAGCGCTCTTCTCCCGCGGCTCCTGGACGGA
>DATEIO010000282.1:0-4161 GCA_035278895.1 Thermoanaerobaculia bacterium | reverse complement strand
ACGCTCCTCACCAACTGCTCCAACAACTACGGCCCCTACCAGTTCCCCGAAAAGCTCATCCCGCTGATGATCCTGAACGCCCTCGAAGGCAAGCCGCTGCCCATCTACGGCGACGGCGGCAACGTGCGCGACTGGATCTTCGTGGAGGACCACTGCCGGGGCGTTCTGGAGGTGCTGCGGCGCGGCCGGCCCGGCGAGAAGTACAACCTGGGCGGGAGGAGCGAGCGCACCAACCTCCAGGTGGTGGACGCGATCTGCGCCATCCTGGAAGAGGAGCGTCCCCGGGAAGGGACGTCCTACCGCGACCTGAAGAAGTTCGTCGCCGACCGGCCCGGCCACGACCGGCGCTACGCGATCGACGACTCCAAGGTCCAGGACGAGCTGGGCTGGAAGCCCCGGTACGACTTCGAGTCCGGCCTGCGGGCCACAGTCCGCTGGTATCTCCACAACCGCGCCTGGTGCGAGGCCGTGCAGGCGGGCAAGTACGGCCGCGAGCGCCTGGGACTGGGGGCGAAGTGAAGTTCCTGCCGACTGCCATCCCGGAAGTCATCGTGGTCGAGCCCGACGTCTTTGGGGATTCCCGCGGCTTCTTCCTGGAGACCTGGCACCAGAAGAAATACCGGGACGGGGGGCTGCCCGAGACCTTCGTCCAGGACAACCACTCCTATTCGACCCGCGGCGTGCTCCGCGGCCTCCACGCCCAGCTCCGGCACCCCCAGGGGAAGCTCGTGCGGGCGCTCGCCGGCGAGATCTTCGACGTGGCGGTGGACATCCGGCCCGGCTCTCCCACGTTCGGGAAGTGGGTGGGCGAGGTCCTGTCGGGGGAAAACTTCAAGCAGCTCTGGATTCCCCCGGGCTTCGCGCACGGCTTCTCCGTGCTGTCCGACACCGCGCACCTCCTCTACAAGTGCACCGACTTCTACGACCGGGAGGACGAGATCTGCCTGCTCTGGAACGATCCCGCGATCGGGATCGACTGGCGGGTCGAAAATCCGGTCCTGAGCGACAAAGACCTCCAGGGGAAGAGCTTGGCGGAGATCCTGCATCATCTGCCCGGCCATGAACGAGACCGCCCTTGAGGCTTCCCCGGTGACCGAGGACCTCTTCTCCTCTGCAGACCTGGACCAGATGGCCGGCCTGGGGGTCACCCCCGCCGAGGCGGCCCGCCAGATCGAGCTGTTCACGAACCCGCCCCCGTTCACCCGCGTCCTCCGCCCCTGCACCCCGGGCGACGGCGTCCGCACCCTCTCTGAAGAGGACCGGCCCGCGCTCGTCGAATGCTTCCGCGAAGCGGCCCGCCAGGGGAGAGTCGGCCGGCTCGTCCCCGCCTCGGGCGCGGCGACCCGGATGTTCAAGTCTCTCCTCGCCTACCTGACCGAGGAGGACCCGGAGCCTTCGAAAGAGGTCCGCACCTTTTTCGACAACCTCCCCCGCTTCGCTTTTTACGAGGCCTTGGCGGAGGTGATGGCGCGGGACGGGCACGATCTCGGAGATCTCCGGACCGTCCTCTCCTATCTCCTGACCGAGAAGGGCCTGGGCTATGCGGATCTCCCCAAGGGGCTGCTCCTCTTCCACCGCTATCCCGACGGGCCGCGCACGCCCTTCGAGGAGCACCTGGTGGAAGCCGCCGCGACCCTGCAGGACGAGTCCGGCGCCTGCCGGCTCCATTTCACGGTGTCGCCCGAGCACGAGGAGAGATTCCGCGACCTCCTGGCGAGCCTCCAAGGGAAGCACGGAGCCCGCTTCGGCGTCACCTTCTCCCGCCAGAAGCACTCGACGGACACGATCGCGGTCGATCCCGACAACCGCCCCTTCCGGCAGGAGGACGGCACGCTCCTCTTCCGGCCCGGCGGTCACGGCGCGCTCCTGGACAACCTGAACGACCTGGGGGCTGCAGGCTGGGACGTGGTCCAGCTCAAGAACATCGACAACGTGGTGCCGGACCGCGAAAAGCCCCTGGTCAACCGCTGGAAGGAGCTCCTGGGCGGCCATCTCCTCGACCTCCAGGAGCGGGCGTTCCGCTATCTCGACCGCCTGGAGTGGATGAAGGACGCGGAAGAGGACGACAATGCGGCCACCCTCCTGGACGAGGTCTCCCGCTTTCTCGAGGAGGACCTCTCCCGGCCGCTCCCTCCCGCCCTCGCGAACGCCGGCCCGGAAGAGCGGCGGCGCTTCCTCATCACCGCGCTCGACCGGCCGCTGCGCGTCTGCGGCGTGGTGATCAACGAGGGTGAGCCCGGCGGCGGCCCCTTCTGGGTCGAGTCCCCGACCGGCGGGATCTCCCCCCAGATCGTCGAGACCTCCCAGATCGACCCGAAGTCCGAAGAGCAGCAGGCGATCCTCAAAGCTTCGACCCACTTCAACCCGGTCGACGTTGTCTGCGGCCTCAAAGACCGGCACGGCAAGCCCTACGACCTCCACCCGTTCGTGGATCCCAGGACCGTCTTCATCGCGAGCAAGTCCCACGAGGGGAGACCCTTGAAAGCGCTGGAGCGCCCGGGCCTCTGGAACGGCTCGATGGCAGGATGGAACACGGTGTTCGTGGAGGTGCCGGAGGACACCTTCGCGCCGGTCAAGACGGTGCTCGACCTGCTGCGGCCCGAGCATCAAGCGTAGGGGTGCGCTGCGCGCCCCTCTCACTCGTCTCCGCGGGTCGTGCTACCATGGCGCCGCTTCGGAACATCCACCCGAGAGGTAATGCCATGGGAGAGGCGTTGAAGATGCCGTCTTTCAAGCTGCCAAAGATCGAGTTGCCGCGCCCCACGCGGTGGGACTGGTTCGCCATCGGGGCGCTCCTGCTGGGTCTGATCCTGATCGGGGCCAACCTGGCCGCGGCCTTCACCAAGCCGGAGGGGGCTCCCTTCCCCTCGGGGCTGACCCCGCTCTTCGTGCTCGGTCACCTGGTCGTCGCCTGCGGCAGCCTCATGCTGCTCGGCAAGACCGCCAAGGAGGGCACCGGCTGGGGCAACTTCGCCTCGATCGCGGGGACGTTCGTCGGCATGAGCGGCTTCCTGCTCGCCGCCGCGCTCTGGGCCGCGGCCTGATCCCCGGTCCCCGTCCGCGGGACCTGACGCCGGAGTGATCCGAGGACCCCGGCCGGGCCGTAGTCTTCTCTCAAGGAGGAGAAGCTTGAGAGCCCGCGGAAAGATCGTCGTCTACGCCGTCCTGGGCGCCCTCGCCCTGGCCGTCCTCATCCTCGGCGGCCGCTATGCCGGCGGCTACATCCCCCAATTCGCTGCGTGGGTGGAGAGCCTGGGCGTCTGGGGACCGGTCGTGTTCATCCTCGGCTACGCCGTCGCGGCCGTGGCCTTCATCCCTGGCTCCCTCCTGACGCTCGCGGCCGGCGCCGTCTTCGGTCTCGTCAAGGGGACGATCTACACGTTGTTGGGGGCCACCCTGGGGGCTTCGGCGGCGTTCCTCGTAGCCCGCTATGGCGCCCGGAAGGCGATCGAGCGGAGGATCGCGGGCAACCCCCGGTTCGCCGCCGTGGACCGGGCCGTGGGCCGGGAAGGGTTCAAGATCGTGGCCCTCCTCCGTCTCTCCCCCCTCTTCCCCTTCAACCTCCTCAACTACTCCCTGGGGCTGACCCGGGTCTCGTTCCTCTCCTATCTGGCCGCTTCGATCGCCATGCTTCCGGGTACGCTCCTCTACGTCTACTACGGCAAGGCGGCCGGCAGCCTCGCCGCCCTGGCCGGCGGCGCCAAAACCGAGAAGGGTCCCGGCTCCTGGATCCTCCTGGGCATCGGGCTCCTCGCCACGATCGCCGTCACCACCTACGTCACCCGGCTGGCCGGCAAGGCCCTGCGCCAGGAGATCGACGCCCCCAAGGAGGACCGGCCATGAACGCGCCCCTGGAGCCGATGGACGAGCACAACCGGAAGCTCCTAGAAAACGTCCACCCGCCCTCCTGGGTGAACCCCGAGCCCGCCCCGCGCTACCACATGGTCGTGATCGGCGCCGGCACCGCCGGGCTCGTCTCCGCCGCAGGAGCGGCCGGCCTCGGCGCCAGGGTCGCCATCATCGAGCGCAACCTCATGGGCGGCGACTGCCTGAACGTGGGCTGCGTCCCCTCGAAAGGCGTCATCCGCGCCTCCCGCGCCTGGCAGGACGCCCGGCAGGCCCACGCCCGCTTCGGCGGCCCGGCCACGGATGGCTCCGAAG
>DATEIO010000281.1:0-5381 GCA_035278895.1 Thermoanaerobaculia bacterium | reverse complement strand
GGCCTCCGGCCCGGCCGCGATCTGATCCAGGAACCGCTGGCGGGTCACCCGCAGGTCGTCCCGCCCCTCGCCCGTGAACCAGAGGCGGGAGAGCACGTCGTCCACCACCGCCGGGTTCCGCGCCCCTTCGAGGACCACCCGAGGCTCGGGCTCCGCCACGATGACGTCCACCGGCCCCAGAGCCACCAGATCGCGGACCCGCTCCGCGAGAGCCCCGGTCGCTCCCCGCAGGGTGCGCGAGCCGGTCAGAACACGGTCGACATAGATCACCACCCGCCAGGGCGGAGTCGAAGGAGCCACCTCCACCACCGGGCGAGGCTCGGTATCTTCCCGAACGAGGAAGTCCGCCGCGGTCAGATTGCGGGGGATCTCCCCCCGCTTGTCGCGGACGTCGACCGCGAGAGAGACCCGGGACGGAGCGGCGCCCGGCTCCGGAAGGGCGGGGGCCTGGGCGAGGGACAGCGCGAGGAGAAAAAACAGGAAGCGAATCACAAAGCTATTGTAAGGGCTCGATGGGTTGACCCGAAGAAGGACGGCCACGGACGAGCACGGACCTACACGGACAGCAGAGGGAGTCCGTGCCAGTCCATGAAAGTCCGTGTTCGTCCGTGGTCAAGCCCCCGCCTCCGCCGCCACCTCCCCCGACCGCATCTCCGCCGCCAGCTTGAACAGCTCCCGGAACAGCGGGCGCAGCACCGGAAGCTGCGCGAGCGAGATCAGGCGCACGATCAGCTTCACCGACTGTTCCATCAGCCGGTAGCTCCGGGCGCACCCCGGCGAGGGATCGTGAATCCAGAAGAGGACGATCCCCATGTGGTAGACCCAGAGCAGGTTGGGAAGCTCCGCCATCAGCTCGGGATGGAGGCGGACCTCCGCCCCGGTCAGCGCCTCGGCGAAAAGCTCCGTGGACTGCTCGCGGACCGGCCCCGACTCGTCGCTGAACGGGTGGAGGGGGCTCGCGGGATCGGCGGCGGTCTTGAAGAGGATTCCGGCGAAGCGGTGGTAGGGCATGATCGTGTCGAGCTTCGCCTGCATCACGCCCAGGAGGCGCCCCTTGAGGCTCTTCTCCCGGGCGAGGATCTCCCGGGAGGCGTCCAGGTGCTCCTGGTGGGTCCGGGCGTAGAACGCCTGGATCAGGTGCTCTTTCGAGCGGAAGTAGTAATAGGCGTTGCCGACCGACACCCCGGCGGCTTCGGCGATGGCCCGCATGGTCGTGTCCTCGTAGCCCCGCTCGCGGAACAGGGTGAGGGCGGTCTCCAGGATCTGCGCCCGGGTCTGCTCTCCCTTGCGGGTCTTCTTCCCCTCCTCCTGGACAGAGGGAACAGCGGTCACAGCCTCGCTCATGGCGTCTCCTCGGAGTTGAACGCGTTCAGTTGAACGCGTTCAACTCAAGGTACACCGCTTCGGAGCCGCCGTCAAGGACTTTTGAACAGGTTCAGTTCCCGAGAAAACGGCCGCTTCGCACCAGCGAGCGGATGATCGCGGCGCCCCGGTGTCCCCAGAGGGGGTGGATCTCGAAGGAGCGCTTCTCCGCGAGGTCCAGGGCCACCCGGGCCGGGGTCTTCCCGGTCTTCTCCGCCTCGGCCAGGACCGCAAGGGAGAGGTTGTAGACGCTGTTCTCCCACTCATCTCCCAGGTGGTCCTCGATCCGGGGGTCCTCCTCCAGGTAGCCGTACTGCTCGTCGGCGCAGTTGACGATCCCCATCCGGTTGACGAGGAAGTCGGGCAGATACAGGATGCCGCGCTCCTGGAGCAGGAGGTCGTCCCGCTCAGGGTCCTCGAGCTGATTGTTGGCCGCGCCGCAGACGATACCGGCCTGGATGGCCGGGATGGTCCGCGGGTTCAGGATGGCTCCCGTGGCACAGGGGGCGAGGACGTCCGCGGGCTCCGCGAGAATCGAGTTGTCTCCCCGGGGGACGATGCGGACCTCGAGGTCCCACCCGGCGAATTTCCGGAGCAGCTCGTCGCGGCGGGCGGGGTCGATGTCCGAGCCCACCACGCGGGCCACCCCCTTCTCCCGGAGGAAACCGAGAAGCGGCTCGCCCACATGGCCGAGCCCCTGGACGGCGATGGTCTTCCCGGCCAGGGTGCCAAGGCCCCGGTGGGCGAGCGCCGCCTCCATGCCGCGGACGACGCCGCGCGCCGTGGGCGTCGAGGGATTGCCGCTCCCCCCGAGAACCGGAGGAATGCAGGTAGTGAAGCGGGTGCGGGAGAAGACGGCGGCCATGTCCTCGACCGAGGTGCCCACGTCCTCGGCGGTGACGTAGCACCCCTGAAGGTCGGTCAGAAAGGCGCCGTACTCTTCATACATCAGGCGCCGCGCGGAAGCGTCGCCCGCCTTGCCGGTCCCCTGGGCCATGACTCCCTTCCCCCCTCCCCACCACAGGCCGGCGAGCGCGTTCTTGTACGTCATCCCCCGCGCGAGGCGCAGGCCGTCCCGCAGAAAGCCCTCCACCGTGTCATACCGCCAGAACCGAACGCCCCCCGCGCCCTGCCCGCGGCACGTGCGGTGAACGAAAACCCCTTGGAGCACGCCGCTCTCCGGCGCCACCTGCACGAAGACCCCCTCATGCCGGTCGAAGTCACGCCGGTCCGCCTCGAAGAGCCGCGCAAGAGGCTCCAGGGCCGGATGGGAAGCGAGAACCCGGTTCGAGTCCGGGTCCCAGACGAGATAGAAACGGCGGATGCCCTCGCGGACGAGGAATTCGCAGAAATCGGCCGGAGAAAGGGACTGGATGTCCAAGAACGAGCCTCCCCAAGGGAACGCCTGCCGGAGATCGTCCGGCAGGAGAGGAGAAAGGCTATCAGGAAAGCAGGACGGGGCTCAGGGGACGGTGACAGGCTCTCGCTCCGCAACCGGCACCCACCGCCGCCCCCGCTCTCCCGCGTACTCGGACTGCGGCCGGATGAGCCGCCCCGTTGCGAGCTGCTCCAGGCCGTGGGCCGTCCACCCCGCGACGCGCCCCACGGCGAAGGCCGGAGTGAAGAGCTCGACCGGCAGGCCCAGGCCGTGGAGGAGGAGCGCGGTGTAGAACTCGACGTTCGTGTCCAGGCGCCGGTCCGGCTTGTGCTCGCGGAGCAGCCGGAGAGCCGTGGCCTCGACCGAGCGGGCGAGCTCGTAGAGGGCCGCGTCCCCACCCCGGCCGTAGAAGCGCTCGGCCGCGGCGGCCAGCACGTCGGCCCGCGGGTCGCGCACCCGGTAGACGCGGTGGCCGAAGCCCATGAGCCGCTCTCCTCGGGCGAGCTTCTCGCGAATCCACGGCTCGGCCCTTTCCGGCGAGCCGATCTCGAAGACCATGTCGAGCGCGGGGCCGGGGGCGCCGCCGTGGAGGGGGCCTTTCAGAGCACCCACCGCGCCGGTCACGGCCGAGATCAGGTCGGATTGGGTCGAGACGATGACCCGGGCGGTGAACGTCGAGGCGTTGAGCCCATGGTCGGTCACGGTGTTGAGATAGGTCTCGAGCCCCCGCGCCCGCTCCGGAGAAGGCTCTTCTCCCGTGAGGAGATGGAGGAAGCTCGCCGCATGCCCGAGGTCGGCCCGGGGCGCGACGGGCTCCTCTCCCCGGAGGAGCCGCCAGTACGCGGCCACGATCGTGGGGAACGCGGCCACGAGGGTCACGGCGTCCTCCCGCGGGTCCTCCCCCGCTTCCGAAACGAGGCTCAGCGAGCCCGCCGCCATCCGCAGGGCGTCCATGGCGTGCACCCGCCGCCGGGCCGCGGCGCGCAGCAGGTCCAGGGTCTCCGCAGGCAGCTCCCGCCGGGTGGCAAGGCGGCTGCGGAGCGCGGCAAGCTCCTCTGCCGTGGGCAGGTTGCCGGTCCACAGCAGGTGGACCATCTCCTCGAACGACGCCCGCGGGGCGATCTCTTCCACCGGGTATCCGGCGAGGAGGAGCACCCCGGCCTCGCCGTCCACACTGCTCAAACGGGTCGTGGCGGCCACAACCCCTTCTAGTCCTTGTTTCATTCCGTCGCTCATGGCGATCTCCTTTCGCTACACCCTCATCTTCGGACCGCCTTGCAAGGTTGTCAATCTTGATCGGACGATCAATGTATGGGAAGGTGAAGGCATGACGGAAGAGCGTTTTCTGAGCGCCCAGGAAGCCGCCGCGGAGTTGGGGATCTCTCTCGCGACTCTCTACGCCTACGCGAGCCGGGGGATGCTGCGCTCGGAGGCCGTGCCCGGCGAGCCCCGGGCGCGGCGCTATCCGAAGAAGGACGTGGACCGGTTGAGGGAGAAGAAGGAGCTCCGGAAAGAGCCGGAGAGGATCGTGCCCAAGGCGCTCGACTGGGGCGCGCCGGTCCTGGAGTCGGCGATCACCCTGGTGCAGGACGGCAAGCTCTGCTACCGCGGCCGGAACGCGGTCGATCTCGCGCGGACGGCCACCGTCGAGGAGGTGGCGGCGCTGATCTGGACGGGTGATCCCGCGGATGCCGAGCGCCTCTTCCGCGAAGAGCCTCTCTTCGTGCCGATACCCGAGGGCCTGACTCCCGTCGAGCGCTGCCAGGTCGCCCTCCCCCTCGCCGGCAGCGTCGACCTCGCGGCTTACGATCTCCGGCCTGCCGCGGTTGCGGCGACCGGAGCGCGCATCCTGAAGCTCCTGGCGAGGACCGCCGCCGGGCTCCCCTCGTCGGACCTCTCCATCGCGGCCACTCTTCAGGAAGGCTGGGCTCCGGGCCGCACCGACGCCGCCGGCCCGATCGGCTCGGCCCTCATTCTCGCCGCAGATCACGAGCTGAACGTCTCGGCGTTCACCGCCCGCTGCGTGGCCTCGGCCGGGGCGACGCCCTACGACGTGGTGACCGCCGGCCTCGCCGCGTTGAAGGGCGTCCGGCACGGCGGACACACGGAGCGGATGGAGGCTCTCTTCCGCGAGGCCGGGTCGGCCGAAGGGGCGCGCCGGGCCCTGGCGGACCGACTGCGCCGGGGAGAGCAGATCCCCGGCTTCGGCCAGCCGCTCTATCCGGACGGCGATCCGCGCGGCGTCGCCCTGCTCGACCTGGCCGCCGAGATCGCCCCGGGCTCCCCTGCCGTGGCCTGCGCCCAGGCCCTCGCCGAGGCCGGCCGGGAGCTCCTCCGCGAGCACCCCACGATCGACTTCGGCCTCGTGGCCCTCGCCCGAGCCCTCGGCCTGCCGGAGCGCACCCCCCTCGCACTCTTTGCCCTGGGACGCACCATCGGCTGGATCGGCCACGCTCTCGAAGAGTACGCCTTGGGCCGTCTGATCCGCCCCCGGGCGGCGTACGCAGGCGAGATGCCTGCGTAGCAGACAAGACAACTTGTCTTGTCTGTGCGTGCAAGCCCCTGAGCTGTCTTCATATTGTCTCGGGAGCATCCAACAAGCTGCGGAAAACAGCCTGATTCCCGGTTTTCCACAAGATTT
>DATEIO010000280.1:0-12929 GCA_035278895.1 Thermoanaerobaculia bacterium | reverse complement strand
GGTGGGGGGGGGGGGCCGGGGCTGGCCGGAGGGGGGGCCTCGCTCCGGAACGTCGCGGAGGCGGGAGACGGTGCGCGGGAATCCTTCTGCTCTCGGCCATGAGGATGCTCTCAAAGAGAGTGACGGCCCGACCGAAAACATTTCCCGGGAGCCGCCCGAAAAATCGGCTCCCGGGAGGTCAGGAACGCCGCTTACCCAGCGGCGGCGCGAGTGACGACCACGTCGTAGCTCCCGTCGCCTCCGGTCAGCTCCACGAGGTCGTTGGCCGTGTGGGCGATGTTGGAGACGTGGATTTCCTCCCCCCCGTGCTGCACCAGGAACTCGACCCTCCATGGACCGGGCTGGTCCAGGCGATGCTTGAGGCGTTGGCGCTTCAGCAGAGGCTTCCACCCTGAGCCTGGCTTGGGGTTGACGCCCTGCGGCCCGCTGCTCCCGACTTTGACTTTGGCGTCGTCCCCGGTGTTGTTGGAAACGTCCATGGCGTTCATCCTCCCATCAGGTCGGTCCGACCGGTGGTGACCGGTCCGACAGGGTTTGACAACGGATCGCAAATCATCATTCGGCAACGATCTCGAAGTCCTGGGAGCCGATGGGGTCGGTCTCTCCCTCGGGCTTCACCCACATCGTGTATTTCCCCTCCGGGAGCTTCTTGGCCGGGATTTTGAGGATCAGGCCCGTGGCCCAGACTTTCCCCGTTTTTCTCCGGAGGGGCTGGGGCTCGAGCTCCTGCTGGCTCCAGACCTCGACCGCCTCGTGGTCCGTCACCCGAGTATCGAAGGTGCGGGAATCCTCCTCCGCACCTTGCAGGTCGAGCTGGATCTCGATCTCTTCGGTTCTTTTCGGAACCGGGAATCGCGGCAGACTCTCGGCCGGCTCTCCGCCCCGCTGGGTGGCGAGAGCGAGCTCGAAGACCGCCGGTATCAGGGACGGCGCGGGCTCAGGCACCGGAGGGGGCTCCGGAGTGAGCACCGGCTGAGGAGGAGAAGGCTGCTCGGCAACGGTCTCTTCCTTGCCGGTCAGCGGTTGCGGCGCTTTCTCCTTGGGAGCCCCGGGCTGCGAATTCTCGCGAACGATGTCGATTGTGCTTTCTCGATGATCCGGCTCCGGCCTGTTCACATCCCAGTAGAGGCCGATCGCGAGGAGGAGGCCGGCCGCGATCGCGACCCACTGGGCCGTCCACCGCGAGGGAGCCCTGTCAGCCCGCCGGAAGGGCAGAGGAGCAGGGGGCGCTCCGACCGGAACCTCTTCGGTCAACCGGACCAGATCCTGGGCCAGGGCGAGCCGGGCGCGCCCCCCGGGGGAGGCGGCGAGCCGGGCGAGGACCCGCTCGTTCTCCTGCGGGGTCAGCTCTCCCCGAGCGCTGGCGGCGAGGAGGTCTGCTTCGATCGCCTCGCAAAGCTCGAAAAGCGCGTCCTCTTGGAGCAGCCGCTGCTCGACGAGGTCTGCCTCGTCTTCAGCGAGCTCCCCCAGGAGGAAGCGGTACAGCAGTTCTTCGTCTCGCATGATCTCTCTCTCCAACTCCGGTTACCCCAAACATTCAATTCACCTCATCCAATCCATTCACGAGTGTCAGAAGAGAAGAAAACGTTTCGCCGAGAGGAGAGTCAGTTCCGCAGCAGGCAGCTCGCAACGCAGTCTTCGAGCTTGCGGCGCACGCGGTGGACCCGGATCCGGAGAGCGTTGATGGGGATGCCGAGCTCGTCCGCGAGCTTCTTCCGATGGCGGATGTTGCCGTTCTCCCCTTTGTGGTACTCGAGGAGGAGGTGCCGCTGATCGGAGGGAAGCTGGTCCAGGCACCGCCTCAGGCAGGCGAGGCGGCGGTCGTCCGGCTCGTCCTCGGGCGGGTCCTGAGGCGGCCAGTCGCCGCTGTTCAAGGCCTTCTGCTCCCGCGCAGCCCGGCGCCACTCTTCTTTGTAGACCAGGTGAGCGAACCCGCAGATATAGCCGAAGGGATCGGCCGACCGGACCTCGACGCCTTCGGCGATCCGCTTGGCGACGCGGTCGAGGGTCACATCTGCAAGATCCTCGGGAAACTCGCATTTCCGCCACTCGAAGAGACGGATCAGCTTGCGGCGAATGGTCTCGTATTTCACGGCCGCCTGATCCCGGTCGTCGTCGAGCATCGCGAGAAGAGCCTCCAGGCTCTCCTGGTTCAACGCTTGAGATCCCACGATGCGCGGCACTCGGGCGGCCTCACTTCCATTCCCCCTGGAGGGAGAAGCCGGCCCAGTAATAGGGAGAGCTCCAGCGGGGGCTCTCGGCCATGTCGAGCTGCGCCTGGCGCAGAGCGGCCGCCGGGCGCAGGTTCTCGACCAACAGGGCGTGGTAGAAACGTTTCATCAGCTCCGCCGTGGCCCGGTCCTCAACGCTCCACAGGCTCGCGAGCACGCGCTCGGCTCCAGCGTACATGAAGCCGCGCGTCAGGCCCACGAGCCCTTCGCCCCGGATCTCCTGGCCCAGGGCGGTCTGGCAGGCGGAGAGCACCACGAGGTCCGCCTTGAGCTCGAGATTGTAGATGTCGGAGAGGCGCAGGAACCCATCCTGGGGTTTCCCCTGCTCGTCATAGAGGGAGAGCACGAGGCTGGAGAGCTCCGGGTGGTCGCTTCGCAGGAGGCCGTGGGTGGCGAAGTGGACCATCCGGTACTGGCCGAGCTGGCCGCTCGTCGCGGTCTCCCGCGAGGCCGCGAAGCCCAGGGCCTCGAATCTCTGGTCCGCGGGCACGAGGGCGGCGATCGCCTTGGCCTCGCCCTTCGAGGAGAAGAGACGAGGCAATCTCATGGGGCTTGCCCCAGTCTGCCGGCCCTGGGCGAGAGACAGCGAAAGGCCGCGATGGGTTTCGAAGCTGGCCGCGGTCGGATTCCGGGGCATGGGGACGGTGAGCCGCCGGGGCAGCCGGTCGTCGTCCTCCCGAAAGACCGGATCCGCGAGCACGGCGAGCATCTTGGGAGCCCGGCCGCGCTCCCGGGCCTCCTGGCGCAGCACGGCGAGCACCGAAGCTGAAGGGAGGCTCACCACCTCCTGCCGGTGGATCAGGGATATGCCCGAAGAGGGGAGAGGAAGCGCGGCGAAGGGGACGTACTGGAGGGCCCCGTCGGCCACGACAAGAACAGGACCCTTTCCAAGGAGCCCTTCGACCGGGGCCAGGACGAGCTGGGAAAGCTCCTTCGCAGCTTTCTGGATCTGAGCGTCCGCCTCCCGGACGCGCTGATTGCGGTCGGGCGGGCTCTCGCCGGGAAGGCTCTGGTTGCGCGCGGTGAGCGTCCCGTAATAGGCGCTGACCGCCTTCTCGATGTCGGCTCTGCCAGGAAGCTCGAAACCCTGGATCGAGCCGGGGGTGACGGCCCAGACATAGCTCCGCTTCGCTCCCAAGGCGTATTCGAGGAGGAGTGCCTGACCGTCCAGAACCTGCGTCTGGATCTCCCGCAGGTCCAGGGGCCGGGGTTGGGTTAGAGCAGCATAGCGCGGGCTGCTCGCCCGCAGATCCTCCTGAACCGCGCGATGTTTCTCCAGGGTCTCCTCGATCCGCCGTTCCGCCTCGGCCAGCCTTTCGGGGTCCCCGGAGGTCAGGAGGGCCAGGCGGCTCATCTCCCGCTGGCCGAGCTCGGCTCGGAGGTCGCGCTCGCGTTCGAGGAGGAGCGGATCGGCCCCCTGATGGATGTCGGCCCCGGCCTCGGGGAGGATCTCCAGGAGGCTCCGCGCCCGGGCCCGCTCGCTCAACTGGAGAGCCTTGGCCAGAGATCCGGCCGCCGGATGAGTCCGGTGGAGGACCATGGCCGTATCGATGGCGAACTCGTAATAGTCCTGGTTCGCGGCGAAAAAGGAGGCCCGAAGGCTCTGGTCCTGGACGCGGGTCCGGAGCGACTCGACAGTGTCCAGGGCCGACTCGGCGAGCTTCAGGGCCCTTTCCAGATTCCCGGTCGTCCTTTCCACCTGGGCGAGAGCGAGGGTGGCGTCGGCTTCTCGAATCCGGTCGCTCCGGGTCCGGCTCAAGGCGAGAGCCTTGTCCAGCTCTTCCCGTGCGGCTTGGAGGAGGCCTTGCCTGCGGTAGACGTCCCCCAGGACGTAGTGGGAGTCGATTTCCGCCGTTCCTGTCCCTCCGGCCAGTGTCATGGCCTCGCAGGAATGCTCCAAGGCCCGGTCGAGCTGGTTCAGGCGGAGATCCAGGAACGCGAGATTGTTCAGAGCGGTGCTCTGAACTTCGAGGTCCCCCGAGCGCCGGGCGAGCTCCAGGGACTGGCCGTAGAGCTCGAGCGCCTCTTCGAACCGGAGCTGCCGTTTGGCGATGGCTCCCAGATTGTTGAGGATACTCGCCTCCGTGGTGGAATCTCCGGCTTTCCGGATCAGGTCCAGAGCCTGGAGGCAGAGGCTGCGGGCCTTCTCCCAGTCTCCCAGCGACCGGTAGGTGTCACAGAGGTTGTTGAGGGCGATCCCCTCATCCCGGGGTCTCCCCAGAGTGCGGGCGAGCGAAAGGGTCTCCTCGTAAGAGCGCAGAGCCCGCTGGTTGTCCATCATGCGTTCGTAGGCATACCCCAGGTTGTTGAGGGCGATGAGCTGGAATGTGGGATCCTCCCGGCGCTGGGCGAGCTCAAGGGCGGACTGAAGCGGCTCCAGCGCCTTCTGGGGGTCTCCGACCTCGGCATAGAGCCTCCCGAGGTTGTTCAGGGAGATCGTCTCCTGATCCTGGTCGCCGCTCTCCCGGGCGACTGCGAGCGCCTCCTCGAACCGGGCCTGCGCCTCGTTCCATTGACCAAGCCTGCGAGCGATGCGGCCAGCGTCGAGCAGCGCCCTCACCTGACCGACGAGGTCTTCCAAGCTCGGGTCTCCCAACTCCTTCCAGAGACGTGCCGCCTCCAGAGCGTGCTCCCGGGCTCGGGCCCAGTCCCCCTGATCCGCTCTCTGCCTTCCGAGCGCCAGGAGGATCTCGGCCTGCCGGCGCCTCTCTCCGAGTCTCCTCCAGAGAGCCAAAGCCCGTTCGCTCTGCTCCACGGACGGAGACTGGAGGGCTCTCTGCATGGTCTGGACGGCCTCAACCCGCTCGCGGTCCCGGTCCCGGGGAGGCCGAGGCCCTTCCACCCGCAAGGTGTAGGCGCCGGGCGGCACGCCATCGTTGAGCGCCCGGACCTGGATCCGGTACAGGCCAGCCGCTCCGGCAAGAGCCGCGAAGTCCTCGTCGCCGTTGGCGCCGTTGGCGCTATCGACCGCGGAGACGACCCTCCCATCGGGTCCGAGAAGCTCGACGGTGACGTCGATGCCGTTCTGGTCCACCACGACGCGCACGAACTCTCCCTTTTTCAGGAGGACCGGGTAGGAATGCTGCTCTCTGGCCTGAAGGTCACGCTTCAGGAAGAGGCGGTTCCTGAGGGTGGGGCCCGAAGCAGGAGCCGATTCCGCCGTGAGCCCCCAAAGGAGCAGGGCGGACACGGCGAGCAGCGGCCAGGAGAGGCCGCGGTGACGCCCGCGGGGCGAGAGTCGGCCAGGGAGGGAGGAAAGGCTCATCCTTGCTTCGTTGTTGACCGCTTCAAGAACGCAACTCCGGCCCCCGCTTCAGCCGGCACTCCGCCCGGTTGCAGCGTCGGCGAAAGTGTCTGATGGCCATCATTCTACCGTTTTACGAGATGGGCGTTCCAGCCGGGGGAGTAGCTTGAACCCGCATTTTCGTGACAAATCCGCTCCCGTCCCATCTCCGGACGTGGCCGGATCGGCTCGTGTCCACGTCGGCTAAGCTATCCCCGTGGCGACGATCGGCACGGAGGGGGCGGCCCCGGCGAGGCGCGTTCTCCACTGTGACATGGACTGCTTCTACGCGGCGGTCCACATGCGGGACGACCCGCGTCTCCAGGGCAGGCCCGTGGTGATCGGCGGCCGGCCCGAGGGGCGCGGCGTGGTGGCCGCGGCGAGCTACGAGGCGCGCAAGTTCGGCATCCACTCGGCCATGCCCTCGTCCCGCGCCTACCGGCTCTGCCCTGACGTGATCTTCATCCCGCCCGATTTCCGCCGCTACAGCAAGGAGTCGGAGAAGATCTTTGCGATCTACCGCGAGATCACACCCCTGGTCCAGGCCGTCTCGATCGACGAGGCCTACCTGGACGTGACCCAACACCTGGGCGAGGCGGGGAGCGCCACGGCCGTGGCCCGGGAGATCCGGAGGCGGGTCCGGGAGGAGCGGGGCCTGACGGTGAGCGTGGGCGTCGGCCCCAACCGGCTGGTCGCCAAGATCGCCTCGGATTTCAAGAAGCCGGACGGCCTTACGGTCGTCCCCCCGCACAAGGTCCAGGCGTTTCTCGATCCGCTGCCGGTTCGCCGCCTTCACGGCGTGGGCCCGGCCACGGAGAGGGTCCTGGTGGAGATCGGTGTCCAGACCATCGCCGATCTGCGGGACGCCGCTCTGGAGGTGCTCACCGCCCGCTTCGGGATCAAGCATGGGAACCTCCTCTGGGAGTTCGCCCGGGGGATCGACGACCGGCCGGTCGAGACCCACCAGGAGAGGAAGAGCCTGGGGACCGAGAACACCTACGCGAAGGATCTGGGGTCTCTGGCCGAAATGGAGGAGGAGGTCGACCGGATGGCGGAGGAGGTCGCCCGCTCCCTTTCCCAGAGAGGCATCGCGGGCTGTACGGTCACCCTGAAGGTGCGCTACGCCGACTTCACGACCGTCACCCGCTCCCGGACCTTCACCATTCCCGTCTACGGAAGCGCCACGATCGCCGCTTGTGCCAAAGACCTCCTGCGGAAGACCGAAGCCCCCTCCCGGCCGGTGCGCCTGCTGGGGGTGACGGCTTCGAATCTCGTGCGGGAGCGGGTGGAGCAGCTTTCGCTGTTCGGGTGAGAGGGAATCGGGAGCGGCCCGGAGCCGGTATATAGAAGTGCCATGGCTCCTTCCCCCCTCCTCCGTATCGACGACCACGGCCTTTTCTGCGAGGCGGGCGGGTTCCACATCGACCCGTGGCGGCCAGTCGAGCGGGCAGTGATCTCCCATGCTCATGGGGACCATGCGCGCTGGGGGAGCCAGGCGTATCTCGGGGCGGCTGCGGCCGAGCCCGTGCTCCGGCGCCGGCTGGGGAAGGAGGCCGTGATCGAGAGCGTGCCTTTCGGAGAGCGGGTGCGGCTCGGGGAGGTGACGGTTTCCTTTCATCCCGCCGGGCACATCCTGGGGTCCGCCCAGATCCGGGTGGAGAAGGGCGGCGAGGTCTGGGTCTTTTCCGGGGATTACAAGCGCCAGCCGGACCCGACGTGCGAAGACTTCGAGCCGGTCCCCTGTCATACCTTCATCACCGAAGCCACCTTCGCCCTGCCGATCTACCGGTGGGACGACACCTCCGAGGTCGCCCGGGAGATCCACGCCTGGTGGGAGGAGAACCGCGAGGCGGGGCGGGCTTCCGTGCTGTTCTGCTACGCGCTGGGCAAGGCGCAGCGGCTTCTCGCGGAGCTGGGACGCTTCACGGACCGGCCCGTCTTCGTTCACGGCGCGGTCGAGCCGCTCAACGCGTGCTACCGGAGCGCCGGAGTGGAGATGCTCCCGACGCGGCCGGTTTCGGAGACGGCCCGCGGGCAGTCCTTCGCCGGGGAGCTGGTGCTCGCGCCGCCTTCGGCCGGGGGCTCGACCTGGATGCGCCGGTTCGGCCCCGCGAGCACCGCCTTCGCCTCGGGCTGGATGCGGGTACGCGGCACCCGGCGGCGGCGCGGCTTCGACCGGGGATTCGTCCTCTCCGACCACGCGGACTGGCCCGACCTCCTGCGCACGATCGAGGAGACCGGGGCGGAGCGGGTGCTCACGACCCATGGCTACGCCGAGCCCCTGGCGCGGTATCTGCGAGAGCGGGGGAGGATGGCGGGAACGCTCGCCACGCCGTTTGCGGGGGAGACGGAGGATTGAAGCGCTTCGCCGCTCTCTACGAAGCCCTGGACCGCACGACCTCCACGAACGAGAAGGTCGCGGCGCTCGTCTCCTACTTCACCTCGGCTCCCGCGGAGGACGCGGCCTGGGCGGTCTGGTTCCTGACCGGCCGCCGGCTCAAGCGGTTCCTCGGCGGCCGCCTCCTCGCCGGCTGGGCCCTCAAAGAGGCCGCCGTCCCCGACTGGCTGTTCGAAGAGTCGTATTCGAGCGTAGGGGATCTGGCCGAGACGATCTCCCTGGTGCTGGATGGCCGGGGGGAGACGGACGAGGCGCCCGAGCTTCCCCTTTCGCGGTGGATGGAGGAGCGGCTGCTCCCCTTGCGCGGCAAGCCCGAAGAGGAGCAGCGCCGGGAGGTGACCTCCTGGTGGCGCGGGCTTCCGCGGTGGGAGACCTTCGTTCTGAACAAGCTCCTGACCGGAGAGCTTCGGGTCGGCGTCTCCCAGACGCTCGTCGAACGGGCCCTCGCCCAGGTGGCCGGAGCCACCCAGCCCGTGATCGCCCACCGCCTGATGGGTGCCTGGGAGCCGACGGGCTCTTTCTACGAAGGGCTGTTCTCCCCGGGAGAGGAGGGGGAGGACGGCTCGCGGCCCTATCCGTTCTACCTCGCCTCGCCCCTGGAGCAGCCCGTCGAGTCGCTCGGAGACCCGGCCGACTGGCTCGTCGAGTGGAAGTGGGACGGCATCCGCGCCCAGCTTTTGCGGCGGGGCGGCGCCGTGCACCTCTGGTCGCGCGGAGAGGAGCTGATCACCGAGCGCTTTCCCGAGCTCGCCCGGAGCGCGCTTGCCCTGCTGTCCGACGGCACGGTGTTGGACGGCGAGATCATGGCGTGGCGCGAGGGGCGGCCGCTGCCTTTCGCCGTGCTCCAGCGGCGCATCGGAAGAAAGAAGCTCACGGACAAGATCCTGGCCGAGGCGCCCGCCGCCTTCGTGGCCTACGACCTCCTGGAGCACGAGGGCGAGGACATGCGCGAGCAGCCTCTCGGAAGGCGGCGGGAGGTGCTGGAGCGGGTGCTCGAAAACGGCAAGCCGTTTTTTCCTGTCTCCCCGAGCGTCTTGGAGCGCACTTGGGAGGAAGTGGCCCGTGCCCGGGAGGCGGCGCGCGAGCGCGGCGTCGAGGGGCTGATGCTGAAACGCCTCGACTCGCCCTACAAGACCGGGCGCAAACGGGGGGACTGGTGGAAGTGGAAGATCGATCCGTTCACGATCGATGCCGTGCTGATCTACGCGCAGCCGGGCCACGGCCGCCGCGCCAACCTGTTCACGGACTACACGTTCGCGGTCTGGTCCGGCAACGAGCTGGTGCCGGTCGCGAAGGCGTACTCGGGGCTGTCGGACGAGGAGATCCTGTCGCTCGACGGCTGGATTCGGAAAAACACTCGGGAGAAGTTCGGGCCGGTGCGCTCGGTCGAGCCGGTGCAGGTGTTCGAGCTGGCGTTCGAGGGGATCGCGCTGTCGTCCCGCCACAAGTCGGGGATCGCGGTCCGCTTTCCCCGCATCGCTCGCTGGCGGACCGACAAGCGGCCGGACCAGGCGGACACCCTGGAAGGAATCCGGGAGCTGCTCGGCGAGCGGGCGTGATTCACTGTTTCTGGCACGGGGCTTGCTTTTCAAGACAGACAGCCAGAGGCACTCGACATCGAGAATCGCCCGCCATGGTGCCCCTGGCCCTTCTTCCTTCTCTCAAGAGGAAGACCATAGGAGAAACGTGATGCTGAAGTGGGCCCTCATCTTCCTGGTCGTGGCGCTGATCGCCGCCGTCCTGGGTTTCGGAGGGATCGCCACGGGCGCGGCCGATATCGCCCGGATCCTTTTCGTGCTGTTCCTGGTGGTGTTCGTGATCTCGCTGGTCATCGGCCTCGTCCGGCGGGCCTGACCGCAGGTACTTTCCTGAGCGCGCCCATGCTTGAAGTCATCCGGCGGGAGCCCCCTCCCGAGGACGAGCGTCCGCGGCCCAACCTCAAGAAGCTCCGGGACGTGCTCCAGGGGCCCTTCGGGATCAAGTCGATCGCGCTCACCGGCCTGTTCATCCTGGCCGCCTTCTACACCCTCTATTTCGGCCAGTCTTTCTTTCTCCCTATCGTTCTTGCCCTGCTGTTGAATTTTCTGCTGAGCCCGCTCGTCCGGTTCTTGAAGAAGCTGCGCATTCCGGAGGCCCTGGGGGCGGGTCTGGTGCTCTTCTCCCTGCTCGGCGGGGTGGGCTGGGGGGTCTACGAGCTCGCCGGTCCCGCCTACACCTGGGCGGAGCAGGCGCCGCGGAGCCTGCGGCGGCTCGAAGGGAAGCTGCGCGATTTCAAGAAGCCCGTGCAGACCGTGAGCAAGGCGACCGAGCAGGTGGAGAAGATCACGAAGGTGGGGGGAGGCAAGGAGCCCCAGAAGGTCGCGGTCACCACGGAGACCCTGGGAGAGCGGGTCTTCAGCCAGGCCACGAACCTGGTGGCCAATGGCGTCGTGATGTTCACCCTGCTGTATTTTCTGCTCGCCGCGGGAGATCTTTTCCTCCGCAAGCTCATCAAGGTCCTGCCGAGCCTGTCGGACAAGAAGCGGGCCGTCGAAATCGCCCGCCAGATCGAGTCGGACATCTCCGCCTACCTGACCACGGTCACCGCCATCAACGTCGTGCTGGGCCTCGCGGTCTGGGGGATCATGGCCCTCATCGGCATTCCGAACCCCCTCCTCTGGGGCGTGCTCGCCATGGTGACGAACTACATCCCCTATCTCGGGGCGATCGTCATGATTGCGGTTCTCGCCATGGTGGGCTTCCTCACCTTCGACGACGTGGGCCAGGCTCTGCTGGCGCCCGGCGCGTTCGTGGGCCTGAACATCCTGGAGAGCTACATCCTCACCCCGGTGGTGCTCGGCCGGCGGCTGACGCTCAATCCCGTGGTGATCTTCCTCGGCCTGACCTTCTGGGGCTGGCTCTGGGGGATCGCGGGGGCGCTGCTCGCGGTGCCGATCATGGTGGTCTTCAAGATCTTCTGCGACCACAGCGAGCCGCTGGCGCCCATCGGCGAGTTCCTGGGGGATTAACCGGGAGGATGAAGCAGGACCGGCCCGCTCACCGGGCCGGTCGGTTCGTCGAGCTCGCCGTCCCAGGGGAAGTCCTGGAAGTACCGGGCCGTCTCCACCAAAGGCGACAGCAGCTCCCGGGAAGGGTCGTAGTCCCAGCGGACCGCGTTGACGACCTCTCCCAGGGTGACGAGGGGTTTTCCGCCAGCTTCGGGGCGCATGCTAGCGTGCCGCCTCGGCCAGGGGCAAGCCCCGCGCGGCCGTCAGAAGCCCGGCGTCGACCGAGCCTTCGGAGGACTGGAGAAGCCGCTCCAGGCGGGCTTCGGTGCCCACGAGGAAGCGGCACTCCTCGCCGGGCGAGCGGCCGCACCGGACCTCCTGCGCGGCGAGCGTGCGGCCCGACAGGTGAGAGAGGAACCCTGCGTGGAGCCCGGCGATCAGATCGCACGCGGGCTCTTCCCGGTCGCCGAAGAGGTCGGCCATCGGGCTCGCGTGGTGGCGGATCAGGAGCAGGCCGCGGGAGCGCAGGTGGAATTCCACGTCGAAGCGCCCGAGCCCCAGGGGGCCGAGCGAGCCGGAGAGGCACTCCAGCGCCATCTGGAGCTCGGCCTCGCGCAGGGTGACCCCGTGCTGGCGCTGGATCAATCGCTCCACGCGCTTCGCGTGCTCGATCCCCCAGCCATGGCCCAGCCGGTTCAGGGCTTCCCGCCGCCGCTCCGCGGGCGCGTGGCGCCAGAGGGAGTCCAAGGCCCGCCAGAAATCCTCGTTGACGACCACGACCGGCAGGCCCGCCGCGTCGGCCAGGCGCCCGCGGGTAGGATCGGGCGTCAGCTCGGACGAGAGCGCCAGGTCGAGCTTGCGGACCCGGTTGACCGTGACGATCACCTCGTTGTCCAGCGGCGAGCGGACGAGGCCGATCCGCACGTGCTGGCGGCCGTGCCGGAAGCCGAACTCGAACTCGAAGGAGAGCGACGGCTCCGCGATCGCGCCGCTTGCAAAGTCGTGGAACCTCCCTTCGAACTCCTGCACCTGCGTGCAGGGGGCCACCTCGCGGAAGAAGCTCCGCCCGAGCACCTCGCGGGGATTCTTGCGGGCGAGGTCCGCCTCGTAGCGGTTGTACTTGCGGATGGTGCCATCCGGAGACAGGGCGATGTAGCCGAACGGCAGGGCGTCGATCTCCGCCGCGGTCAGCTTCGAGAGGTCGTCGTGCATGGAAACCGTCACTCCCCGGGCCCGGCGTCGAAGCCGAGCTCGCGATTGAAACCGAGGGATTCGAGATCGTCCTGCACCGCCTCGGTGATCTGCCGGAGCTTGCGCAGGGGGAACCGGCCGGGAAGGGCCTGCTCCAGAAGGGCGAAGAGCTGCCGGAGCCACAGGGCCGTGGCGCGGACCACTGCCTCGGCGCCGAAGACCAAGGCGTCGCCGTCCGCGGAGACCGCTCCGAGCTCGCTCACCCGGAACGAGCCCAGCGCCGGATGCCCGGCCAGAAGCTCGCGGCGCACCTGCTCGAGCCGCCGCGCGAGAAGCGCCGGCTCCAGCATCTCCGAGGCGTAGGAAGACGCCACGTTCAAGAGCGTCAACGCCCGGTGCACGGCGAGGAGCGGCCGCGGCGGCGGGGGAGGAGGATCGGGGATGGCCGCGTGCGGCGGAGCGGCGTCGCGCTGGGCCTCGTCCCGCCGCCGCATGGCTTCCAGGAGGAGCGCCGAGGTCGGCTCGAAGATGCTGTCCGCCACCGCCACCGGGCTGAAATCCGCCTCGAAGGTCCCCTCGTCCCAGAGCGCCATCTCATAGACCGCCTCCCGCCCCCGGCTGCTCCCCTCGATCTCGGCGTCGGCCACCCGGCCGTCGCGCAGCCACAGGGTGCCGTTCGTCTGCCGGTGGCGCAGCAGGATCACCCCGCTCCGGCGGCTCGCCTCGGCGGTCTGCAGCAGATCGGGGAGAGAGAGCTGGCCCAACGAGCCGACCAGGGGAGCGAGCTTGGCGTTCATGGCGGTTTTTTCTCGGACGGGGAGATCGTAGGGGAGGAGCGG
>DATEIO010000279.1:0-4945 GCA_035278895.1 Thermoanaerobaculia bacterium | reverse complement strand
TCGAAGTGGGACGTCAACGAGACGGGGCGCCGGGCCAAGTTCTACACGCTCACCAAGGAAGGCAAGAGCCAGCTTGAAGCCGAGGAGGCGAGTTGGGACCGTCTGGTCCTCGCCATCGCCAAGATGCGTCAGGCCACCTAGGAGCTTCGCCATGAGACTGCTGAACGTTCTCTCGGCACGGCTGCGCGCGCTCTTCGGGCGCGAGGCGGTCATCGGGGATATCGACGAAGAGCTCCGCCTTCACCTCGAAATGCAGGCGCAGGCCAACGTCGAGCGGGGAATGCCGCCGGAGGAGGCGCGGCGGGCTGCGCTCCGGACCTTCGGCAACTTCGACAGCATTCGGGAAAGGGCCTACGAGGTCCGCGGAGGCGGCATGATCGAAACGTCGTTACAGGATCTCCGGTACGCGGGCCGGATGTTGACGAAGCAGGCGGGATTCACGGTGGTTGCAGTGCTCACGCTGGCGTTGGGCGTCGGCGCGAACACGGCCATTTTCAGCGTGGTGGAGGCGGTGCTGCTGCGCGATCTGCCCTACAAGAATGCCGAGCGGGTGGTCGTGGTGTGGGAGAACAACAAGCCGCGAAACCGGCCCCACAACGTTCTCAATCCGGCGAATTTCCTCGACTGGAAGGAGCAGGCGAAATCGTTCGATGCGATGGCCGCCTTCGTCGACCAGCGGTACAACCTGACCGGGATGGGCGAGCCCGAGGAGATCCCGTCGCAGGTTGCGACTCCCAATCTTTTCGAGTTGCTCGGCGCCAAGGCCGCGCTGGGCCGCACCTTCACGCCCGCGGACGTAGCCGAAGGGCACGAGGACGTCGCGGTGATCAGCCACTCCTTGTGGCAGCGCCGCTTCGGCGGCAAGCGCGACGTGATCGACAAGGTCATCTCGTTGAGCGGCAAGAACGTGACGATCATCGGGGTCATGCCTCCCGATTTTAAATGGTTCGTCAAGGAGAATTCGCTGACCGGCAAGCCGGCCGAGCTCTGGAAGCCGTGGGTGTTCACGGAGGAGATGCGCGTGCGGCGCGGGCGCTATTTGCAGGGGATCGCGCGCTTGGCGCCCGGCGTCTCGGTCGAGCAGGCGCGGACGGAGATGGATGGGATTGCCACCCGTCTCGAAAAGCAATATTTCGACTTCAACGCAGGATGGGGCGCGACCGTCGTGCCCCTGCGCTACCAGTTGGCGGGGGAGATCAAGCCGGCGCTCCTCGTTCTGCTCGGCGCGGTCGGGTTCGTGCTCCTCATTTCGTGCGTGAACGTGGCGAGCCTGCTCCTGGCGCGCGCTGCGGGGAGGCACAAGGAGATGGCCGTCCGTTCCGCGATGGGCGCGGGCCGCCGACGCATCATCCGCCAGTTGCTCACCGAAAGCCTTCTTCTGGCCCTTCTGGGTGGGACCTTTGGCCTGCTGCTCGCCCGCTGGTGCGTCACGACCCTCGTGGCGATCAGCCCCGCGAATCTGATCGAGGCGGAGCAGGTCGGCGTCAACCTGCCGGTCTTGGGTTTCACCCTGGCGGTCTCGCTCCTGACCGGGATTCTCTTCGGCCTGGCGCCCGCGCTCGAAGCGTCGCGCGTGCAATTGAGCGAAACCCTGAAAGAGTCCAACCGAGGCACCGCGGGCAGCTTGCGCGGGCGGCTGATTCGTGACTTCCTGGTCGTCATCGAGGTCGGGATGGCGCTCGTGCTGCTGGTCGGCGCGGGGCTGATGGCGCGGAGCTTCCTGCGGCTCTCGGGCGTGGACCCCGGCTTCGACGCCAGGAACCTCCTGACCGTGCGCGTGATCCTGCCCCCCGCCAAGTATTCGGAGGATGCCAAGGTCATCTCCTTCTTCCGGGAAGCCACCGGCAAGATGAAAACACTGCCCGGGGTGAGCTCGGCGAGCGCCGTGAGCGCCCTCCCCTTCGCCGATATCGGCGCGGCCACCGACTTCACGATCGATGGCCGGCCCGTTCCGGCTCCGGGCGAAGAATTCGTGACGGACGTGCGCGTGGTCGACGAGGAGTACTTCCGCACCATGGACATGCGCGTCGTCACCGGGCGCACGTTCACGGCGCAGGAGGCGATGGAAAACCGCAAGGTGGCCGTGGTCAACGAAGCCATGGCGCGGACGTACTTCGCGGGCGAGAGCCCGATCGGGAAACGCATCCGCGTCAACATGATGGACGAGCCCGAGCCGACCGAGATCGTCGGCGTGGTCGAGGACGCCCGGTACAGCTCGCTCGAAGGGGAGGTGCGGCCCATGGTCTACTGGACGCCCCCGCAGCTCACCTACTCGTCCATGATGATCATCCTGCGTACCTCTGTTCCCCCGGAGAGCCTGGCGGCCGGCGCCCGGCGCGAAATCCTTGCGATCGACAAGGACCAGCCCGTGTCTGACGTCCGCACCATGGAGAGCTGGCTCGGCGAATCCATGGCGCGAACCCGCTTTGGAACCCTGTTGCTCGGCGGCTTCGCCGGTCTCGCCCTGGTTCTCGCGGCGATCGGGATCTACGGCGTGATGTCCCACTCCGTCGTGCAGCGCCAGAACGAGATCGGCGTGCGCATGGCGATGGGCGCCCAGGCGCGAGACGTGCTGCTCCTGGTGATCCGGCAGGGGCTGGCCCTGGTGATCGTGGGCGTGGCGCTGGGCCTCCTCGGAGCGCGCGCGCTGACGTGGGTTCTCTCGAGCCTGCTCTACGAGGTGAGCGCGACCGATCCGATGACGTTTGCGGGCATTGCGCTGCTCCTCGTGATCGTCTCCTGCATCGCCTGCTACATCCCGGCCCGGCGCGCGGCCAGCGTGGATCCGCTGACCGCGATCCGGTATGACTAGAGAAGCCACGCAATCAGCGAGAAAACCTCCCCGAACACCGGGTGCAGATCCGCCGCGATGCCCATCTCCAGCCGTTCGCGAGCGGTCTGCAGCGGATCGTCTCCGGCGGGCGACGGAGGAGGCCAGCACAGGGTGAGGCGGTTCAGGCCGGGGCGGAGGAGGTCGCGGCCGATCCGCAGAGAGGTGCGGGTCCAGCGCTCGGTCGCTTCGACCGCTCCGGCGTGAGCTCCGTTGACGCTCACCCGGACCTCGCTCCAGCGATTTCCCGGTTCTCCCGGGAGACGAAGGGTGGGCTCGACCTCGACGTCCCGGGTACCGTCCACGATCAGGCAGAAGCTCGTTTCCGGCCAGGGCGAGCGCAGCGTGCCGCGGCGGGGGAGATCCTCGAAGGTCATCACCTCGGGATAGAAGCGCTCCAGAGGTTCCCAGAGATAGAAAGGATTTGCGAGATCGGTCTCCTCCTCCCGAAGACCGTGGCCTTCGAGGAGCCCGCGGACGATCTCGACCCAGGCGGAGCGTCCGCGCCGTTCGAGGACGTTCGAGATCGCCTGGATCAAGTCCGCGTCCAGGTGCTCCCAGCGCCAGCCGTGCTGGAGGAGGAGGCGGTAGGGGGAGGAGAGATTGCGCTGTTGCGCCGCGGTGAGCACGGCCGGGCAGGGCGCCGAACGCGCGGCGACGAGGTCCAGCATCGTCTTTTCGATTCCCGGAGACGCGTCGAGCGCCGCCTCCAGCCAGTATTCGAGAATTTCACTTTTTTCGCTGACCGGCAGCAGGCGGTGCGCGGTGTGGATTGCGGCGCCCAGCCGGGCCGTGGCCTCGGCTTCGGGCGAGATGGCCGGAGCGGAAAGGAGATTTCGCCAATCGACGGACTCTTCGATCAGCCCCGAGAGGGCGAGCACCTCGGCGGCGACTGCGGCCATGGCAACCTCGATTCCCTCGGTCGTCAAATGGCAGTAGTCGAGGAAGAGGCGCCGGCCCGGAAGGGGAGAGCCGGTGTGCTCGGCAAAGATCGCCGGCAGATCCACGGAAAAGAAGCCGTGCCGGTGGGCGGCGTCCTGTAGCAGGTCCCGGACGAGAGTCCCGGCCTGGGGCGCAGCGAGGAAACAGAGGTTCGCGTACGCGGAAGCATCCACCTCCACCCGGGCAGCCCGGAGCACCTCTTCCAGATCTCCGGTCCCCTGGAGAGCCCGAGCGAAAATCCGAAAGGTCGAAGGGCAGGTGGCGCCGTCGAGCGCGAGCATCTCCTGCGCGGCCTCCGCAGCTCCATCGAAATCTTTTCGGTTCAGCCGCTCGCGGGCATCCTGATAAAGAGAATGCCAGCGGGCCGTGCCGTCTCCAGGAAGACAGACCGGAGGCTGTCGCGTCTCCCAGTCCGCAAGGTTGACCTCGGGGAGAACGACCACGACCGGAATGCCCACGGCCCGGGCGATCAGCGCGATCGTGTCGAGCGCGCTTTCCGCGGACCGGCGCAACTCCTCTTCGGCGAGCCGGAGCGGGCCTGAAATCCATTCACGGAGCGCCTGGGCGTAGCGCTGTCTTGCCGGAACGGACAGGGCGTACGGCGAGACCCCGGGCGTTTCGAGCAGGTTCCAGTTGTTCCCCACGAACAGCACGAGCACGTCCGGATTGATCTGGAGCGACGCCTGCACGGTTTCGACCAGGGTTTCCAAGCGCTCGTTCGTCCGCGCGAGATCGATCACCTCGAAGTTGCTTTCTCCTCCCACGGCGCGGAGCTGCGTTTCGAGGACCTTGGCGGGCGTGAGGTGGGGAGCGTAGAGGTAACCCGCCGCGACGGACTCTCCGAAGAAACAGACCCGCAGGGGAAGCTCGGATTTCTTGGGACGGAGAATCTTCGGGGCCGCGTAGTGGTCTCCCAGAGGAAGCGGATCGGGGCGCACGAATGCGGGCTCGCCGTCCACCTCGCGGGGGCTCCAGATACTGATCGGCCGCGGACCTTTAGGTGTCGGGCGCGGCTCTCCCGGCGAGGCCGGCGCGTTCACCAGGCCGGCCATTTCGAGAAGGCGGACCATGCGCAGGCCCTCGGGCTTGGCGAGCCGGGCGGCGAGCTCGAGGGCGAGGTCTTTGCGGGCTTCGTCGGTCACGGGAGCGTCCCCCCGCCCGGGACCTCACCCC
>DATEIO010000278.1:0-11025 GCA_035278895.1 Thermoanaerobaculia bacterium | reverse complement strand
GCCGCCACGCGGGCCATCTGGAACGGGGTCGCGACGACCTGCCCCTGGCCGTAGGAGGCCTGCGGGAGGGCGTCTTTCAGCGCTTCCGCGGTGTTCGGCTTGGCCACGGAGATGCCCAGGAGCTCCGCCGTGGCCCGGAGGTCTTCCGCTCCCACTCCCAGGGTGCCGAGCTGGGCGAAGTAGGCGTTGCAGGAGACGCGGATGCCCTTCTCCATGTCTACGTCCCCGTGGGGGACGGTGTCCGTGGGATCGTCCCGGACCGGCCGGCCCCAGCCGCGCACGCGGTGGCCCACCCGGCCGTCCGGAAGCAGCTCGCAGCCCCAGGTCTTCTCCGCGAGTCCCGGGTCTTTCTTCAAGGCCGCGAGCGCGGTCACGATCTTGAAGGTGGAGCCCGGTGGATAGACGCCGTAGCGCGTCCGGTCGATCACGGCGCTCTTTCCCTCGTCGTCGTCCTCCGCGATCCGGACCGGCAGCCGCTCGGGCCACGGGTAGCTCACGGCGGCCAGAAGCTCGCCGGTCGTGGCGTCCATCACCACGGCTGCGGCGCCGTGGCCCGCCTGCCGGGCGTAGCGCTCGAGGATCTCGGCCGTTTTCATCTGGAGCCGGGCGTCGATCGTCATCTTGAGCGTGCGGTCGCGCTCCAGGATCTTTTTCGCGGCTGGATCGTCCGGCTGCCAGCGGTGGCGAAGCACGGGGATCAGCTCGGAGTAGTCGTAGCGGATCTCGCGGGTGACCGTACCGTCCGGCTGAGGGACCTCGACCGCCGCGGCGTAGTCGTCATAGCCCTGGAGGCGGATGCGGTCGTCGCGCTCCGCGTAGGACGTGTTCGACGCCGCCCAGTTGAAGTAGCTCCGGCGGTCTCCCAGAAGGTGGAAGGTCACGCCGCCCAGGGGGTAGACGCGGTCTTCCTTGGCGTCGGCGATCGCCTCGGGGGCGAGCGGCACGCCCAGGCGCGAGTAGGCGGCGCGGTGCGTTCCCAGCTCCGTGGGATCGGAGGAGGCGAGGGGGAGGCCATTCCGGTCCACGATCGAGCCGCGGGGGATGGTCTCGGCGATCTGCTCCAGCCGCGGGTTGTAGTCGAACCGGCGGTAGCCGTCCCCCTGGAGCACGAGGGCGCCGCGGGTAAGGAAGTCGTTCGCCTGGAGGACCTGGATCTGCGCGGCGCGGAGCGCAATCACCCCGAGAATCGCGAGGAGCGTGATCCCCAGCCACTTCACCGAGCCCCGGAAGGGGCGCAGCGGCTCCGGATTCCCCGGCCGCGCCGAGATGGCGAGGAGCATCCCGAAGATGAGCAGGTTCGCGAGCATGGCCGTGCGGCCGGAGCTCAAGAAAGGCGAGACCACACCCGACAGGGGGACGAGCCCCACGACGCCGCCTCCGATGAGCAGGATCTGGAGCGCGATCAGGAGCGTCAACCCGAGCGCCAGGAAGAAGCTGTAGCGCCCGCCGGCCCGGAGAGCCGTCCGGAAGCCGCGCCAGACGAGGACGCCATAGAGCGAGAGGACCGCGAGAATCCCCACGAAGCCCAGCTCTTCGCCCACGGCGGCCAGAACCATGTCGGTGTGGATCTCGGGCACGAGCTGCGGCTGCCCGAGCCCCAGGCCGGTGCCGGTGATCGAGCCCGCGGAGAGCGCCCAGAGCGACTGCGCCAGGTGATCGCCACCGCGGAAGGCGTTGTCCCACGGCGAGAGCCACATGGAGATCCGGCCGGTGACCGTCTGCGGATAGCCGATCTTGTAGCCCACGAAGAAGGCGAGCACCACGAGCGACGCCCCGAGGGCCAGCATCCCCGCCCGGCCCCGGGCCACGGCGTAGAGAATCAGGAACAGGAACGACAGGATGAGCGCCGGGCCCAGGTCCTTCTGCAGGAAGAAGAACAGCAGCACGACCCCGACCGCAAGGATCGGCGGGATCAGGTATTCGAGCTTCGGCACCTGCACCCACCGCGCGACCCCTGCCGGGAGGCCCAGCCGCTTTTCCGACAGCTCGCGCAGGAACTCCCAGCGGTCGAAGAAGTAGGCCGCGAGGAAGAAGACGACGAAGATCTTCACCACCTCGACCGGTTGAAACCCGAACAGGTTCACCTTGACGTCGCTCCCGCCGGGGCCGCTTCCGAAAGCGATCAGAAGGACCGAAAGGCCCAAGGCGGCGAGGAGAGGCACAAACGTCATCCGCCGCAGCGGCGAGCGCTCGAAATCGATCAGCGAAGCCCCCAGAAGGAGCACGCATCCCGCGATCGCGCCCTGCGCGAAGGTCTGGAAGAGCGGCAGGTCCCGCAGGGGATCGCGGACCGCAATCATCAGGAGGAAGCCGATCCCGGAGAGGACGAGGAGCACCGGAAGGATCAGCTGGTCCCCGGGGAAGCGCTTGATCCGCCAGAACGCGTGGACTGCGACGAAGGCCGCGAGGAGCAGGACGGCCCACAGCCAGAAGCGCGACCGGAACGTGCCGGGCTCGCGCACCACGAGGCCCGGCTTCATCCGCCGCACCTGGGAGACGGTCAGGAGCGAGATCGACTCCGGCGCCTCGCCCTCGCCCGCGCGGCTCCGCGCCGCCTCCAGCCGTTCCCGCAAGGACGTCAGGCGCCGGTTGTTGTCGATCTCCCCGGCCGGAACCCGGATGCGCGAGAGCGCCCCGATATTGCCCGCCGGGTTGTCGTGGAGGTGGCGCGAGATCACGTCCGCCGCGAAGGACCGCTCCGCCGGCTCCTTGAAGAAACCCAGGTGGGGGAGGAGCTGCTCGGCCTGCGCGAGGGCGTTCAGGTTTACGACCTCGCCCGAGGCGAGCTTCGGCCCCACGTCCGCCACTGACCGGGTCATGGCGAGGTAGACGAGCACGAGCCCGAGGAGGACGACCGCCAGGCTCCCTGCGAGGAGGACGGCCTCCCGGTTGCGCGGCGCGGGTGCCTGCCCCGGGAGCCCGGAGAGGACGGACGAAGTCGCCGGGCGCTGCCGGCGCTCGGCGGCGGTGCTACGGGTTACGGCCATCGAGGCTCCTTCGAAAAGGGATCAATACCCCAGCTCCCACAGCCGGTACGACACGTCGTCCAACGCAGCCTCCGCGGCCGTGCGGTTGGCGGCCACGTTGGCGAAGCCGGGGATCTCTCCATAGAAGGCGACGGACTGGGAGAGGTGGTCTCGGGCCATCTCCAGGAGGCGGAGCTGGTTTTCGGGGCCGTCCGCCTTCTGGGCCTGGGCGTAGAGCTCCTGGCCGCGCATACGGTAGCCGTCGGCCAACATGGCCTTTTCGCGGCGGCCCAGCTTGTAGCCCCGGCGGGCAAGCTCGCCCAGGGCCTTCTGGAGCTCTTCCAGGTCGAACTGGTCGTAGGCATAGATCCGCGCGAGGCCGAGATAGGGATCGGGCCAGTCCGGCGCGCGGCGGGCGGCGTCCCGGAACTCGGCGATGGCGTCCTTGTTCGCCTGGGCCTTCTCGTCCCGGCTCTTGAGCGTCTGGGCCCGGATCCGGGTGAGGTGGGCGCGGGCGTAGGTCAGCTTGGCCCGGGTCTCGCGGTCGTAGTCGATGTCCAGCGCCGTCTGGAAGTACTCCTGAGCCTTCTGCCACCCCGTCTCGGTCGTCGTCGGGCTGTTGCCGTGATAGCTCGCGAGGATGCGGTCGCCCGCCGCGAGGATCGCCTGCCGAAGCTCCGTCTTCGTCTCGGAAGCGAGCGGACCCAGGAGGCTCAGGCGGGAGACCCGGCGGTAGCGCTCCGTGATCGCCGGGAGGTCCGGGTTGGGCTGCGTTACGAGATCGTGCCGGATCTCCTCCATCTCCCGGTAGGCCCAGATCTGCGTGGCTCCGAGCAGGCATAGGAAGACGAGGAGGTACACGAGCTTGTTGGACCAGGGCCTCCGCCGCGGCGCCTCGGAGACTACAGGCGGGGCTGCGGCGGTCGCGACCGGCGGCGGGGGAGGCGGCACGTACGTGGGCGGCGGCGGAGGCACCTCCGAGACCGGCTCGGGATCCACCGTGCGGCGCGTGGCCTCCACGGGCGGCCGATCCGTGCGGTCGGTGCGGATGGTCTCGCCGGATCTGATCGTCGCGTCGAGCGGCGCGGTGGTGCGCCGGGTCGCGCTCACGTCCTCGCGGGGAGCTTCCGTCGCTCCGGCCACGGGGAGCGGCTTGCCGGCCGCGAACGCTTCCAGGTCCGCCTTGATCTCCGCGGCCGTGGCGTAGCGCTCGGCCACGTTCCAGGCGAGGCTCTTCTTGACGATCCGCGCGAGGTCGGGCGAGACCTCCGGCGGCAGCGGCGCCGGGCGCTCGCCTCTTCGGATGCGGTTTTCCAGCTCCTCGGGATCGTCCCCGCTCCAGGGCGGAAAGCCGGCCACCATCCGGTAGAGGACCACGCCCACAGCCCAGAGGTCCGAGTGGAGGTCAACCGTGCCCTTTTCCAGCCGCTCGGGTGGCGTGTAGGGGAGACTCCCGAAAAGGTTCTTGGTGGATCTGCGCGTGTGCGAGAGGTGCTTGGCGATGCCGAAGTCGAGCACCCGCACGCGGTCCTCGTCCTGCAGGCGGATGTTTTCGGGCTTGATGTCGCCGTGGACGATCCCGAAGATCCGCCGCTCCCCGATCTCCGCGGAGAACCCGTGGCAGGCCTCCAGCATGTCGCAGAGCTGGCAGACGATGGAGACGGCCCGCGACTCCGAAAACCGCCGGCCGCCGGAGAGGAGCCGCGAGAGGTCGGTGCCGTGAACGTACTCCATGGCCACCCAGAAGAGGTCGCCGGCCTGGCCTTCCTCATACACGGCCGCCACCTGGGGGGCCACCCGGGCGAGCTGGGCCTGGAGGGCTGTGCCGTTGCGCTCGGCCTCCAGCATGTCCGGGTCCGCACGGTCGGTGCGGACGATCTTCAACGCCACGTCGCTGTTGCTCTCGGGGTCCCAGGCGAGGTAGACGTCGCCGATCATTCCGCGGCCCAGGAAGTCGCGAAGCTCGAACCGGCCCACGGTCTGCTGGTGGATCAGCACGTCAGCGCCCTCCTCGGGAACGGCGGGTCGGTGCCGGCGCCGGGGGAGCCGCGGGTGCGGCCGGCGGCGGGGCCGGGGTGCGGATCGCCTGCTCGCGGGTGAGCTTGCCGAAGGTGTTCCAGCGGAAGTACTCCTCCGCGTTCGCTTCGGACGCAAGCAGGATGCCCGGGCCGCCGTTGTCCTCGATCCGGTTCTGCACCACCCCCGGCTTCGCCCGGTCGCGGATCTCGATCCCGGGCCGCGGCGCGTTGGGCAGCGCCCCGTTCTTGAAGATCAGGTTCTGGAGCAGGAGGGGCGCCGCGTCGTCGGCCACGAACACGCCGCCGCCCGGGTTGTCGTGGATCGAGCTGAAGCGGATCGACGAGCGGTCGCGCCCGGCGATCTCGACCCCGGCGACCGTGGCCCCGGCGATCTCCACGTTCTGGACGTCCACCTCCGAGTCGATGAGCCGCAGGCCCACGGCGAGCGGCGTGCGCCCGTCCCCTTCGATCCGGAACCCCACGAACCGCGCGTCGGTCACCCCCTGGGCGGTCACCACCGGGCCGGTGCCCGTGGGCTCGCGGAGCACCGCGCCGCGCGGGGACGGGGAGAGGAGCGAGACGCCGCTCTTCAGCACCACGGCCTCGCGGTAGATCCCGGGCGTGACCTCGATCGTCTGCCCCGGCTGCGCCTGGGCGAGCGCCGCGGTGATCGTCCGAAGGTCCCCCTCGCCCGTGCCTACGCGCAGCACCACGTCCTCCGGCCGCGGCGGGAGCCATCCCCGGCCCCGGGCGAAATCCAGGAGCGGCTCGCGGTAGAGATAGCCCGCGCCCGCGAGGATCAGGAGGTAGAGGAGGATCGCCCACGGGCTCCGCAGCCGCTCCCCCAGAGTCGGCTTGACCGCCACCGCGCGCCACGGGGTGCCCGGAGCCGGGCCCGCGGGGGCGGTTCGCCGCGTATCCGTGGCGGCGGGGCCGCGGCCCGCGCCCTGGGCGAAGCGCTCGCCGACCACGAGCACCACCGAGATGTTGTCCTTGCCGCCCTGGGCGTTCGCCTGGGCGATCAGCTCCTCGACTGCGCCGTCGGGATCGTTCGCGCGGGATTCGACCGTGTCGAGGATCGCCCCGGCGGTCACCAGGTCCGAGAGGCCGTCGCTGCAGATCAGGATGGCGCCGTCCGGCTCGAAGGGGATCTCCTGGACGTCGATGAAACTCTCGTCGTCCGGCTCGTGGGGGGCGGAGCCCACGTCGCGGAAGATCTCGTTCCGCCGCGGGTGGCGCATGGCTTCGAGCTCCGAGATCTCGCCCGCGTCCTCGCGAGCACCCACGGGGGAGTGATCGCGGGTCACCTTGCGGATCTCGCCCGAGCGCAGCGCATAGAGCCGGCTGTCCCCCACGTGGCCCACGGTGAGCTTGTTGCCGTCGAGCACGGCCACGGTGAGCACGCAGGCCATGCCGGCCAGGCGCTCGTCCCGCTGGGACTGCTCGTAGATCTGCTTGTTGGCGAGGGCGATGGCCTCGCGCACGAGCCGGCCCGGATCGGTCGTCCGGCGGGAGAGGCGGGCACGCAGCACGTCGAGAGCCGTCTGCGCCGCGATCTCGCCCCCCTCCTCGCCGCCCACGCCGTCGATCACGGCGAAGATCCCCCGCTCGGGATCGCAGAGATAGCGGTCCTCGTTGTTCTCCCGTTCGAGCCCGGGATCGCTCCCGGCCGCCGCCAGCAGGCGCCGCGCGGAGGAGACGGGCACCGGCTCTACGCCCTCTCCCGGGCGGCAAACCACACGGCCGCGCCCGTCACGACGAGGAGGACGGCGAGAAAGGCCAAGCGGGCGAAGAAGAGGCCGGTCACGCGCGGTCCGTCCGTTCGAAGTCGAGGACCACGACACCAGCCAGGCCGATCTTCGCCTTGTCCGGCAGGTCGAACCAGCGGTCCAGATCCTTCACCTCGCCGCCCACGCTTTCAAGGCTTCTGGGGATCGGCGAGCCATTCACCGTGGTGCCGAGCTTGGACAGGTCTTTGAGGCGGAACTGCCCCTCGGACGTCCGCTGCAGCCGGGCGTGCTCGCGGGAGACATCGGGGAGCGTGTCGAGCCGAAGGTCCACCCACACGTCGGGAGCGTCGCGGCCGATCACGATCTCGGGCTTGGTCATGAGGAACGTCTGCGGCCCCCGCTTGTCCGTGTAGGTGAGCCGGGCGAGCGACCCGATCGAGTCGACCGTCTCCGAGCGCACCACCACGTCCGTCTGTCCCAGCTTCCGCGTCGTCGAGATCCGGCGGGTCTTGGACCCCGCGCCGTAGCCCGCGGACGGCGGCTGCGCGAACTCGGAGACGACCTCGATGTCGCCCGGGTTCAGCACCCCGTTGGGGTCTTCCTGGAAGCGGACAACCCACCGTCCTTCCGCGCTCACATACTTCATCGCGGGCTCCGCGGGCGCCGGCTCCTCGGCCCCCTTCTTCCGGAACGTCTTGAGCAGCTTCCCGAGAGGGGCCGCCGGAACGCGGTTCATCTTGGTGAGCTCGTCGTCCAGGAGCTTTTTCGCCTCGGTCTCGAGCTCGCCGAAGATCGTCCGCAGATGGTCGTAATCGTCCGGATGGAGGTAGATCTGGTAGAGGCTGGGCGCCAGCGTCTTGGTCACCAGCGGCTCAAGGCTCTGACGCATGTTCTCGCCGATCGCGAGAATCACGTCCCGTCCCGTGGCACGGTCTTTCGTTGTCACGTCGCTCTCCTGGAGGGGCGTCACCGGGCGCAATTCCGGCATGAACCCTGCCCGGTTGAGTATATCCGTACGAAAATCGTGCCTGGGGGTTTCGGGGGGGCTACTCTGAAGAGGGACGGTCTTGCCTCCGCCGGGACCCTCACCTCCCCAGCCCTCCTCTCCCAGCCCCCTCCCACCGCCGGGAGAGGAGGGAGCTTCAAACGTCTTTCGCAAGCGCTCCCTCTCCCGGTCGGGGGGTGGGGGCTGGGAGAGGGTTGGGGTGAGGGTCCTCGGGCGGGGGATTCGCCTGCCAATCTGGCGTCCCTTCCGGGCGTGGGTGCCAATTACAACAACCGCAGCTCCAACGCCTTCAACACCGCCTGCGTCCGGTCCCGCGCCGCGAGCTTCGCCAGAATGTTCGACACGTGGATCTTCACCGTCCCCTCCGCCGTCCCCAACGCCTCGGCGATCTCCCGGTTGGTGTAGGCGGCAGCCATCAGGCGGAGGACCTCCGTCTCCCGCGGAGTCAGCGGCTCGACGAGCGCGGCTCCCGCGTCCGGCAGGGTGCCCCGGGCCGCTTCCAGTCCCTTCATGAGGGAATCCGTCAACGCCGGCTGAAGGAAGCTCCCTCCCGACGCCAAGGTTTCGATTGCCTGGACGAGTTGGGCGAGGGAGACGTCTTTCCTCAGGAAGCCTTTCGCTCCCTCGCGGATGGCTTCGAGGATCAGCGCCCGGTCGTCGAACGTGGTAAGGACGAGGCAGGGGGGCGCGTCGGAACGGGGACGCAGCGCGCGGAGCACGCCCAGGCCGTCGAGCTTCGGGAGGCGGACGTCCAGGAGGACGACGTCGGGGCGGTCTTCCGCGAGCAGGCGCAGAGCCTCTTCGCCGTCCCCGGCTTCGGCGGCGATTTCCATGCGGGGATCGAGCTCCAGGAGCTTCCGGATGCCGTGGCGGACGAGCGTTTCGTCCTCCACGAGGAGGAGGCGGATCGTCACGCTCCTCTCCGGAGGGGCACGAGGGCGGCCACGGCGAAGCCCATGCCGGGGCTCGTCTCCACCTCGAGCTTGCCGCCCGCCGTCTCCAGCCGGTCGCGCATGCCGGAGAGCCCACGCCCGCCCGCGATCTGGCCGGCCCCCTGGCCGTCGTCTCTAGCCCGCACGCCGAGCGCGTCTCCCTCGCGGACGACCTCGATCCAGAGGTTTTCCGCCCGGGCGTGCTTGACCGCGTTGGTCACGATCTCCTGGCAGCAGCGCAACACCAGGTGGGCGAGCTCGGGGTCTTCGACCGTCATCCCCTCGGCGAGCTTCAAGTGCACCTGCGGCCGGGGGATCTCGGAGGTGAGCGCTGTTAAGGCCGCCGCGAGATCGATCGCCTCATCCCGCCCGAGCGTGCCCACGATCTCGGAGACGTCCGTCAACAGGAGCTTCGTGAGCCCCTGTGAGATCCGGATCTGCTCCAGCGCCGGGCCTGTAACCTGGTGGGACGCCACCTCCAGGTTGAGGCTCAACGCCACGAGGTGATGGCCCACGGCGTCGTGCAGCTCGCGGGCGATGCGCAGCCGCTCGGCCACGCGGCTGCTGTGGGCGAGAAGCTCCCGCGCCGCCTGAAGCTCCGTATTGGCCGCCGCCAGCTCCGCCCGCCCCCGTGCCTCGCGCTCGATGGCCTCGATCATGAAAAACGCGAGGAGCTGGAATCCTAGATAGGGAGGAGCGAGCATCAAAGCCGGCCGGAGAGACCAGTGGATCGAGATCGCCACGCAGAGGAGGACCGACTGGACCACGATCCAGAGGAGCCCCGTCCGCCGCGGGACCCGCGGTGCGATCTGCATGGCGACCAGGACCAGGAGCGCCCCCTCGAAGCCGTCGCAGATCGTGAGCACCAGGGCGGCCACGCAGACGACCTGGAGCGCCGGAAGCCCCAGCGCCTCCCCCGGGGGCCGATCCCGGCCGTCCGCCGAGATCCAGAAGGCCGCCACGAAGATCAGCCACGCCGAGAGCCACACCGCGAACGTTGCCGGCCGCTGGATGGGATGCGTGAGGATCGGCAGGCCCACCATGAGCCAGGCTGCCACGCCGCCCCAGCGGAGCAGGCGAAGGTGCTCGCGCGCGATCGCGTTCATGGGGTGATGATAGCCGGGCGGAGGGAGGGGCGTCCTAGGCCGGAAGGCATAGGCGGCCGGTTACTCCTCGCGGCAGATGCGCGCCGTCCCCGAGTTTCCTACGCTCTTCTGCGAAAGGAGACGCCCATGACATCCCGGAGACGATTCCTCGAAAGCGGAGCCCTGATGGCCGCGGGTGCGGTGTTGATCGGAGACGTGCCTCTCGTAGGACAGCAGGCGCAGCCGGCCTCGAAGGCCCCCGACCGCGGACCCCGCCTCGACGACGAGCTGGTCCGCGAGTTCGTGATCGCCGGCCATGGCAACATGGAAAAGACCGGTCAGCTTCTGGAGCAGAAGCCGGCCGTGATCAACTCGACCTGGGACTGGGGCGGCGGAGACTGGGAGACCGCCCTGGGCGGTGCCTCCCACATGGGGAACCGCGGCATCGCCGAGCTCCTGCTCTCGAAAGGCGCCCGCATGGACGTCTTCTGTGCCGCCATGCTCGGCAAGATCGAGATCGTCAAGGCGTTCCTCGCGGACGATCCCAAGGTGGTCGACCTCAAGGGGCCGCACGGCATTTCGCTCCTCCGCCACGCCCAGGCGGGCAAGCAGGACGCCGTGATCGAGCTGTTGATGGCGAAAGGGGCGAAGGCGTAGAGAAAACGGTACGATTCCCCGCATGTCCACGAGCACGCGGGAGGCCTACGCGAAGATCTACGCCGTCATCCGCCGCATCCCGCCGGGCAAGGTGGCCACCTACGGCCAGGTCGCGGCCCTGGCCGGCCTGCCCGGCCGCGCCCGGCAGGTCGGCGCCTCGCTGCGGGATCTGCCCGACGGCTCGAACGTACCCTGGCAAAGGGTAATCAACGCCCAGGGAACGATCAGCGAGCGGCCCGGACGGCTGGGGGTGGCGGAGGGATACCAGCGCCATCTGCTCGAAGAGGAAGGGGTGGAGCTCAACGAGCGGGGGCGGATCGATTTCGATCGGTTCCGGTGGGATCCGGATGCGTTGCCGCGGGCGAAGGTGAAAAAGAAAGGTTGAGGAGAAGCGCCCCCGCCCCGAAGACCTCACCCCTGTCCCCTCTCCCATCGCCCCCCCCTCCACCGGGAGAGGGGGACGTAGTTGAAGCATTGGTGCTTGTAGGGTGCGCTGTGCGCACGTGTTGTTTTCCACCACCCAAAACGTGCGCACAGCGCACCCTACGGCAATACCGCCTGCAGGCGTCCCCCTCTCCCGGGCGGCCAAGAGGCGTAAGTTCCCGTATTTTGTGGTATTCTCTATCGACTC
>DATEIO010000277.1:0-3805 GCA_035278895.1 Thermoanaerobaculia bacterium | reverse complement strand
GTCCGACGCGTTGAAGGCGCGGCCCTGGAGCACGGGGATGCCCAGGGTGTCGAAATACCCGCGGGAGACGAACTGCCAGTAATCCACGTTGTGGATCGGCCCGTTGGGCGGCCCGGGCACCCCTTCGAACTCGGTGTCGTTAGCGTTGACCGGCCGGTTCGGTGGCAGGCCGCTCACGGCCGCGGCTCCTTCGACGCCGGGAAGCTGGTTCAGGCGATCCACCAGCCGGTCGTAGAAGGCGGTCACCTGGTGGTCGTCCGGATAGGTCGCGTCGGGGAGCGCGATCTGGAGCGAGAGGAGGCCCTTGGGATCGAAGCCGGGGTCGACCTGCGTCAGGAGCCAGAAGCTGCGGATCAGGAGCCCGCCGCCGATCACGAGCATGGCCGCGAGCGCGACCTCGGCCACCACGAGGCTCCGCCGCAGGAGCAGTCGGCCCGCGTTGGCCGTGGTCCGCTGGCCGCCCTCCTTCAAGGAATCGAAGAAGGCGCCCGTCCTCGCGTGGAGGGCCGGGGCAAGCCCGAAGAGAAGGCCGGTCAGGAGCGAGATCCCCAGGGTGAAGAGGAGGGCCCGGGAGTCGAGCCCGATTTCGTCCACCCGCGGGATGCTGTCCAGGTTCGCGGCCACGATGGCCCGCACGCCCCAGTACGCCAGCACGAGCCCCAGGGCGCCGCCCAGGAGCGAGAGCACGACGCTCTCGGTGAGGAATTGGCGCACGAGGCGCCCGCGGTCCGCGCCCAGGGCCGTGCGCACCGCGATCTCCTTCTGCCGGGCCTCGGCGCGGGCGAGGAGGAGGTTCGCCACGTTCGCGCAGGCGATCAGGAGCACGAGGCCCACGGCGCCCATCAGGAGCTGGATCTTCGGCCGGATCTCCCCCACCAGGTCTTCGAGGAAGGGCTGGATCACCAGGCGATGGCGCTCGGGATCGGGCGTGTGGTCGTCCGGAAGCTCCTGCTTCCAGCGGGCGAGGAGCCCCTCCATTTCCGAACGCGCCTGAGGGAGCGTGACGCCGGGCTTCAGGCGGCCCACCAGATAGAGGTAGTGATTGCCGCGGAACCCGGGCTTGGCCGGATCGAGAGCCAGGGGGATCCAGACGTCGATCCGTTCCTGGCCGAGGACGAAGCCGGGCGGCATGACGCCGATCACCGTCCGGTCCGCGCCGTCGACCTTGATCCGCCTGCCGAGGATGCTCCGGTCCGCGCCGAACACCCGCCGCCAGAGGCCGTCGGAGATCACGGCCATCTTCTCCGCGTTGGGCAGGTCCTCCGCCTCCGAATAGTAGCGGCCGAGCTGCGCGTCCACTCCCAGGGCCTGGAACAGCCCCGCCGAGGCCAGGGCCGCATCCGCGCGCACCGGCTCCTCTCCTCCCGAGACGTTGACCGCCCCGGTCACGTAGGCGCCGAGCTTCTCGAAGCTCCGGTTCTTCTGGCGGTACTCCCAGTACTCCATGGGATCCACCCAGAAGCGGTCGAAATTCATCGAGGGGAACTGGCTGAACACGATCATCAGCCGGTCCGGAGACTGGTACGGGAGGGGCCGCAGCAGCACGCTGTTGACCACGCTGAAAATGGCCGCGTTCGCGCCGATCCCCAAAGCCAGGGTGATCGCGGCGAGCAGGGTGAATCCGGGGCTTTTGAGCAGAAGTCGAACGGCGTATCGCAGGTCCTGGGCCAGAGATTTCACAGACGCCCTCCTTTCCGGCACCCACCCCTACGAATTCAATCGTACTTTGTTTCAGGCCTGCTTTCTCCGCAGCCTTTCTAAAACGGCCTCGAAATCGGCGGGTGGCGGGTCCTCGAAGCGGAGGGACCGTCCGGTCCGGGGGTGGACGAACCCCAGGACCGCGGCGTGGAGCATGGGACGGGGCGCGGGAAGAATGGGCCCTCGATGGTCGCGGATGTAGACCGTCTCCCCCACCAGCGGATGCCCGGCCTCCGCGAGGTGGATGCGGATCTGGTGCTGGCGGCCGGTTTCGAGCTCGCAGGCCACGAGCGTGGCCCCGGCGAGCCGCTCGAGCACGGTCACCCGGGTGATCGCCTCCCGGGCCCCTTCGGGCGGCTGGCCCTTGGCGGGGCGGAACACGCCCCAGGAGCCGCGCAGGCCGTCCCCGCGGTCGGCCAAGAGCTGCGTCTCGTAGACCGCGTCCTCCGCTGTGCCGTGAACGAGGGCCTGATACCGGCGCAGGACCGTGTGCTCCCCGAGCTGCTCCTGGAGATCGCGCTGCGCGGAGACGTTCCGGGCGAACACCACGAGGCCGGACGTCTCCTTGTCCAGCCGCTGGACCGCGCGGAGAGTCGGCCCCCCTTTGCCCCCTTCGATCCGGCGAATCGCCACGCGGGCGAGGGCGATCAGGGTATCCCGGTCGTCGCGCTCGAAGGGGACGGTCAGAATCCCGGCGGGTTTGCGGACCACCGCCACGTCCGCGTCCAAATGGGCGACCAGGTCCGTCAGCGCCTCCCGCCGCCGCGCCGGACCGCCGAGCCGGATCTCCATCCGCTCCCCCGCCACCATCCGCCGCGCCGGATCGGTGTACACGACGCCGTCCACGAGCACCCGGCCGCTCCCACAGAGCTCCCGCGCCTTGCTCCATGACGTGCCGGGGAGGATCTCGCGCACCAGGGCGGAGAGAGTCTGGCCGGCTTGTTCTTTGGAGATCGTGAGGGTTGAGAGGGGGTCCATCGTTCCTATAGTAGCCTTACGACCCCATGATCCGATCCGACGCCCTCCGCCGCGAGATCTCCGAAGCCGTCCGTCTGGCGGTTCCGGTGGCGTCCGTGCAGCTCGGCATCATGCTCATGGGCGTGGTGGACACCATCATGCTCGGCCGCCTCTCGGCCGAGGCGCTCGCGGCCGGGGCTCTGGGGCACATCGTCACCATTGTCCTGCTCATGGTGGGCTACGGCGTCATCACCGCGCTCGATGCCCTGATCGCCCAGGCGTACGGCGCGGGCGACGACCGGGCCATCGGCGACCATCTCCAGCGCGGGGCGGTCATGGCCCTGGGCCTGACTCTTCCTTTTTCGCTCGCCCTTTGGGACGTGAGGTGGCTCCTCCGCTTCCTCGGACAGCCTCCGACGGTGATCGACGGGGCGGCGACCTTTGCCCGGGGCATCATCTGGGGGATTCCGGCCTATCTCCTCTTCATCGTCCTGCGCCAGACGCTCCAGGCCATGAGCGTGGTGCGCCCCGCCATGGTGGCGATCGTCTTCGGCAACATCGCCAACCTCGCCGGCAACTACCTCCTGATCTTCGGCCACTTCGGCTTCCCGGCCCTGGGCGTACCCGGCTCGGCCTACTCCACTTCGACCTGCCGCTGGGCCATGTTCCTTTACATGCTCTGGGCGTCCCGCCACCAGCTCTCCCGCTATTGGCGGGGATTCGACGCCGCGGCCCTGGCGTGGCGCGGCTATTACCTGATGCTGCGGATCGGCATCCCGATCGGCCTCCACAACTCGGTCGAGCTGCTGGTGTTCGCCACGGTCGCTCTGCTCATGGGCCGCATGGGGATCGCCCAGCTCGACGGCCACCAGATCGCGATCAACCTGGCGAGCCTCTCCTTCATGGTGCCCCTGGGCATCTCTGGAGCCGCCGCCACCCGCGTGGGCAACGCCATCGGCCGGGGCGACATGCCGGGGGCCCGCCGGGCCGCCGCGGTCTGCCTCGTGCTCGGAGGCGGCGTCATGCTCCTCTTCGCGGCCCTCTTCGGCGCGTTTCCCGAGCCTCTGGCCCGCCTCTATACGAAGGATCCGGCGGTGATCGCCATGACGGTCCTGCTCCTGCCGATCGCCGCTGTGTTCCAGGTTTTCGA
>DATEIO010000276.1:0-17760 GCA_035278895.1 Thermoanaerobaculia bacterium | reverse complement strand
CCCTCCCGCGCCGCGTCCGGCAGGTAGAAGACGAGAAGGATCACCCCCACGCTCAACAGGAAGGCCCAGACGATGCCGAGCGTCCACGCGCCCAGGTAGTCGCGCTCCCGCACGCGCACCCGGAAGGCCGGGTAGAGCGTGAGGGGCGCCAGGAGCGGAAGGAGCCACTTCCCTCCGGGCACGGCGGCGAGCAGCGGGAGGAATGGAGTGAGCAGGAGGAGGGCCGTCACAGCGCGCCCCCGGCGGGGCCCAGGTGCACTTCCTCGACGAGCGCCGCCGGATCGCCGTCGAGCACGTAGGCGAGCGCACGGGCCACCTCGCGAGGCGGCACCATGGCGGCGCGGTTCCAATCCCCCGGCAGACGGTCCCAGATCGGCGTATCGGTCGCGCCTGGATAGAGAGCGGTGATGCGAATGCCCGTCCCCTGAAGCTCTTCGCGCAGCGCGGCCACGAGCCCTGCCAGCCCCCACTTGCTCGCGCAGTAGGCGGACCAGCCGGGGAACCCGCGCCGCGCGGCCACGGAGAGCAGGGGGAAGATCCACCCTCTCCCCCGCTTCTTCATCGCGGGAAGGAGGGCACGGATCAGGTAGAAGGCCCCGGTCAGGTTGGTCTGGAGCACCGCCGAAAAATCGTCCGCCGTCGTCTCCTCGAGAGGCGCGATCACCGTCACCCCGGCCGCCGGCACCACCAGGTCGGCCGCGCCCCAGCGGGCGTGGATCTCCTCCGCGCACCGCTCGAGGGCCACGTCGTCCCGCACGTCACAAGGGAGGATCACTCCGTTCTCTCGGGCGCCGGCCAGATCCAGCGTCTCTTCGAGGGGGGCCTGCCGCCGGCCGAGAAGGGCGAGCGCGTAGCCCCGGCGCGCGAGCTCCAGGGCGATCTCGCGCCCCAGCCCGGAGCCGCCCCCGCTCACCACCGCAACACCTGGAGAATGGGAAGTCATCGGGAGCCAAGACTATCACTCCCGGTGTCCCGCTTTCTTCACGCTCCACACCCAGGGATTGTATGAAAACGACCCAGCGGCCCCGACTGCTCGCGCTTCTCGCTTTCCACGACGAGATGCGCTTTCTCCCCGGCTGGTTCGAGAACGTGCTGCCCCACGTCGACGGCATCGTGGCGCTCGACGACGGCTCGACGGACGGCTCGGGAGATTTCGCCGGCGCTCAGCCCGGGGTGCTCGAGCTGGTCCGCCTGCCTCCCCGCGACCCTCACGTGTGGGACGATGGGGTCAACCACAGCCGGGTCATCGAGGCGGCGCTCCGGCACCAGCCGGATTGGATGATCGGGCTGGACGCCGACGAGCGGCTGGAGCGGGAGTTCCGCACCCGGGCCGAGGCCGAGATCCAGAAGGGGGAGAAGAGGGGCGATCTGGCCTACACCCTCCGGCTCTACGAGCTCTGGAACAGCCCGCGGACCTACCGGGCGGACGGCGTCTGGGGGACGAAGCTGCGGGCCCGGCTGTTCAAGAACGTCCCGGGGCTGCGCTACGACATGCGCCAGCTCCACGGCCAGTGGGCCCCGCTCAACGGTTTCCGCCCCCGCCTGGGCTACCCTTCCGCCGACCTGGTGTTCTACCACCTGCGCATGATCGATCCCCGCGACCGGGCCGCGCGGCGGGACCGCTACAACCAGCTCGATCCCGGCCGCAAGTTCCAGGCCTCCGGATACGACTATCTGGCGGACGAGACCGGGCTCGTGCTGAAGGAGCTGCCGCCGGGCCGCGAGTACGAGCCCCTGGGGCGCTGACGATCCCCTCGCGTGCTCAGCTCTGAAGGGCGAGCAGCTCTTCGATCAGGCGGACCCCGGCCGCCGACCTCTCCGCGTCGAGAAAGATCCGCTGCATCCTCTCCACGGAGTCCCGCACGGCCGGGCGGTCCGCCTGCTCGACCAGGGAAGCGATCCCGGCGGCGGAGACGCTCCGGAGGTCGCCGCTCACCCCCAGGCCGTGATGGACGACACGGCGGGCGTTGTCCGGCTGGTCGTTGATTGGAAAAGGGAAGGTGACCAGCGGCACGCCACAGAGAATGCACTCCTTGATCGTCCCCAGCCCGGCGTGCGCCACGGCGACCGCGGCCCGCTTCAGAAGCTCGAGCTGGGGGGCCCAGGCGGTGACGATCCCCCCCGGAGGCGCGGGGATCTCCTCCGGGTCCAGGAGCGAGCCCGTGGAGAGGACCACCTGCCAGTCCGGACGGCCGGCGAAGGCTTCGGACACGGCGCGCAGAAAACCCGTGACCCGCTCCCGTCCCGCGCGGTAGCTCTGGCTGCCCAGAGAGACGTAGAGGAGCCGCCGCGACGGGTCGAGGGCCTCCCAGGGAAAGTCGCTCTCGGTCCTCCGCTCGAGATCGACATTGGGCTCCACGTAGTGGACCTCGGGCTCGCGCTCGTGAGACTGGCCCGGCAGCTCGAGCTCCCGGGGACAGAGGATCAGCTCGCGCATCCGCAGCACCTGCGCCAGGAGGCGCGGCGCGAGCTGGGCGGCCCGCTGCGGCTCCGGGGCACCGCCCCCGGAAAGCAGGGCGGCCAGCTGTTCCCGGATCTCGCTGGAGCCGACCAGCAGGCCGCCTATCGCGGTCGCGTATTCGGACTTGGGAAAGGTCCGCAGGATGGTGTTCAGGAGGACGATGGGGAGGCGGTAGCGGTTGCGCAGAACCAGGGCGTGCGGCACGTAGAAGCTGGTCAGGATGAAGAGGTCCGGACGCAGCTCCTGAATCGTCCGGTCCAGCCCGGCGTCGCCGGCCAGGAGCCCGCGCCAGGAGCGGGCATGGACCGAGGCGGGCCCGGCCGCTGCGGCCGCCGCGATCTCGGCCATCCTCCCCTCCCCCGCCGCATCTCCCGCGGTCCGCGCCATTTCGCGCAGGGTGCGCGCCGTGCCGGCCGGAAACAGGCTTTCGAGGATCGGCACGAACTCGAACCCCTGCCGGCGGATGAGGTCGCCGCCGTCCGCAAGGCCCAGGTAGACGAGGCGATGACCCCGCGCCGCGAGGCGCCGGGCGAGCCGGAAGGTCGGGATCAGGTGCCCTTCCTCGTGCTCGATCAGGAGGGCTAGGGTGGCGATGGCTTCTCTCCGAGCCGCTCTTCGATCAGGCGAACCCCGATTCCGGAGCTCTCCACGGCGAGGAAGCGCTGCCGCATGCGTTCCATGGTTTCGCGCAGACCGGGATGGTCGGCCTGATCGACGAGCGCGGCGATGGCGGCGGCGGAGACGTTCTGAAGATCGCCCTGGACCCCCAGGCCGTGATGCACCACGCGGCGCGCGTTGATCTCCAGGCCCTTCAAGGCCACGCGGCGGGCGTTTTCCGGCTGGTCTTCGAGAAGGAAAGGGAAGACGACCAGGGGGACGCCGCAGACGATGCACTCCTTGATCGTCCCCAGCCCGGCGTGCGTCACGGCCACGGAGGCCCGGCGCAGGATCTCGAGCTGGGGGGCCCAGGCGGTGACGATCCCTCCCGGGGGAGCCGGGATCTCCGCCGGGTCCAGGAGCGAGCCGGTGGAGAGGACCACCTGCCAGTCCGGCCGGCTCGCGAAGGCCTGGACCACGGCGCGCAGCAGGCCCGCCACCCGCTCGCGGCCCGCGACGTAGCTCTGGCTGCCCAGGGACACGTAGAGGAGGCGCCGCGACGGATCGAGGGCCTCCCAGGGGAAAGCCCCTTCGGTCCGGCGCTCGAGGTCGACGTTGGGCTCCACGTAGTGGACCTCGGGCTCGCGCTCGTGGGACTGGCCGGGCAGCTCGAGGTCCTGCGGGCAGAGGATGAGCTCGCGCATCCGCAGCACCTGCGCCAGGATGCGTGGCGCGAGCTCGGCCGCCCGCGCCGGGCCGGCCTCCGCGAGCAGGGCGGCGAGCTGCTCTTTGGCGCCTCCCAGGTACATGAGCAGGCGGCCGAGCTCGGCGGCGTACTCGGACTTCGGAAAGCTCCGCAGGAACGTGGTCAGGATCACGATCGGGAGACGGTAGCGGTTGCGCAGGATGACCGCGTGCGGAACGTAGGAGCTGGTCAGGACGACGAGGTCCGGCCGCAGCTCCCGCATCGCCCGGTCGAGCGCCGGATCGCCGTCCAGCATCCCCCGAAAGGAGCGGGCGTAGGCCGAGCCCGGCCCCGCCCGCGCCGCGGCCCCGATCTCGGCCACCGTCTCCGCGCGGTCGCCCATCCGGGCCATCCCGCGCAGGGTGCGGATCGTGCCTCGCGGGAAGAGGTCCTCGAGGATCGGAACGAATTCGAACCCCTGTCCGCGAACGAGATCCCCACCGTCGGGAAGGCCCAGGTAGACGAGGCGATGACCCCGCGCCGCGAGCCGCCGGGCGAGCCGGAAGGTCGGGTTCAGATGCCCTTCCTCGTGCTCGATCAGGAAGGCGATCGTGGCCATGGCAGTCCCTCCGCGAAGCCGGTGGAGACTAGCACGAGGCGACCCCTCCTTGAGGTCCCGAAGGGTTTGTCCCGCAGCGGCCCCTAGCGACACATCTAACTATTGAAGGTCGTACATGACCACGGTCTTACACGAGAAATCCACCTGCCGATGGCCAGCAAAACGCATACGATCGTTCAATCTCTGCGCGAGCAGTCTGCGAGACATGGGAACCTCCCAGCCTATTCCCTTCTGGTTCAGGGCGAGATCGAGGAGCGGCTCACCTTCGCGGAGCTCGATGCCCGCGCCCGCGCTCTGGGCGGGACCTTGCAGCAGATCGGGGCGGCCGGGGAGCGCGTGGCCCTGCTCTTTCCTCCGGGTCTCGACTTCGTCGTCGCCTTCTTCGGCTGCCTCTATGCGGGCGCCGTCGCGGTGCCGGCCCTGCCGCCACGCCGCCGCGGCACCGATCCGCGCCTGCAGGCCATCTTCCACGACGCCCGCCCGCGGGTTGCGCTGACGTCCGCCGACCGGCTGACGGCCCTGGAGAGCGCCGCCGCCGGGATGCCGGAGCTGCGCTCCGCGCTCTGGATGTCCCTGCCCGCCGAGGGGGCCGCGGACTGGCGGGAGCCGGAGCCGGACCCCGAGAAGCTGGCCTTCCTGCAGTACACCTCCGGCTCGACCGCGACCCCGAAAGGGGTGATGGTCAGCCACGGGAATCTCCTCCACAACGAAGAGCTGATCCGCCGCGCCTTCGAGCAGTCGTCCGGCTCGGTGGTCCTGGGCTGGCTCCCGCTCCATCACGACATGGGACTGATCGGGACCGTGCTGCAGCCGCTCTACGTGGGCGCACCGTGCTACCTGATGTCTCCCGGCGCTTTCCTGCAACGGCCGGCGAGCTGGCTCGAGGCCATCACGCGCTTCCGCGCCACGACGAGCGGCGGCCCCGATTTCGCCTACGAGCTGTGCGTGCAGAAGGTCCCGGAGGCCGAGCGCGCGGGCCTCGACCTGTCCTCGTGGCGGGTGGCCTTCAACGGCGCCGAGCCGGTGCGGGCCGAGACGCTCCGCCGGTTCGCGGAAGCGTTCGGGCCGTGCGGCTTCCGCGCCGAGGCGCTGCGCCCCTGCTACGGCCTCGCCGAAGCGACGCTCTTGGTGTCGGCCTGGCGGCAGGACGGTCCCCGGATCGAGGTCTTGGACGCCACGGCCCTCGAGGGGCACGAGGTCGCCGCGGCGGCGGACGCTTCCCGGCGCCGGGAGCTCGTGGGCTGCGGCGCGGCGATGCAGACCGTTCGCGTGGTCGACCCCGTCTCGGGAGAGCCCTGTCCGCCGGACCGGGTGGGAGAGATCTGGGTCGCCGGACCGAGCGTCGCTCGAGGGTATTGGGAAAAGCCGGACGAGACGGCTGAAACGTTCGGGGCCCGTCTCGCGAACGGCGAAGGCCCCTTCCTGCGCACCGGCGATCTCGGCTTCCTCGCGGACGGCGAGCTGTTCCTCACCGGCCGCTTGAAGGACCTGATCATCCTGCGCGGCCGCAACCACTATCCGCAGGACCTGGAGCGGACCGCGGGCCGGAGCCACGGCGATCTGCGCCCCGGGGGCGGGGCCGCCTTTTCCGTCGATCTGGACGGAGAGGAGCGGCTGGTGCTCGTCCACGAGGTGACGCGCCACGCCCGAGCTGGAGTCGAAGAGATCGCCGCCGCCGTGCGCCGGGCGGTTGCGGAAGAGCACGGCGTGAGCGTGGCGGAGGTGGTCCTGATCCGGCCGGAGACGCTGCCCAAGACCTCCAGCGGCAAGGTGCGGCGGCTCGCCTGCCGCGATGCCTGGCGATCCGGCGGTCTCTCCGAGGTGGGGCGCAGCGCTCTCTCCGCCGAAGCGGCCGAGGCGAGCGACCGGGCAACGGACTTCGATCCGGCGTCCCTGAACGAGCTGGAGCCGGCAGCCCGCCGCGAGGCCCTGGAGGCCTTCGTTCGCGAGCGCGCCGCCGCGGTCCTCCGCCTCCCTCTCTCCCAGGTGACGGCCGGCGCGCCGCTCGGCTCGCTCGGCCTCGATTCTCTTTCCGCGGCGGAGCTCAAGGCGGAGATGGAAGGGGCCCTCGGAGTGAGCGCACCCTTCGCCGAGCTGCTGGGCGGCGCCTCCGCCGCGGAGCTGGCCGCGAAGCTCACCGCCTCCCTCGAAGCCGGTGCCGAGGGGCCGGAGCCTCCCCCGCTGCCGGGCCCGGGCAGCAGCTGGGGAGAGAGCGAGGCTCCGCTCTCGGCCGGGCAGCGGGCGCTCTGGTATCTGCACCAGCTCGCTCCGGACAGCGCGGCCTACAACCTGGCCGGGGCGGCGCTCCTCCCCGCGGACGTCGACCCCGAGGCGCTCCGGCGCGCCCTGGAGTCTCTGGTCGACCGGCACGACGCTCTCCGCGCCACGTTCTTCTCCCGCGCGGACGGCCCGGTGCAGCGGTTGCCGGTGCGGGCGGAAGCCGCCTTCACCCGCGAGGATGCGACCCGCTGGAGCGGCGAGGCGCTGCGGCGCCGCCTCGCGGAGGAGGCCTTCCGGCCGTTCGACCTGGAGCGGGGCCCGGTCTTCCGCGCCGCTCTCTTCACCCGGCCGGACGGGGCGTTCCTGGTTCTCGCCGTGCACCACGCCGTGGCCGACTTCGCGTCGCTCGCCGTGATCGTGCGGGAGCTGGGAGCGCTCTACGCGGGCGCCGAGCTGCCCCCCCTGGCGACGCGATTCGCCGACTTCGCGCGCTGGCAGGAGCGGGCCCTGGCCGGAGCCTGGGGCGACCGGCTGTGGAGCTTCTGGCGCCAGCGGCTGGCCGGCGCGCCTCCCCTGGACCTGCCGACGGACCGCCCGCGCCCTCCGGCGCAGACCTTCCGCGGCGCTGCGCACCGCGTCCGCTTCGGCGGGCTGGCGCACCGGAGCGGCAGCACTCCGTTCATGGTCCTCCTCGCCGCTTTCGAGGCCCTCCTCGCCCGCTGGAGCGGCCAGGAGGACTTCGTGGTCGGCTCCCCCACCTCGGGACGGATGGCCGGCCGCTTCGGCGACCGTCTGGCCGGCCTCGTGGGGTACTTCGTCAACCCGATCCCCCTGCGCGCCGACGTGGCGGGAGACCCCACGGTCGACGAGCTCCTCGGCCGCGTCCGGCGGACCGCCCTGGACGCGTTCGAGCACCAGGACTTCCCCTTCGCCCTCCTGACCGAGCGTCTCCGCCCGGAACGCGACACGGGCCGCTCTCCGGTCTTCCAGGTGATGCTCACCCTGCAGAAAGCGGCGTCGCCCGATCTCCAGCCGCTCGCCGCCTTCGCCCTGGGCGAGCCCGGCGTCCGCCTGACCGTGGGCGGGCTGGAGCTGGAATCCGTGGCCCTCACGCCCCCTGGCTCCGCGCTCGACCTGACGCTGATGGCGGCGGAGCTGGACGGCGATCTCGCCGCCTCTCTGCAGTGGAACACCGACCTCTTCGATCCCGCCACGGCCGAGCGGATGCTCGGGCATCTCGGCAACCTGCTCCGCGGGGTGGCCGAAGGCGATCCCGGCCGCCGGAGCTCCGAGCTGCCGCTCCTGGGTGACGCCGAGCGTGCACAGCTCGCCGCCTGGAACGCCACCGCCGTCCCCTGGGATCTCGAGCGGACGCTCGACGAGCGGATCGTCGAGCAGGCGGAGCAGACCCCCGAGGCGGTGGCCGTCGAGGACGACGACCTCCAGGTGACCTACCGGGAGCTCCTCGACCGCTCCCGCCAGCTCGCGGCCACCCTGGGATCTCTCGGGGTGGAGCCGGAATCGCTCGTCGGGATCGCGGCCGAACGGTCGCCGGCGATGATGACCGGCCTTCTCGGCACCCTGCTGGCCGGCGGCGCCTATGTGCCGATCGATCCCGACTATCCGCGCGAGCGCCTGGAGCTCATGCTGGAGGACTCGGGAGTGCGCGTCCTCCTCACCCAGAAGCGCCTCCTCTCCTCCCTCCCCGGGAGCGGCGCGGTGACGCTCTGCCTGGATGCCGTGGAGACCTGGCCGCCCGGCGGCCCACCGCTCGCGGCGAGGGGCGGCGGCGCAGACCGCCTGGCCTACCTGATCTACACCTCGGGCTCCACGGGCCGTCCCAAGGGGGTGATGAACACCCACCGGGGGATCGTCAACCGCCTGCTCTGGATGCAGCAGGCCTTCCCCCTGACCGCGGCCGACCGGGTGCTGCAGAAGACCCCGACCAGCTTCGACGTCTCGGTGTGGGAGCTCTTCTGGCCCTTGATGACCGGCGCGCGGCTCGTCCTCGCCCGTCCGGGGGGACACCAGGACCCCGCCTACCTGGTGCGGCGGATCGCCACGGCCGGAGTGACCACGCTGCACTTCGTCCCCTCCATGCTGCACGCCTTCCTGGAGGAGCCGGACCTCGACTCCTGCGTCTCGCTCCGGCGCGTGATCGTGAGCGGCGAGGCCCTTTCGGGCGAGCTCGTCCGCCGCTTCCGGGCCCGCTTCGGAGACCGGGTCGAGCTCCACAACCTCTACGGGCCGACCGAGGCGGCGGTGGACGTCACCTGGTGGCCCGCGGCTCGCGAGAGCGGCGCGCGGCCGGTCCCCATCGGCCATCCGGTCGCGAACACCCGCATCCACCTCCTGGACGCCGCGGGCGGCGAGGCTCCGGTCGGCGTGGCGGGCGAGCTGTGCATCGGAGGCGTCCAGGTGGCCCGCGGCTACTGGCGGCGCCCGGACTTGACGGCCGGGCGGTTCGTCCCCGACCCCTGGAGCCCCGAGCCCGGCGGCCGGCTGTACCGCACCGGGGACCTGGCCCGCCGCTTGCCCGAAGGGGCCGTCGACTTCCTGGGCCGGCTCGACCACCAGGTCAAAGTGCGGGGGGTCCGCATCGAGCTCGGCGAGGTCGAAGCGGCTCTCTCGGCCTGCCCGGGCGTACGCGAGGCGGTGGCCGGGGTCCTCGGGGCGGGCCCCGAGGCGCGGCTGGCGGCCTGGATCGTGCCCGTTCCCGGGGAGACGGTCGCGATCCCGTCCCTGCGCGAGGACCTGGGCCGGCGCCTGCCCGCGCTCCTCGTCCCCTCGCTCTTCGCGGTCCTGCCCGCCTTCCCGCTCACCCCGAACGGCAAGATCGACCGCAAGGCCCTGCCCGACCCCGAGGGGGGAGGCCGGACCACGGGCGTCCCCTATGCTCCGCCGCGCACGCCCGTCGAGGAGACGTTGGTCGGAATCTGGCAGGAGCTCCTGGGCGTCGAGCCCATCGGCATCGACGATCACTTCTTCGATCTGGGTGGCCACTCGCTGCTCGCCACCCGGCTCATGGCCCGGGTGCGCGACGTCTTCGCGGTGAACGTCCCGCTGTCCGCGCTGTTCGAGTCGACGCCCACGGTCGCCGGCCTGGCGCAGGCCATCGCCCGCTTCCAGGTCGGCCAGGCGGACGAGGACGACCTGGCGTCGGCCCTGCTGGAGCTGGAGGGGCTCTCCGAGGAGGAGATCCGCGCGCTGCTGGAGAGCGAGGCCGGGTAGCGGGCCATGCGGATCCTTCTCCTTCAGAGCTCGGCCTACATCCCTTCCCTGGGGGGAGCGAACAAGGCGAACCGGCTGCTGCTCGAGCAGCTCGCGGCCCAGGGGCACGAGTGCCACGTGCTCGGAACGGCGAGCGGCAGCGGGGCCACGGCGTTCCGGCACGCCGGAGTCGAGGTGGAGGCGGTGCCCGACGGGGCGCTTCTGCGCGCCCGCGCGGCGGCCCGGCTGCGCGAGCTGGCGCCGGACCGGGTCCTGGTGTCCTCCGAAGACCCGGCCCAGATCCTCCTCGAAGAGGCGGTCGAGGCCTCGCCGCACGCCGTCTATCTCGCCCACACCACGCTCCACCTGCCGTTCGGCCCCGACGGCTTCCTGCAGAGCCCCGCCCGCACCGCGCTGCTCGCCCGCACCGCGGGCATCGTGGCGGTGAGCGGGTACATCCGGGACTACATCCGGCGCTGGGCCGGCCTCGATTCGGTCCTGCTGCGCTTCCCGGTCTACGGCGCCGGGCCGTTCCCCGAGCTGGGGGACTTCGACCGCGGCTCTGTCACCCTGATCAATCCCTGCGCCGTCAAGGGGATCTCGATCTTCCTCGAGCTGGCGCGGCGCCTGCCGGAGGTGGCGTTCGCCGCCGTTCCCACCTGGGGCACGACCGCGGAGGACCGGGAGGCCCTGGCGGCCCTGGAGAACGTCCGCATCCTGCAACCGGCCGCGAACGTCGACGAGATCTTCCGGGAGACGCGGGTCCTCCTCGCGCCTTCGCTCTGGGGAGAGGCCTTCGGCCAGGTCGCGGTCGAGGCCATGCTGCGCGGCATTCCGGTGCTGGCGAGCGACGTGGGCGGCCTGCCGGAAGCCAAGCTCGGCGTCGACTACGTCCTGCCCGTCCGCCCGATCCGGCGCTACGAGGAGCGTTTCGACGAGCGGAAGATCCCGGTGGCCGTCGTCCCCGAGCAGGATCCCGGGCCGTGGGAGGAGACCCTGCGCCGGCTGCTCGGGGACCGGGCCCTGTACCTGCGGCTCTCCCGGGAGTCGCGACGGGCGGCGCACGACTTCGTCGCCGGCCTGGGGATCGACCTCTTCGCGGGCTACCTGGAAGGCCTGGCAGCGCAAAACGCCGCGGGCCGGCGGCGGATGAAGATCCTGCTCGTCCAGCCGCTGGACTATCTCTTCACGCCGGGCGGCGCCCACAAGGCGAACCGCCTCCTCCTCCAGGGCCTGGCGGCGCTGGGACACGCCTGCCGCGTGGTGGCGCCGCAGAGTGCCGAGGAGGCCGTGTTCCTGGACGAGGGGGTCGAAGTCCACGCCGTGACCGGGGGGCTCGACCTGCGGTCCGAGGCCGTGCGCCAGATCCGCACGTTCGATCCCGACTGGACGATCGTCTCGGAAGATCCGAGTGGCGAGATTCTGCAGGCGGCCCTGGAGGCGTCTCCCTCCCGGGTGGTCTACCTGGCGCACAGCCCGGCGACCCTGCCCTTCGGCCCTGCCGCGTTCGCGGCGGATGAGGCGAAGACCGCCCTCCTGCGGCGGACCGCGGGCCTTCTCACCGTCAGCCGCGCGATGCAGGAGTACCTCTCCCGCTGGGCCGGGCTCGACTCCACGGTCGTCTACTCGCCCGCCTACGGCTCCGGCCCGTTCCCGGCGCTCGCCGCCTTCGACCGCGGCTACGTCGCGATGATCAACCCCTCGGGCATCAAGGGGCTCGCGATCTTCGCCGGGCTCGCAGAGCGGATGCCCGGGGTGGCCTTCGCGGCGGTCCCCACCTGGAGCACCACGGCCGCGGACCGCGACCGGCTCGCGGCGCTGCCCAACGTGACGCTGCTTCCCGCCGTGGACGACGTAGACGAGCTCTTCGCGCAGATCCGGATCCTCATCGTCCCCTCGCTGTGGGGTGAGGCGTTCGGCCAGGTCGTAATCGAGGCCCTGCTGCGCGGCATCCCGGTCTTGACCAGCGACCAGGGGGGATTGCCGGAAGCCGGCCTGGGCGTGACCCGGATCGTGCCGGTGCGGCCCATCGAACGCTACGAGGAGCAGCTCGACGACCGGCGGATGCCGGTCCCCGTGGTGCCGGAGCAGGACCTCGCCCCCTGGGAGGCGGAGCTTTGCGCCCTGCTCTCCGACCGGGCGGAATACGAGCGGATCTCGGAGGCGTCCCGGCGCGCCGCGGCGCAGTTCGTCGCCGGTCTCGGCATCGAGCCGTACGAGCGGTTCCTGACCGGCCTCGCTCCGGCGTCTCCGGCGCCCGCCGCCCCCCCGGTCGCGGACGTGCGCCAGAAGCTCGCCGGGCTCTCCCCGGAGAAGCTGGAGCTGCTCGCCCGGCGCCTCAAGAAGAAGGAGGGCGCGGCGCCCCTCCCGGCGCCGGGAATCCCCCGCCTCCCCCGCCGCGGAGCTCCCGAAGGAGACCGTTTCCCGCTCTCGTTCGCCCAGCGGCGCCTCTGGTTCCTGGACCGCTTCGAGCCCGGGGGGCTCACCTACAACGAGCACTTCGCCATCCGCCTGAGCGGCCCCTTGGAGGAGCCCCTCCTGGCGGCCGCCCTGGACCGGATCGGCCGGCGTCACGAGGTGCTGCGCACGACCTACGCCGAGGGCGCGGAGGAGCCGGTCCAGGTCGTCCATCCCCCTCTGGAGGACCGCCTCCCGCTGCCGGTCGCGGACCTGGGCTCCCTGCCGGACGCGGCCCGGCGGGCCGAGTCCGCGCGCCTGGCCACCGCCGAGAGCCGGCGCCCTTTCGATCTCGCGAAGGGCCCGGTGATGCGCTCGCTGCTCCTCGGGCTCGGACCCGGCGAGCACCTGCTCGTGATCACGGCGCACCACATCGCGGTCGACAACTGGTCGGCGACCGTCCTCTTCGCCGAGCTCACGGCGCTCTACGCCGCGCTGTCTCAAGGGACGGCTCCGGCGCTGCCGGAGCTGCCCGTGCAGTACGCCGACTTCGCGGCCTGGCAGCGCGCCTGGCTCACGGGCGCGGCCCTGGAGGAGCAGATCGGCTTCTGGCGCGGCCAGCTCGCCGGGGCTCCGGGCGTGACCGGCCTGCCGGCCGACCGGCCGCGGCCGGCGCTCCAGAGCTTCCGCGGCAACCGGCTCACGGCGCGGTTCTCCCCCCGCCTGGCCGAAGCGCTGCGCGCCCTCGCCCGCAGGCGGGACGCCACTCCCTACATGCTGCTCCTGGCCGCGTGCCACACGCTGCTCCACCGCGTCACAGGCCAGGACGACCTGGTGGTGGGGACGCCGGTGGCCGGACGGACCCGGCGGGAGATCGAGCCGCTCATCGGCTGCTTTCTGAACCTCCTGCCCCTGCGCGCCCGCCTGGGGCCCGGCCTCTCCTTCGCGGAGCTCCTGGACCAGGTGCGGCAGACGGCGCTCGACGCCTTCGCCCACCAGGACCTCCCCTTCGAACGGCTGGTGGAGGCGCTGGCGCCCGAGCGCAGCCTGAGCCACCCGCCCCTGTTCCAGGTTCTGTTCAACTTTCTGAACGTTCCGCCGCGGACCGAGAAGCTCCAGGGCGGAGCCCGCCTGACCGCGGTTCCGGTGCAGACCGGGACGACCCGCTTCGACCTGGAGCTCTACCTGGAGGAGCAGGAGCAGGGGCTGATCGTCGCGCTCGTCCACAACACGGACCTCTTCGACGCCGTCACCCTGATGCGGCTGATCGGCCATCTGGAAACCCTCCTGCAGGGTGTCGCCGGGCGGCCGGAGGACGCGCTGTCCGTGCTGCCTCTCCTCACCCCGGCCGAATCGCACCAGTTGCTGCACGAGTGGAACGACACCGCGGCCGGCTTCGCGGAAGGCTCGGGCGTGCACCAGCTCTTCGCGGCGCAGGCCCGCCGGACCCCGCACGCGCCGGCCGCCGCGTTCCAGGGGATCGAGATCACCTACGCCGAGCTGGCGGACCGGGCGAGCCGGCTGGCCCGGCACCTGCGAAGCCTGGGCTGCGGACCCGAAACGCGGGTCGGCGTCGCCCTGGAGCGTGGCCTGGACCTGCCGGCCGTCCTGCTCGGCGTGCTGGAAGCCGGGGCCGCGTACGTGCCGCTCGACCCGGCCTACCCGCGCGAGCGGCTGGCCCTGGTGCTCGAAGACGCGGCGCCGCGGGTGCTGATCACGGAAGAGAGCCTGCGGTCCCTGGGCGAGGAGCCGGAGCCGGGCGGACCGGAGATCCCGCCCCCCTTCCACGGCCTCCAGCTCGCCTACACCCTCTACACGTCGGGGTCGACGGGGCGCCCCAAGGGCGTGGACGTCTCGCACCGCGCCCTGGTCAACTTTCTCGCGGCGATGCGCCGGGCTCCGGGCTTCTCTCCAGGGGAGCGGCTGCTCGCGGTCACCTCGCTCTCCTTCGACATCGCGGCGCTCGAGATCTTCCTCCCCCTGACGACCGGCGGATGCGTCGAGCTGGCCAGCCGGGAGGAGGCCGGGGACGGCCGGCGGCTCGCGGCCCGGCTTCGCGCGTCGGGAGCCTCCGTGATGCAGGCGACCCCGGCGACCTGGCGGATGCTGCTCGACTCCCGCTGGGCCGGCGACCGCCGGCTGCGGGCGCTCTCTGGGGGCGAGCCCCTGCCGGAGCGCCTCGCCGCGGATCTCCGGGAGCGGACCGCCGAGGTGTGGAACCTCTACGGACCGACCGAGACCACGGTCTGGTCGTCGGCCGAACGGCTCTCGGGAGCCGGGCCCGTCTCCATCGGGCGGCCGATCGCCAACACCGGAATCCGGATCACCGACGCGCAGGGAGGCCCGGTGCCGGTGGGGGTCCCCGGGGAGCTGCGGATCGGCGGCGCGGGCCTGGCCCGCGGCTATCTCGGCCGGCCCGACCTCACCGCCGAGCGGTTCGTGCCCGACGGGCTCGGCAACGCGCCGGGGGCGCGCCTCTACCGCACCGGGGACCTCGCCCGGCTCCGCCCCGACGGCCGGCTGGAGCACCTGGGCCGGCTCGACCACCAGGTCAAGGTCCGCGGCTTCCGCATCGAGCTGGGGGAGATCGAGCACGCGCTCGCGGCCCATCCAGGCGTCGGCCAGTGCGCGGTCGTCGTGCGCTCCGATCCGGGGGGCGCGCACCTGGTGGCCTGGTTCGTTCCGGCCGAGGGGGCCGATCCCGCGCCCGCGGACCTGCGCGAGCACCTCCGCCGGACCCTGCCCGAGCCCATGATCCCCGGGGCGTTCGCCGCCCTGCCCGAGCTGCCGCTCACGCCCAACCGCAAGATCGACCGCGGCGCCCTGATGCGGCGGGAGACCGGCCGGCCGGCCGCGGGCCCGGCCGCGCCGCTCGCTCCGCGGGGACCGCTCGAAGAGACCCTGGCGGGGATCTGGCGCAAGGTGCTGGGGGTCGAGCGGATCGGCGTCGACGAGAGCTTCTTCGACGCGGGTGGCCACTCCCTGCGGCTCGTCCAGGTCCAGACCGGCATCCTGGACGCGCTGGGGGTCGAGGTGCCCATCGTCGAGCTGTTCCGGCACCCCACCATCGCCGCGCTCGCCTCCTACCTCGCAGGAGGGCCGGCCGCCGCGGCCCCGGAGCCGGCCCCCGCCCCGGCGGCCTGGGGCGAGACGGACCTCGCCATCATCGGGATGGCCGCCCGGCTGCCGGGTGCGCCGGATCTCGACCGGTTCTGGCAGAACCTCCGGGAAGGCGTGGAGTCCATCGCGCGCCTGACGGACGAGCAGCTCCGCGCCGCCGGGGTGGACCCCGCCCACCCGGTCCGCCCCGGCCTCGTGCGGGCCGAGCCGCTGCTCGAGGGGATCGACCTGTTCGACGAGCGCTTCTTCGGCTTCAACCCGCGCGAAGCGCAGGCTTTAGATCCCCAGCAGCGCCTCTTCCTGGAGCTCGCCTGGGCCTGCGTGGAGAGCGCCGGGTACGACCCCGAGCGCTACCCGGACCGGATCGGCGTCTTCGCGGGCGAGGGCTTCAGCGCCTACATCCTCAACCTGCTCGCCAACCCGGCCCTGCGCGAAGCGCTCGACCCGCTGCTGCTCCAGACCTCGATCGAAAAGGACTACCTGGCCACGCGGGTCGCCTACAAGCTCGGGCTGCGGGGACCGGGCGTGACCGTGCAGACCGCGTGCTCCACCTCGCTCGTCGCCGTCCACCTGGCCCGGCAGTCGCTGCTCCTGGGCGAGTGCGAAATGGCGCTGGCCGGCGGGGTCACCCTGCGGCTTCCGCAGGGGGGCGGCTACGTCTACCAGGAAGGCGGGATCGCCTCCCCCGACGGCCACTGCCGCACCTTCGACGCCCAGGCCCGCGGCGCGGTCTTCGGCAGCGGCGCCGGCGTGGTGCTCCTGAAGCGGCTCGCCGACGCGCTGCGCGACGGCGACACCATCCACGCCGTCCTCAAGGGGAGCGCGATCAACAACGACGGCTCGTTCAAAATCGGCTACACCGCGCCGAGCGTCGACGGGCAGGCGGCCGTGATCGCCGCGGCGCACCGGGCCGCGGGAGTGTCTCCGGACAGCATCACCTACGTCGAGGCGCACGGGACCGCGACGCCCCTGGGCGATCCGATCGAGGTCGCCGCGCTCACCCAGGCGTTCCGCCGGGGGACCGGCCGCACCGGCTTCTGCGCCCTGGGCTCGGTCAAGACCAACATCGGCCACGTGGATGCGGCCGCGGGCGTGGCCGGCCTGATCAAGACCGTGCTCTCTTTGAAGCACCGGCAGATCCCGCCGAGCCTCCACTTCGAGGCGCCCAACCCGCAGATCGACTTCGCCAGGAGCCCCTTCTACGTCAACGCACGTCTGGCGGACTGGCCAGCGGACGGCGGCCCCCGCCGGGCCGGCGTCAGCTCCTTCGGCATCGGCGGCACCAACGCCCACGCCATTCTCGAGGAGGCGCCGCGGGAAGCCCCCTCCGGACCGTCGCGGCGGCTCCAGCTCCTCCTCCTCTCCGCCCGCACGCCCGGCGCCCTGGAGCAGGCCACCGAAAACCTCGCCCGCTTCCTCGCCGAGCACCCGGAGACGAGCCTGCCCGACGTGGCCTGGACGCTCCAGGCCGGCAGGAAGGCCTTCGAGCACCGCCGCATGCTCGTCTGCGAGGGCGTGGAGGACGCGGCCGCCGCCCTGCGCGATCCCGCCGGCTCGGGCCGGGTCCTCACCCGGCTCCAGGAGACCGGCCGGCGTCCCGTGGCCTTCCTCTTCCCCGGACAGGGGGCCCAGCACCCCGGCATGGGGCTCGACCTCTACGAGGACGAGCCGGTCTTCCGCGCCGAGATCGACGCCTGCGCCGAGCGGCTGCTCCCTCTCCTCGGGCGTGATCTGCGCGAGATCCTGGCGTCCCCGGAGCTCCAGGAGACCCGCTTCGCCCAGCCCGCCCTGTTCGCCGTCGAGCTGGCCCTGGCCCGCCTCTGGATCTCCTGGGGGCTCCGGCCCGAAGCCATGCTGGGCCACAGCCTCGGCGAATACGTCGCCGCCTGCCTGGCCGGCGTCTTCTTGCCCGAAGACGCCCTGGAGCTGGTGGCTGCCCGCGGCGCGCTCATGCAGGAGCTGCCTCCCGGGGCCATGCTGGCCGTCGAGCTCTCCGCAGACGAGATCGACGTCGTCCCGGGCGTGTCCCTCGCCGCCGTCAACGCTCCGAACCGGTGCGCGGTCTCAGGACCCGAGACAGCGATCGCGGGCTTCGAGGCGCGGCTGGCGGAAAAAGGCGTGCAGGCAAGGCGGCTGCGCACGTCCCACGCCTTCCACTCCGCGATGATGGACCCGGTCCTCGACGCCTTCGCCGAGCGGGTGGCCCGGGTTCCGCGCAGGCCTCCGCAGATCCCCTTCCTGTCCAACCTCACCGGAACCTGGATCACGGCGGAGCAGGCCACCGATCCCGGCTACTGGGCCCGCCACCTTCGCGAGACCGTGCGCTTCGCCGAGGGCCTCACGACCCTGCTCGCCGGCTCCCGCGCCGCGCTTTTAGAGGTCGGCCCCGGCTCCACGCTGGCCGGCCTGGCGCGGCACCAGTCCGACCCGGTCTCCTCGCTCCCCCGGGCG
>DATEIO010000275.1:0-4584 GCA_035278895.1 Thermoanaerobaculia bacterium | reverse complement strand
TGGCCGCCTTCAGGTTCGCTCTCGAACGGACCGGCGCACGGGCGAGCGAGTTCGCGGCTGCTGCACAGATCAGCCTTACCAACGCCAGCACAAAGCTCAAGCAACTGTGGGAGCAGGGATTTTTGCTTCGGCGCGAGAATCTGGCGCCTTCGGGAGGCATTGAGTTCGAGTATTTTCGGATCGGCTAGTTTTTTTGCCACCCGGTTCATCGGGTTCATTGAACGAGAATGATCAAGAACGTTGAGGAGAGTCGTATGTTGCGAATCATTGACACTGAAGTCTTGCGGAAAGAACAACTGATCGGCATCTTGGAGGTCGCTTGCCAGGTACTTGAGCTGTCCCCCTCGCAGTTAGAAATGGCCGAGCAGCGCTATATGACGATTGCCAAATGGCTTGCGGAGGCTGATGACGAGATTCTGCGGACATGCACTATCTACCCGCAAGGCTCGATCAGCCTGCAGACGATGGTGAAGCCGATCGGCCACAACGAGCATGATGTGGATCTCGTCTGCCTCGTCCCAACGCTCAGGCCCAGCTATCCCCCCTCCATGCTCAAGAGGCTCATCGGCGCGCGGCTTGCGTCGAACGGCCGGTACAAGGACATTCTCGAGGAGAAGCCCAGGTGCTGGCGGATCAACTACGCCAACGACTTTCACCTGGACATCACGCCGGCCATCCCCAACCCAGGTTGTCTGGCCGGCGGCGAGCTCGTTCCCGACAGACAACTCCTTGCATGGAAGGCTACCAACCCGAGGGGTTATCGGCGTTGGTTCGAAGAACGGGCGGCGCTTCAGCCGATCATCCCCCGCTATGAGGTGCGGATGGCTCAGGCACGAGCCGAGGTTGAGGCGCTTCCCGGCTCGACACGCTTCAAGGGCGTGCTGAGGCGCTGTGTGCAGCTCTTCAAGCGGCACAGAGACATCTTCTTCTCGACCAGAGCGCCGGAACTCGCACCAATCTCCATCATCCTCACCACACTGGCCGCGAGGAGCTATGCCCTCTGCGTCACCCGCAACAGGTATGAGACCGAACTCGACGTTCTCGTGGACGTCTTGCGCAACATGCCTGCCTTTGTCGAGCGCGGCCACGTCCAGGGGCGCGAGCAGTACTTCGTCTGGAACGAGACGACGGAGGGCGAGAACTTTGCCGAGAAGTGGAATGCCGATCCTGGGTTGGCGGAGGCCTTCTATCTCTGGCATCGTCAGGGGCTCCAAGACTTTCAGAATCCGCTTGCCATCTCGGGGCTCGACGAGGTGCGGAACCAGCTTTCGGGTTGGCTCGGCAAAGATGTGACGGGGAGAGCCTTGGCGGTGATCACTGAAGGTGTCTCTACAGAACGCTCGACTGGACAACTAGCTGTCACACCGCGAGTCGGGCTCACGACCGTCGGCGGGACCACTGTAAAACGCAACACCTTCTTCGGACGTGAAGAGCCGCCATGCGCAGGCTAGGCCCAAAGCCTCTCAGTGCCGCGCAGCAGCTCCTTTCTTTGAAGGCCGGAGGCCGCGGCGAGGGTGCGGGGAGCTTGAAACGCGACAAGCTGACATGGGACTTCGAGGTGTGCCCAACCCCGCTCTCGCGTACCTACGATGTGAGGATCTGCTATCGGGTTGGACGGCCGCCCGTGGTGTTCGTGCGGAAACCTCACCTGCCGACGCTTGCCGGGGGGAGAAGGCTCCCACATGTCTATCAGCAAGATCCGACCCGGCTGTGCCTGTACTTGCCGGACAGTGGCGAGTGGTCTCCGACGATGAGGATCTCGGAGACCTTCGTGCCCTGGACGGTGCTCTGGCTCTTCTACTTCGAGGAATGGCTGGCCACCAATGAGTGGAAAGGTGGAGGTGTCCATCCAGGGGGAAGAAATGACTAAGACTAGGAGTATTCTTTCGATCGACGGCGGCGGTATCAAGGGTGCCATGCCCGCGGCCTTCCTTGCCGCGATTGAAGAGGCCACGGGCAAACGGATCGTCGACTACTTTGATCTGATTGCAGGGACCTCCACTGGAGGCATCCTCGCCCTCGGCTTGGGACTCGGTCTCTCGGCGGCCGATCTGCTGAGCTTTTATGAGGAGAAGGGCCCCGGGATCTTCGCTCAGGAACGTGTGGCCGGAGAGCCACTCCTCTCCCGAGTTTGGCGGCAGCTTGGTCAACAGGTCCGAGGGGCTCGGCAACTCGTTCTGCCGAAATACCGACCGGCAGCGCTGCGCGCGGCGCTCGAGGCCGCATTTGGCAACCGCACGCTCGGGGAGAGCCAGACCCGTCTCGTGATCCCTGCGTTCGATCGGCAGCGGTGTAGTGTACACATCTTCAAGACCCCGCATCACGAGCGCCTTCTGACCGACTGGAAGCAGCGAGCGGTCGATGTAGCGCTCGCGACAGCCGCCGCTCCTACCTACCTTCCCAGCCACCGGCTCGCCAACGGCATCTCTCTGCTCGACGGCGGCATCTGGGCCAACAACCCTGCCGGTGTTGCCGTTGTCGAAGCGATCGGCATCCTGGGCTGGGACCCGCGGAGTCTCCGCGTCCTCAGTTTGGGCTGCACCGAAGCGCCGTCCGCACCGGCGGAGGGGAGTGGCATGGCAGGGTTAGCTCTTCGGATGGCGGACCTCTTTCTTCTGGGGCAGTCGCGCGGCGCGATGGGAACGGCGAAGCTGCTCATGGGTGCGGAGGATGCGGACCAGCGCTTGTTCCGATTCCAACACGTCGCCCAGCCCGGAGAGTTCGGGCTTGATGCGGTGGATCAGATCCCCGTGCTCAAAGGGATCGGGGCAGCGATGGCGCGCGAGGCCCTTCCCAGGGTACTTGCGACCTTTCTTCAGGCGCCTCGGGAGCCATTCGTGTCCGTTCTTCAGTCAAGCGCGGCTTCGGCCTAGACCGGAATAGGTTCCAGGTAAAGCGCGAGGCCGCGAGGCGGGCAAACTCCGGCGACACAGATTCTATCTTCGAGCCTGTCCTTGAGCGGGCCAGCGAGTCTAGACAAGCCGCTGCCGCTGATTCGGGACTGGATCGGATGGGCGGTCAAAAGGCGGTCAAAAGGCTGCCAGGTAAAGCGCGAGAGAAATGCCTCCTTCTCCCTTCGGCGAGAGGCTTTCACCCCAAGTCCGACGGGAGAAGACGCCCTTCACCCTCTGTTTTCGCCTGTTTTCGCCGGATTCTCCCTTCGACCTTCGCCCTCCCAGAGCTCACAGATCCCATTCAACCTCCTCTGGCCGACCTCGAGGGCACACCTCCTCCTCGGTCCCCACCCGGAGACCTCACCTCCAGCGATCAACGTCCGGGCCGGACCTGCGACCCGCCTCTACCCGGGCACAAACGGCAAGGCCGGCGGGAAGCAACCGGGCGGAAAGCCGACGTCGCGGTCTCCTCGCCGGAGCTTCTCGGCCGCCTTCCGGAACTCCCCGACGAACCAGGAGTAGGACTGGTAGAGCGCCAAGCGGGCGGCTTTGGTCGCGGCGTGCACGAAGGGAGCCGGCGACCTGTCGAGCTTCTTGGGACGGTGCTGCGGATCCTGGGCGAGGATCGCCTCGGGACCGCAGGCCGTCATTCCCGACCTCTCCCGGTCCGCCGCGGCTTCTGCTTCGACCTCCTCCACCAGGCCACGGATGCGCTCCCGGTACTCCTCGGCCGGGAGGTGCTCCCAACAGGGGATCGGTGAGAGGACCACCGTCTCCTCCGTCGCGTACTCCATGGGACCGAAGTCTTCTCCCCGGAGCCGCGCGGCGTATTCGTCCTTCCGGCTGAACCAGTGCCCCGTCAGAGGCTGGCCGAGCAGCCGGGCCTTGGCCGAGTGGATTCCGGGCCACTGAACGACGTGCTCGACAAGTCCCTCTTTGACCCCGTGGCCGATCACGTACTTGAGCACGTCCACCTGAGCGGCCTCCTCGTTGCTCACCGGGATCATCGAATAGCGGCGCTCGAAGACCGGCCCGCTCCAGCCCGTCAGGCGGTTGACCTCCCGGGCCAGCTTGGAGCCCGCGTACTCCATGAAGTCAGAGACCTGCCGGACGCTTTCGACGTCCAAGAGGAGGTGGAAATGGCCGGAGAGCACCTCGATCTCGCAGATCCGGATCGGGTGCATCCGCTGGGCTCGCCCGAAGACACCCAGGGCAATGTCGTTGAACCGCTGGCTCGGGGTGAACAGGTACCGGCCCTGGATGGCCCGGCAGGTGACATGGACAAGGCGGACACCGTCTGGCAAGTATCGAAGTTTTCGACTCATGCCCCTCTAAAGACGGAAATCCGCGCTCCAATCGCTCACAGACTTTTAGTGAATGGCTGCCCTCGACGGACCGCGAGGTGCGTTCGGGGGAGCGGAGCATCGATGCACACGCTGGCCTTGATCCGAGCACCTACGGTGCGGTATACCCTTGTGCCATTCGGAGAGGGGCGTCCTCTCCCAGGCCGCGGCGGCCCTCAGCGTCGGATCCGCGGGCACTTGAATCGTCCTAGCGAGCCCGTCATGACTGAAGAGATTCCCGAGCTCCCCGACCGTCTTTCGCTCGACCCGAGCAGCCCTTACTTTAATGAGGCGATCCTCAGCCGCGGTGTCGGCATCCGCTTCAACGGTCAGGAAAAGACCAACGT
>DATEIO010000274.1:0-3388 GCA_035278895.1 Thermoanaerobaculia bacterium | reverse complement strand
TGCGCGACAGCAGGCGCATGACGGTGAGCGAATGCCCGCCCAGGTCGAAGAAGTCGTCGTGGGCGCCGACCCGCCGGCTCCGCTCGAAGCCCAGGGCGCCGTCGGCGGCCGGCCCGCGCTGCGGCTCGGGGTCGAGCACCTCCTCCCAGAGCCCGGCGAGCATCTCCATCACCAGGTCCCCCAGGTCGCTCGGATCGCGGGAGCCGCGCGGCTCCGCGGCCGGCTCGACCGCCGCCGCTTCGAGCGCCTCGGGTGCCGGCAACGCCCGCCGGTCGAGCTTGCCGACGTTGGTGAGCGGCAGCGACGTAAGCGGCACGAGGACGGCGGGCACCATGTGCTCCGGCAGGCTCGCGCGCAGGAAGGCGCGCAGGTCCTCCCGGCTCGCTTCCGCGCCCGCCTCCGTCACGTAGTACGCCACCACGCGGTGGTCGCGGCCGCCCTCGGCGAGCCCCACCACCGCCGCCTCGCGCACCTGCGGATGGCGCAGGAGGGCGGCCTCGATCTCGCCGGGCTCGATGCGGAAGCCGCGCACCTTGACCTGGAAGTCGTGCCGCCCGAGGAAGGCGAGGGTGCCGTCGGGGCGCCACCGCACCAGGTCTCCGGTCTTGTAGAGCCTCCCCTCCTCGAACGGGTTGGGGAGGAAGCGCTCCGCCGTCAGCTCGCGGCGGTGGAGATAGCCGCGCGCGAGCCCCGGGCCGGAGAGGTAGAGCTCGCCGGCAGAGCCCATCGGCACGGGCGCGAGCGCCGGGTCGAGCACGTAGGCGCGGCCGTTCGCGATGAGCCTGCCGATGGTGACCGATCCCTCGGCCAGCGGAAGGCGCACCCGCCAGGTGGAGGTGAAGACGGTGTTTTCGGTCGGGCCATAGCAGTGGATCACCTCGACCGAAGGAAGCGCCGCGATCGCCCGCTCCAGGTGGGACCGCGACATGACGTCGCCGCCGGTCAGCAGATGGCGCAGCTCCGCGAGCCCCGCCAAGCCCTCCTCGACGGCGACGTGGAACAGCCCGGTGGTCAGAAAGATCGCCGTCACCCCGTGGCGCTCCACCTGCTCGTAGAGGTCGCCGAGCGCGAAGCGCCCGGGCGGCGGCAGCGCCACGCAGCCGCCGTTCGCGAGCGGCCCCCAGAGCTCGAGCGTCGAGGCGTCGAAGGACAGGAGCGCGATCTGGAGGAACACGTCCCCGGGGCCGAAGGAGAGGTAATCCGTCTCGCGCACCAGCCGCACCACCGCCTCGTGGGTCACCTCGACGCCGTTGGGCGTCCCGGTCGAGCCCGAGGTGTAGAGGACGTACGCCAAGCTCTCCGGCGGCACGTCGGCCGAGAGCTCCTCGTCCTCCGCTTCCGCGGCGGGCGCCTGGGCCCCCTCCACCATCGTCCGCATCAGGGCCCGCGTATCGCCGTCGTGGGCGCGATAGACGCCGGCCAGCCGATCGGCCAGCGCCTTCGCCGGCTCGTCGGCGTCGAAGCGGGCGCCGAGCCGGCGGGCGAGGTCCCGGGCCGTCGCCGGATGGACGGCGAGGAGGTCGACCGCGAGCTGCGGCGCCTTGCCGGGCAGCGACGCCAGCGAACGGGCCGTGCCGACGACGGCCACCGGCGCCGCGTCCTCCAGCAGGAGCTCCAGGCGCTCCCGCGGATAGGAGAGGTCGATCGGCAGGTAGGCGCCGCCCGCCTTGAGAATGCCCAGGACCGCCGCCACCATCTCCGCCGAGCGCTCCAGGTAGAGGGCCACGCGCGACTCCGGCCCCACCCCCAGCCGCCGCAGCCGGCGGGCGATGCGGCCCGCCTGACGGTCGAGCTCGCCATAGGTGAGCGCCCCCCCGTCCCACACCACCGCCACCGCGTCCGGCCGCGCCGCCGCCTGCTCCTCGAAGAGCTTGTGGAGTGTGCGGCGCGGGAAGGCGGACGCCGTGTCGTTCCACTCGACCAGCATCTGGTGGCGCTCGGGCTCGCCGAGGAGCGGCAGGCGCGAGAGCGGCAGCTCCGGCGCCGCCGCGGCGCCGGCCAGGAGCGCAGCATAGTGGTCGAGAAGGCGCGCCGCGGTCGTCGCGTCGAAGAGGTCGACGGCATAGTCGAGCGTGACGAGGAGCTGCGGCTCCCCTTCTCCACCCTCGACCGTGCGGACGGAGAAGGCGAGGTCCACCGCGAGCTGCCGCTCGCCTGAGGCATCCGGCCCGGCGCCCGGCCCGGCAAAAATCACCTGGAGCGGGCCCTCGAACGGCAGATCGGCCTTCGCGAGCGCCGCAGAGAGGGCGCTATCCGCCGCCACCACCAGATGCTTGAAGGACGGATCGCCGGTCCACTGGATGCGGAGCGGCAGGAGGCTCGTGAGGCCGGTGGCCCCGATGACGAGATCCTCGGCGCCGCTGTAGCGCGCCAGGAGGGCGGCGAGGCCGGCGAGGAGGAGCACGTCGAGCGAGACCCCCTCTCGCCCCGCCACCTGCCGCAGGCTCGCCGTCACCGCCGCCGGCAGGCGCAGCGCGCAGGTCGCGCCGCAGAAGCTCGGGACGGGAGGACGCGGCCGGTCCGCCGGCAGCTCCAGCCCGCTCGGCGCATCGGCCAAGCCGGCGACCGCGGGGAGCACCAGCATGGAGTCGTGGTCTGCAGCCATTTCATGAACCTCGACGGGCTCGCCGGCGAGCGGCGAAGCCTCGAAACCTTACGAGAAAACACAAGTCTCCACGCCCCCCCCGGCGTAAGGTCAGTATATAGAAGTGCAACGAAAGGCTTGGGCGTGGACAGCTCCCTGTCTTGTGCCATCATGGCCCGATGAAACTGCGGTTTGAGAGGAGACGCCATGACGCCCACGGCGCTCAAGACATCTGAGCTGGGCACCACCGGCCTCGAGATCACCCGCGTCGGCTTCGGCGCCTGGGCGATCGGAGGCGGTGGCTACGACGGGGGCTGGGGACCGCAGGATGACGAGGACTCGATCGCGGCGATCCACCGCGCGCTGGCTCTCGGGGTGAACTGGATCGACACCGCGGCGCACTATGGCTTCGGGCACTCGGAACGGGTCATCGGGCGCGCCCTGGCCGGCGTCGAGCCGCGCCCCTACGTCTTCACCAAAGGCGGGCTGCCCGAGGGACCGGGGAGGACCAAGACACGGAGCCTCCGGCGCGACTCGCTGCTGCGCGAGGTGGAGGGCAGCCGCGAGCGTTTAGGCGTCGAGGCCATCGACCTCTACCAGATCCACTGGCCGGTCCCCGACGAGGAGATCGAGGAGGGCTGGACGACGCTCGCCGAGCTGAAGGAGCGCGGGGTGGTGCGCCACATCGGCGTGTCGAACTTCAACGCCCGACAGCTTCGGCGAGCGCAGGCCATCGCGCCGGTGGAGACCCTGCAGCCGCCGTACTCGCTGATCGACCGCCGGATCGAAGTGGAGATCCTCCCC
>DATEIO010000273.1:0-5504 GCA_035278895.1 Thermoanaerobaculia bacterium | reverse complement strand
CGGGCCGCCTCCTCGCGGGCATCCCGCTCGAGGACCGCCTCGATGGGCACGGAGAGGGAGTCCGGAGCGCTCGCCAGGACGAGGTCCACCCTCGCCGTGAGCCCGGGCTTCAAGTACGCCGGAGCCTCGTCCAGCGACACGTAGACGTTGACGAACGTCTCCTCGTCGTCCCAGCCTGGGTTGCGGGTCAGGGCCTTGACGTCGTAGTCGTGGATCCGGCCGGCGAGGCGCAGCCCCGTGAAGGCCGGCAGCTCGACGCTCGCGGGCATCCCCAGACGGGTGCGGCCGAAGTCGACCTCGTCCATCTGCAGCTCCACCTCGAGCTTGCCCAGGTTGGCGATCGTGAGCATCACCGTGGCGGGGTTGTTCATCGAGCCCACGACCACGACCGAGCCCTCCTTGGCCTGCAGCCCGGTCACCACGCCGTCGAGGGGCGCCCGGATGGTGTGGATGTCGAGATCCTTCTGCTGGGAAGCCACGGAGGCCAGGGCCGACTCCACGCGGGCCTTGGCCAGCAGGTAGTCCGTCCGGCGGTTCTCGTAGTCCACCTGGGAGATGAGCTGGTCCCGGTAGAGGACCTCGGCGCGGTCGAGCTGGGCGCGGGCGTTGGCGAGGCTCGCCTGCATCTCCGCGAGCCCGGAGCGGGCGCTGTCGACCTGGGCCTCCACCCGCCGCGAGTCGAGGAGCACGAGCGGCTGGCCCCGGCGCACCCTCTGGCCCTCCCGCACCAGCACCCGCTCGACCTTGCCCACGACGTTCGAGGAGACCGCCACCTCGTCGCGGGAGACCAGGCGCCCGCGGTGGGACAGGGTCGCGGTCAGGGTCCCGCGGGAGAGCGTCGCGGCCTGCACGTCCACGGGCCGCTCGCTCCGGAAGAGCCCCAGCACGACCGGCAATCCCAGGAGGATCGCGAGGACCGCTCCGGCCAGGAGGCGCAGCGGCGAGACCTTGCGCCTAGACATCGCCGGCCCTCCGGGTGAGCCACAGGAGGGCGAGGCACAGGGCCACCGACACGGCGAAAGCCAGGAAGTCCGCGGCCAGGGCCGCCGGCCGGGGGACCCGGTCCGCGGCCACCTCGTGGATGCGCAGCAGGGGCTCGTTCAGCCGGTAGGTGCCGCCGAACGTCTGGCCCACGGCCGCGTTCTTGGCCACGTGCCACCCGACCGCCGTCCAGAGGTCCCGGGTCCACCACACGAGGCCGGCCAGGAACAGGCCGTCCAGCAGGTAGGTCAGGGCCTGGCTCCAGGAGAACGGCCGGCCCACGAAGTGGAAGACCGAGAAGAGGAGGGCGGTCGCGAGCACCGCGGTCACCGCCCCGGCCCGCTCCTCCAGGCGCGTGAAGAGGACGCCGCGGAAGACCATCTCCTCGGTGAGCGCGAGGAAGGCCACGACCAGCAGGCTCAAGGCCACGAGCGACAGCGCCGCCCGGTGGATTCCCTCCACCTTGACGGCCCCGAGCCCCTGGAGCAGCGCCACGTCCACGGCCACCAGCACGGCTCCGGAGAGGAGCCCGATGGGGAGCTGGCGCCGCAGGGCGTCCGGCAGGCTCTGCATCTGGCTGGCCACGATCTCCCGGGCGGCCGGCACCAGCAGGAGACCCAGCCAGATCGCCCCGAAGGCGAGGACGGCGCGCAAGACCGCGGCGCTCACCAGGACCTCTCCTCTGCCTGCGTCCATCGTCCGGCTCCCATCAGAGATTCCACGCCCCTGTCATCAGGACGAAGAACCCGAACCAGACCGCGTTGACGGCGATCGAGACCACCGCGGCCTTCCACGCCGGCAGCCGGTAGATCCCCGCGACCGCCACGGCGAGAAGGACCGCGAACCAGAGCCGGAACCCGTCGAAGAACTGGAAGAAGCGCGCGGACCCGCCCTGCGCCAGGCCGGGCATGACCGCGTCCAATCCCAGCGAGACCTCGAGCGTCTTTTCCCGCAGGATCAGGGGCACCCGGGCAAGGGCTCCCAGGGCGAGCGGCAGGCACGCGTGGGCGGAAGCCGAAAACGCCGCCCGTCCCCGGGCGTCCAGATCGCCCTTGAGCAGCACCGCGAGCAGATGCGCCAGCCCGGCGGTGACGAGCACGATGAGGAGCGGCGTCAGGACCGACGACAGGAGCGACACCGTGCCTACCATGAACCGCGGCGTCTCCGCCGCCCGGTCGAGGGCCGCGCCGTTCAGGGACGGGTTCATCGACCGGATCTGGTCCGCGATCCGGGCCATGGTGAACGGCAGGGCGACCACGGTGTGGACGAAGGTCGCGGCCGTAAAGAACAGGAGGGGCAGCAGCCAGTGAGGATCCCGGCGGATCTCCCGGAACGCCGCCCGGGGCGAGAACAGGGTGTCTAGGAAGGTCCCCGCCGGGCTCGGGCCGGCGCCCTCGGCCGCGGGGGTCGGAACGGATTCGGCGTGGCTGTTCATCGCGCGACCGGCCTCCTTTTTCTCCGGTTTGAAATCACTGCGTAGGTCAGAAGGGAGAGCTGTAGCAGGATGAGCCCGCTCGCCACGGCGCTGTCGACCAGGGACACGGTCTTCCCGGCCACCCCCGCGGCGAAACCGGTCGTGATGGCGTTGCGCACCAGAAGGCCCAGAGGCATGAGCGCGATCGAGAACGCCGCGACGGTCAAGAGCGTCCCCACGAGGAAGAAGACCGCGTAGAGATGGACGATCCTCTTCTCCCGGTCCGGAATGGGATCGGCCACGACCGGGCGGATCCACTTGATCTCGCGGGCGAGCTCGTTTTTGAGGAACGTGACCGTGTCGCGGTACAGGTTCTGGCAGCGCAGCAGGTTCGCCAGGAGGTAGTAGACGTCCGTCCGCATGTAGAACAGGAAGTTCCACCCCAGCTTGAAGGCGATGATGAAGAGGGCGGACTTGAGGAACGCGTAGGCGTACGGATGGAGCGCGAGGAGCCCGCGGTCGTTCGCCCACATCCCGAAGACCAGGGCCGAGCCGATCATCAGGTCGGAGATCATGCCCGCGAGGTAGACGATGTTGCGCCGGTTCCGCGGGACCTTCCACAGGTTGGTCACGTCCGTCTGCGCCACCACGAACATCAGGCGGTGGCCGATCCCGATCCCGGTCTCGCACCCCACCGATTTGGCGGCGAAGAGGTGGAACAGCTCGTGGGGGACGACGATCATCCACCCCACGAGGGCGTTGACGATCAGCGACAGGCTGATGCTCGGCAGGAAGTAGACGTCGCGGTAGCGGGGCAGGTACTCGGGGTGGCGCACGCAAAGCACCAGGGCGGCCACCACCACCGCGCCGTAGAGCGCGAGGAAAGGCCGGGAGAACAGGAACGCGACGTGCCGGGGCTCGAGCCGGGTCAGGTGGAACTTCTTCTCCCGCGGCTCCTCGCGCAGGGGCCGGCCGTCGACGCTGCGCAGGAACCCGCTCTCGGCGAGCGTGTCCAGAAACGAGCCCACCTTGACCTCGGGCAGGCCGAAGAAATCTCCGAAGGCCCGGCAGGCCTTGCGGATCGTCAGGCCCTGCTCCAGGAGGCGCAGGAACTTGCGCTCCGGATCGCCCACCGAAAGGAACGTCCCCGTGGCCTCGCGCCCGAGGATGAATTGATCGCCCTCCCGGCTCTCGACCAGGGGATAGAGCTCCACCCGGGAGTCCGGCGTGGCGGCCCCGCCCAGGAGGCTCTCCTCTCCCTCCACGGCCTCCGCCGCGCGGCAGGCCTCGCAACGCCCGGAGGGCGTCCGCTCCGCCGTGACCTCGTAGGTCGCGAGGTCGAGACGGAGCCGCTCGTGGAGATTGTTGGGAGCGCTGAAGCCCGAGAGCAGCTTCACCGCCTGGAGGGCCACCAGATTGCCGAGGGCGCTCCGCAGGAGGCCCCGCTCGTGGGCCGGCCGGTCTCCCCCGCCGCCGTCCTCGCCGGCCGGCCGCAGGAGGGGCGAGGCCGTGCAGTCCGGGCAGGGGGTCCGCCCCGAAACGTAGAGAGGATCCACGAACCCTTTCCCGCCTTCGATCCCGAAGAACAGGAAGGGGACGCCGGCCCGGGCACACAGCGCGGCGACCTCGCGGGGTGGAAACTGCACGGGATCGCACAGGAAACAGAGGGAGGTCTCCGCGAGCTCTTCCGGGGCGAGGTCGCGAAGCCCGCGCACCCACCGGGTCTCGCACTCCCGGTTGAGAATCCCCGCCCGCCGGCTCCAGGCCACTGCGCGCTCCTCCCCCACCGCGTCCGCGCCGAAGGCGTGCTGGTGGAGAACGTCTCCGGGCTCCACCCGGGCTCCGTCCACCACCGTCACCCGTCCCACGCCCGCGACCGTCAGGACCTGGGCGATCTTGCTCCCCAGGGGATCGAGCCCCAGGACGAGCACCCGCGCCTCGGTGAGCCCTGCCTGGTAGACCTGGCCGGGCAGGAAGTTGTCCTTGAAGATCTCGAAAAAGCGCCTCTGCCGCTGGTAACGGTCCCCGGGCTGGGGCCTGTCCTGGAGGAGGTTGAGCTCGTGCAGCCGCTCGAACGTCTGGCGGATCACGTCCTCCTCATAGCCGGCGTCGAGGAGCTCCTCGCGGATGCGGGGGAACGGCTGTCCGGCGAACGACCTCTCGAGGATGAGCCGGGCGATCCCGGCCGGGTCGCTCACCAGGGACTGGTTTTCCGGGAAGACCCCGAACTGGAGATTGTGCTCTTCGAAGGAGTAGACCCGAAGGTAGTCCTTGATCGCGGCGCTCTCGAGGATCTGTTCGTATTGCATGGCGGTCACGACGGCAGATAGCGCGCGATGTTTTCCCGGGTGCCGCACGACGGACAGGCCGACGCGTTGCGCTCGGTGTGGAGGAATCTCCACTTCAACGTGACGAAGTCCAGCAGATAGAAACCTTTTGTCAGCCGGCAGCTCCCGGGCGACGAGAAATACGAGGCCACTTCCGCCGCGAGGAAATCCCCCACGAGCCCCACCATCATGCCCAGGACCGGAGTGACCCGGTTGTAGAAGAGAACCGTCCGCCTCTTCTCGTCTCCCACGCGCTCCGAAAATTCGACGGTCTCGCTGCAGTTGACGCAGGCGGTTTCGAAAGGGATCACGAGCGGGCCCAGCAGGCCCTTCTGCTCCATCGTGCCGGAGACCAGGAACGGAACCCGGCGGACGAGGCACGCGTCGTTGATCCAATTGTCGATTTCCGGAGGGGAGTCGGCGCTCCTCAGAACGAAATCGGCTCCGGTCACGAGATCGAGCACCTGCTCGATCGAGCCGATCCGCAGATTGCGCGCCTCGATCGAGGCGTCCGGGAACTTCTCTAAAATCCTGTCCCGCAGGGCCTCGGTCTTGGGCCGGCCCAGGTCCGCTTCCGTGAAGAAGAGCTGCCGGTGGAGATCGGTCACCGAGACGGTGTCGAAATCCACCAGAAGGAGGCGGCGGCAGCCCAGGGAGAGAACGTGTTGAAGGACGTTGTTGGCGATCCCCCCCAACCCCAGAACGGTGAAACTTTTGTCGTAGAGCAACATGACATCGTCCAACCGTTGACTTCTCCGCTCGGTACCAGGTTTCGCTCCCTT
>DATEIO010000272.1:0-2807 GCA_035278895.1 Thermoanaerobaculia bacterium | reverse complement strand
GACCAGGACCGGGTCGGCTGCGGGACCACCGGCGGGACCTCCGCCCACGTGACCCAGGTGCCGGACCGCCGCTACCGGGACCTGACCTCGAAGTTCGGCAAGGACGACATGCGGACCGTCGTGGACTCGACCCGGGTGGCGCTGGAGCAGATCGCCTCGTACGTCGAGCAGGACGGCATCGACTGCGACTTCGCGCGGGTGCCGGCCTGGCTCTACACCGAATCCGCGGATGAGGTCTCCCGCCTGGAGGAGGAGGCCACGGCATCCAACGAGGTGGGGATGCCCGCGACGATCGTGCGCGATGTTCCGCTGCCGTTTCCGGTGGCCGCGGCGGTGCGCTACGAGGACCAGGCGCGCTTCCATCCCATGGCGTACCTCGCCGGGCTCGCCCGGGCGGTGACCGGGGCCGGCGGGAGGATCTATGAAGGGACCCGGGTCCTGAAAGTCGACGACCGCGGGCCTTGCCGCGTGGAAACCGAGCGCGGCACGGTGACGGCCGACGCCGTGCTCTTCGCGACCCACTCGCCGGCCGGCTTCACCCTGCTCCACGCCGAGCTCGAGCCGTTGCGCTCCTACGTGATGGCCCTCCGTCTGCGCGATCAGGAGGCTCCGGACGGACTCTTCTTCGACACGGCCGAGCCCTACAACTACACGCGCAAGCAGCCGACGGCCCGGGGGGACCTCCTGATCGTGGGCGGCCAGGACCACAAGACGGGGGACGAGGAGTCGGAGGAGAGCTACCGGGCGCTCGAGGAGTACGCGCGGCAGCGGTGGAACGTCGAGTCCGTCGAATACCGCTGGTCGGCCCAGCTCTACGATCCGCCGGACGGCCTGCCGATGATCGGCGAGGCGCTCACATCCTCAAAGGTCTTCCTCGCGACCGGCTACTCGGGGACCGGTCTGGTCTTCGGCACGCTGGGCGGCATGATCATGGCCGACCTGGCGCTCGGCCGCGAGAACCCGTGGGCCCGGGTCTACCGGCCTTCACGGCTGAAGCCGCTCGCGGCGGGCCCGCATCTCGCCAAGCTCAACCTCGAATCGGCGGCGGCCTTCGTCGTGGACCGGGTGAAGATCCCGAAGATCCACGACCTGTCGGAGGTGCCCGTGGGCGAGGGGAGGGTGGTCGAGATCGGCGGCGAGAAGGCGGCGGTCTATCGCGATCCGGACGGCGCGGTGCAGGCGGTCTCGCCGGTCTGCACCCACGCCGGCTGTGTGGTTCACTGGAACGCGGCGGAGACGACGTGGGACTGCCCGTGCCACGGCAGCCGTTTCCGGACGGACGGGCGGGTGATCGAGGGACCGGCGGTCCAGGATCTGGCGCCGGTCCCGGTCCCCTCAGCGGCCGTGCGGAGCTAGTCCTTCCAGAGGCCTTTCCACCAGGGCTCGTCCTCCGCCGGGGCGGGCCCGCTCGCTTTCAGGTTCATCCGGCCGCGGATCTTGTTGACGTCCCAGCCGGTCAACGAAGCGAGCGTCTGGGCCTGCTGTTCGAAGCGCTTCGGGAGCTCCCGCCGGTAGACGGTCGCCTCTTCGCAGCGGTCGTTCCCCTTCCAGGGGTGGCGCAGGATGTAGCGCCCCTGGAAGTTCTCGCGGTCGGCAGTCTCCTGGAAGACCAGGTCCTCGGGGAAGTGGGCGTTGTCGTAGCGTAGGTGGAGCCGGGTGACGAAGACGTTCTGGGCCCCGCCGCCCGGGGGGAAGCGCCGCGCGTCCTGGGGTCCATTCCGCTCAACCCAGAAGACCCCGAGCTGGCGCAACTCGTCCGCCGACAGCGGATCGGCCGCGCAGGGATCGCACCAGGCCATGTCCCAGGCGTATTCGAGGAACACGGCGCGCATCTCCTCCTTCTTCACCTGCCGGGTGAACATCGCCTTGTAGAAGTTGGCGAAGTCGTCCTTGACGAAGAGGGGAACCTCGAGGTCTGACGGGAGCCGGACGGTCCGGTAGTTGGTGGTCTCGACCCGGCCTTTGCTGGTCAGGGCGTAGACGAAGAGCTCCTGGGGGCCGTCGGCATTGACCATCCCCAGGCGGATGGGGAGCATGAACTTGGGGTTTTCGTAGGCGACCTGGATGGGGCGCAGGTAGGAGAAGCCGAGCTTCGACTGCTCTTTCAGGTTCACCCGGGCCACGAAGAAGCGCATCCCCTGCTTGATGTAGGCGCCGAGCACGCGCGAGGCCCCCTGCGGAATGCGGTAGCCGTTTTCGAGGAGCCAGGTCTCCAGGCCGTCGCTCTGTTTCGCCGAGAGGATCACGATGTCGTACTCGCCCACCGTGTACTGGGCCTCGACGGTCACCCCGAGGCTCTTGGCCCGCCGCTCCGCGCCGGCATCCTGAGGCGCCGCGGCCGGGGCGGGGGCCCGCATGGCCTCGTACATCCTCCGGTCGCACGGGTTGTCATCGTAGTACTCGACGAGGCGCGGCGCGGAGTAGGCGTCCAGGTGGTCGATCAGGGCCTTGTCGGCCACGTGGATCTGCTCCCTGCGGATGAAGGTGGGCACGGGGATGACCACCGCGAACTCCTTGGGGTCCCCCCGGAAGTCGTTGGCCATGGTCATGACGGTCCGGTCCCCGTCGCGCACCAGGATCACCTGGGAGGCCTTGTTGAAGATCTTGGTATCCGCCTTGGCCACGTAGAAGCCGCAGAAGCCCAGGGCGGCCTTGGCGGCAACGGCGAGGACGAGGAGGGAGAGGAGGAGGCGGAGCCGTTTCATGCGAATCTCCTTTCTTCGAGGAGAAGGGGTTCGGGAGCGGGAGCCTTCGGGGTTTGCCACGCGTACCGGCGGCCTGGCAGGAACCGGTCGAGGAGCGGCACG
>DATEIO010000271.1:0-4437 GCA_035278895.1 Thermoanaerobaculia bacterium | reverse complement strand
GGCGAGCCAGCGGTCGGCGAGCTCGGCCGCGGCCTCTTCGGGTGTCGCGAGCCCTGCCGCGAGCGACGGCAGAACCTCCCCCAATGTTTCGGAAAGCCTTTCCAGGGGGTGAAGACCCAGCGTGGTGACTCCCGGGCTTTCATCGTCCGGCTTTTCCGCCCCGGCCGCTCCCGGGAGGCCGAGGAGGACCTGGGAGCGCGCGGGGTCGTCCGGCTGGAGGACGGCCTGGACGGAGCCGAAGGCGATCATCCGGAAGCTCGAGACTGCGGCTTCGCGGATGCGCCGGCCGGCCACGAACGTGCCGTTTTTCGAGCCCAGATCGTGGATCACGACTCCGCCGTCCGCGAGCACGTCCAGGCGGGCGTGGCGGCGGGAGACGCCGGGCTCTTCGAGATGGACCTCGACGCCCGGCTGCGAGCCGACGGTGTGCTTCCCCGGCGCGAGATGGAAGCGGCGGACGGCGGTGCCCTCGGGGGAGAGGACTTTGAGGAGGTAGGCGGACCCCGGCTCGGTCGTCATGTCAAAGCTTTCCTTGATTCCGGGATGGGAGCTGGCTTTCCCGCGGGCCGAGCCAGGCGTCGATTTTCGCAAGCTCCGGGCGGGAAGGTTTTTCTTCCGCATAGATCGCGCGGGCCTCGTGGGCCAGGCGAAGGGCTCGCGGCCGGTCCTTTTCCGCGTTCCACAAGGCGCGGGCCAGGAGGAAACGCGCGTCGGCCTGCCAATCCGGGGGGAGCATTCCCTGATCCGGGAGCGCCAGGGCGCGCTCGAGCGGCGGGATGGCTGCGGCAGGATGTCCCTGGTCCAGACGGGCCTCCCCGATCCCGGAGAGCGGCACCAGGGTGTAGCCGTGGTCCGGCCCAAAGATCGTCTCGAACTCCTGGAGAGACCTCTCGAGGTGCATCAGCGCTTCCTCGAAACGGCGCAGCGACCGCAGCGCATCTCCCAGGTTGTAGCGGGCGAGGGCCGCCTGGAAGGTCCCGGGCGAGCTCTCTTCGTAGATCGCGAGGGCGCGCTCGAAATAGGGCAGCGCCCGGCCAGGACGGTTCCGCTGGTTCCAGAGATGCCCGAGAGCCATGAGAGACTCGCCCACGTCCACGTGGCCGGGGCCCAGAACTTTCTCGCGGTCGGCGAGCGCCCGCAGAAGGAGGGGCTCGGCTTCGTCCAGGCGCCCGAGCTCCGTCAGCGCCAGCCCGCGGTTGAAACGGATCGCGGCGGTCTCCGGATGGAGGGGCCCGACTTCCCTCTCGGCAGCCGCCAGCGCGCGCCCGTTCCAGTCGAGCGCCTTTTCCGGGTGGCCCGATTGCTGCTCCACACTGTCGAGCCGGCTGAGGATCACATAGTTGGGCCGGAGCGGATCCACCCGGTTGGCGATCGCCAGGGCGCGCTCGCCGAGCCGGAGCGCTTCGTCATAGCGTCCCTCCAGAAGGTAGACGCTGGCTTCGGTGTTCAGAAGCTCCGCTTCGGACCGGGGATCGCCTCCCGCCCGCTCGAGGGCCGCCCGGGCGTGCCGGGCCAGGCGGTGGGCCTCTTCGAAGCGGGACTGCCGGTATCCCACGGTGTGGATGAGAGATCGCCACGCCCCGACCTTCAGAAAATCGTCTCTCCCCTCCTCCGCGGCCCAGAGGGCCTGATACAGGTAGGTCTCGGCCTTCTTGAACTCCCCGGCGTTTTCGGAAAGCTCCCCGAGCACGTAGAGCGCCTGCCCCTGGAGAGGCCGGTAGGGGACGGCCCGGGCCTCGCGCTCCACGGTCTCCGCCAGAGCGAGGGCCTCCCGGATCTTGCCCGCCCGTTGAAGGGCGCTGACGTCCGACAACCGGGCGCGCAGCTCCGAGACACGGGCCCGCACCTCGGGGTTTCCCGGCAGCGGTACCCTGGCGGCGAGAGCCTTGGGCGCGCAGTCCGCGATTCCGCCGAGGCTCCCCGCCGCCTTGGGCGCGTTTCTGAGGATCTGAGCATCGGCCTGGGTGAAGAGGTGGACGAGAGAGCCCAGCTCCTCCAGCTTCTGATCGAGGCAGACCATTCGCCGGTCGAGGAGCTCCTCGGACTGCTCTCCCCGCAGCCGGGTCGCTTCGCAGGCTTCACGGTGCATCTCCGCCCAGCTCCTCGCGTAGCGGTCGAGCGTCCGCTCGGTCGCGCTCCAGGCCTCTCCGGCGACGGGAAGCCCGGTCTCCAAGAACGCGGCGCGCACAGCCTCCTGGCTCTCCTCGTTCCAGACCCTCGCGAGCTTCTCCTCCCCGCCCGAGCAGATCTGGCCGCGCCGGGCCTGGAAGTAGCCGAGCCCGGCGAAGATCCCGCCCACGGTGAGCACGGCCGCACCCGCTGCGAGCCAGCGGCGGCGGGCCGCCTCGGGATTCTTGGCGAGGTGGTCCAGCAGCTCTTCCATGCCGGGATACCGGGCCGCCGGGTCCGCGCTGAGGCCGCGGAGCAGCGCCTGCCGGAGCCGGTCCGGAACGCGGGACCCGGCCGGGATCTGAGGGGTCGTATTCGAGAACGGGCGCTCGCCGTAGAGCGCCTCCCAGAGCGCCACGCAAAAGCTGAACTGGTCGGACCGGGCGTCCGTACGCTCGCCCCGGAGCTGCTCCGGCGCCATGTAGCCCGGCGTGCCCATGGCCACCCCGAGCTCCTCCAGGTCGATCTCCCCCACGGCCCGGGCGAGGCCGAAATCCGCCACGCGCACCCGGCCATCTTGGCCCAGGAGCACGTTGTCCGGCTTGAAGTCGCAGTGCACGAGCCCGGCCGCGTGCGCTGCGGCAAGCCCCCGGCCCGCAAGAACGAAGCGGCCCACCACCTCGCCCCACGGCCAGCGCTCCTCGTCCAGCCAGCGGCGCAGCGTCGTCCCCTCCACGTGCTCCATGGCGAGGAAGACCTGGTCTCCAAAGGTCCCGGCGTCAAAGACGGCCACCACGTTGGGATGGGAGAGCCGGGCGATCGCCTGCGCCTCGCGCAGGAGCCGCAGCCGCGCGGCCTCGCCCGCGGCCCGGTCCGGCCGCACGAGCTTCAACGCCACCTTGCGGTCCAGCTCCGGGTCGTACGCCGTGTAGACCACCCCCATGCCGCCCCCGCCGAGGCGGTCGAGGATCACGTAGCGGCCGATCGCGGTGCCGCGCGGGAGGGAGGCGCCCGCCGGTCCAGGGGGCGGACCGAGAAAGGCGGTCTCGGTGGGAGACGAGTCGTCGCTCATCGCTCTCTCTCGCGCACCCAGGCAGCGAGGGTGTCGACGTCCTTCTGGGGCCGGTCGTCCGCCTGGTAATCCTCGAGGGCCGCCCGGGCCAGCGAGACCGCGCGCCGGCGGTCGCCGCCGCTCTGCCAGAGGGCCTGGGCGAGGTACCAGCGGCTCTCGCCCAGGAGCCCGCGGTCCAGATCCTTGCCTTCCCGGAGGCGGAGCGATCTCTCCAGCGGGGGCACGGCCTCGCCGGGGCGGCCGAGATCGGTCAACGCGACTCCGATGCGCTGGAGCGCGAAGGCGGCGTCCGGGTGGTCCGGCCCGAAGTTTTTTTCGAGGATGGCCAGGGCGCGCTGGAAGTAGGGAAGCGCCTCCCCGGGGCGCTTTTCGAGGAGGAGGACGTCTCCGAGGTTGTCCAGCACGCGGGCGACCTCGGGGTGCTCGGGGCCGTGCACCTTCTCGGCCGTCCGCAGCCCGTCCTGGTAGAGCTGCATAGCCTCTCCGTACCGCCCCACGTCGCGGGCGAAGTCGGCCAGGTTGCTCCCCACGCCCACGGTCTGTGGATGGGCGGCGCCGTAACGGTCCCGGAAGATCTCGAAGGCGCGCCGGTAGTTTTCCACGGCGAGGTCGAGGCGGTTCATATCGCTGTAGATGTTGCCCAGGGTGTTGTACGACTTCGCGAAGTCCGGGTGCCCCGGGGGCAGCACATTCCGGCGGATCTCCAGGCTCTTCTGCGCCGGCGCGAGTGCCTCCTCCTTGCGCCCGGCCATCTGGAGGAAGACGCCCAGGTTCGAGTAGAGGTTCGCCACCTGCGGGTGCTCCGGGCCGTAGCCGCGCTCGGCCAGGGCGATGGCCTGCCGGGCGGCCCGGGCTGCTCCGGCGTAGTCCCCTTCCTGGTAGAGGAGAAGGGCGAGCTGTTTTACGACCTCGCTCCGGGCCGCGTCCCCGCCCTGGAACCCGTCGACGGTCGCCTCCGCGATCCGGAACCAGCGGCGCCCGTCTTCGATCCGGGACTGCTGCCCTCCTACGATCCAGGCGAGCTGGGCTGAAGCCTGGCCGGCGGTCAAGACGTCGCCCCCGCCCTGGGCCGCGACCAGGGCCTCGAACATCGTCTCCTCCGCCTTCCGGCTCTCGGCCAGCTGGTCTTCCAGGAATCCCTGGAGATAGAGAGCTTCGGCTTCGAGCGGCTTGTAGCCCGTCTGCCGGGCCGCGGCCACGGCCTCGCGCGCGCCGGGCAGGGCCTGGGCGTGCTTGCCGGCGTCGGCCAGCGCCTT
>DATEIO010000270.1:0-3444 GCA_035278895.1 Thermoanaerobaculia bacterium | reverse complement strand
CCGCTCAAGGATCTGATGCCCGCCGTGGGCGCCGGGAGCGTCTTCGTATACGACCTTGCCGAGGACGGCCTGGCCGACCTTCTCGCCCGTCTTCTTCCCCTCCTGCGCCGGGGCGTGGGCCAGCGCACCGACAGCGGCTGTGGAAGATTCGGGCTGTTCGAGCCGCGGGCTCTCAAGGAGAACGCTGATGACCAATGATCTCGATCCGGCCACCAAACGCTGGCTGGTAGGGCAGGCCGAAAAGATCCTGGACGAGGCCAAGAAGAAGGACGAGCGCGCGCTCAGAAACCAGGCCTCGCAGCTTCGCAACATGTTGCAGATCGCGCAGCGGGAATCCGAGATCCCCGTTCTCCGGAACTTCATCCACTACCAGGCCGGGCGCAAGGCCACCCAGAAGTTCTGGGGAGCGATCCAGGACGACGTCATCGACGTTCTGGAAGAGATCGAGAAGCGGTACGGCGGAGAGGACGACGCGTCGGTCCGCCAACGGAGGACCGCCATTCAGCACTTCTTCGGTTATCTGGTGCGGCACTACGTCTACGTTTCCGAATTCAACCCCACGAGCCCCTCCCGGAACGAGCCTCGGGAAAACCGGACGGTGAGGATGTAGTCGTGAGCGCTTCCGAATTCCGCGTCCGCCATCACCACGCGCTCGAGCGGCTCGTCCTCTTCGACCTGCGCCTGACCTGCCGCTCCGGACTCCACATCGGAGCGGGCAAGAGCGCCGACCTTGCCGGGAGCGACCTGCCGATCCTGCGCGACGGCTCCGGCCGTCCCCTCATTCCCGGCTCTTCTCTGCGGGGCGTCCTGCGGGCCGGCATCGAATCGCTCTGCCTCTCCCTGGGCCTTGACGAAGCCGTGCAGGCGAAAGATCCCGGAGAGGCGCCTGCCGGGATGCCGGAAAAGCTTGCGAAGAGTTGGAAGGATCTCTCTCCTTCCGAGCGGCTCTTCGGCCGGGTAGCCGAAAAAAGCGGCGAGCTCTCCTACGGCTCGCGCTTCCAGATTTCCGACATCACGGCCGAAGGCGAAGTCGCCGTCGAGCTGCGGGACGGCGTCGCCATTTCGCGAGAGACGAGGACGGCCAACAAGCAGGGAGGCGCCAAGTTCGATCTGGAGGTCGTGCCGGCGGGGACCTGCTTCCTCGGGCATGTCCGGCTGAAGAACCCGGCCGATTACGAGGTCGGGCTCATCGCCCAGGCCCTCTGGATGCTCGATGCCGGAATGCTCCTCCTCGGCGGAAAATCCGCCCGGGGGCTGGGATGGGTCCAGGTGGAGGTCACGACGCCGCGGGACCTGAGCGCCCGCGCCCTTCTGGCCGGAAAGAAGGAGGAAGACACGGCCGGGTTTGGAGCCGTGGAAGAGAAGCTCGGCAAGTACCTCGACCGTCTCCGCGAGCTGGCGGACTCCGCTGCCGCGGCTTCCTAGATCATGAGGCGGGAAAAGCCATGTTTCGAACCCTTCAGAACACCGCGAGCCTCGACTTCACCCTCGTCCCGGATGGGCCCATCGTCATCCGCGCCCAGACCGTGGGGATCGATCCCGGCGTGGCGGACATGGAGTTCCAGCGCACCCACCGGAACGGCCAATCCACGGTCTTCCTCGCCGGCTCCGGTCTGAAAGGCGTGATCCGCGCCCATGGCGAGCGCCTCCTGCGCTCCTCCGGCCGGTACGCCTGCGATCCCACCAATACCCGGGACCAGGCCATCTGTGGACGCCGGCAGTTCGGCGCCCCGCAGCTTCCGAATTATCCCCACGCCAACCAGTGCGGCGCCTGTTTCACCTTCGGCTCCCTGAACCTGGCTGGCCGGTTTCGGGTGGGAGATGCCTATCCGGCGGAGGGTATGGAAGAAGAGGCGAACCGCACCGAGGTGCGCACCGGCGTAGGGATCGACCGCAAATCCCAGGCCGCCGCTCAAGGCGTGCTCTACGACACCGAGGTCGTGGTCGGGGGCGGCTTCCGGGTCCGCGTTCAAGGAGAAAATTTTTCGCTGTGGCAGCTCGGCCTCATTCTGGCGACACTTCAAGACATGGACAGCGGCCTCGTGCAGATCGGAGGAGGCAAGGCCCGGGGAATGGGAAGCGTCCGCCTCCAGGACTGGGTCGTTGAGTTGGGCTTCCTCAACCGGGAGACCGGCCAGCTCACCGGCGCGCGTCCGAACGCGGGCGATGACGGCCAGTACGGACTGCCCCAGAACGACGTTCTCCCCGCACCCGAAGGCGGAGCGGAGTCCCGGCGTGGGCTCTTCCGGGTTCTCCACTACGAGGGAGATGCGGCCCTGGCCTCGCTCGCGGCGGCGCTCATCGAAAACCCGCTCCAGCGCTACCTCGAAGGAAGAGGGTGACCATGGGCCGGCACGCCCTCTCCCGCCCGCCGGGCCAGATCGCTCTCCAGGCTCCGCCGCCGCACGATCAGTGGAAGCGGGGCCTCCTCTCGGGAACGCTCACCCTGGCGCTCGAAACCCCTCCGGGCCAGTTCGTCTCCCCTGGAACGGGCCGGCTTGGGCTTACGGAAATGGAATCCAAAGAGATCGTGGCCCAGCGGGCAGCAAGGGCGGGGAAGACGCCGGTACTCCCCGGCAGCGGAATCAAAGGCGCCGTCCGCACCCTCTATGAGTTGCTCTCCTTCTCCTGCAATCCCTTCGAGCGCTCGGGCCCCTGCTCCGCCCGCCAGTGCTGCGACGCCTGTTCCCTCTTCGGTCGCCTCGGCTATGCCGGCCGGGTCGGCTTCAGCGACGCCGTTCCGGCAGGAAAGGGAGCGAAGGTCGAAGTCCGAAAGGTGCCTGTGCCCTTCGAGGGGCACGGGCATAGAACGCCGGGTGACTTTCGGGTGTACGACTTCCAGGAAGACACGGTTCCGGGCTCGCGAGACAAGCGGACGAAGGACATGGCGCGCGAGGTCTACACCGGAGCCTTCGACACCCGGATGACCTTTCGAAACCTCACCCCCGAAGAGCTGGGCCGCCTGCTTCTTGCGATGGGGCTCGGAGGGGACGAGAAGACGCGTTTCCTTCTTCGCCTCGGAGGCGTCAAGTACGACGGCCAGGGAGCGATCAAGGTCACCCCTGTCTCCTTGGGGCTGGTCTTTCCAAAACGCCGGACCCTGAAACAAGACGATTGCACCCGGGAGTGTGGGGAGTGGATCCAAAGCGCCCGGACCTCCTCTTGGGCACAGACCTTCTGGCCGAAGCTGGAAGAGGCCGCCAACGTCCTTCAGCCGGGTTCTTGAGAGGACCTCCTCATGCCCCTCTCCCAAGTCGAAATTCTCGAGAAGGCCAAGCCCCTCGTCTCCAATCTTGCCGCGGCTACCGTCTCCGTCAAGAAAAGCGCCTTCCTGGCCGTGGTCGCCGACTTCATGAGCGACCCCAACCCCGATCTCAAGACTTTGAGCCGAACCCTCGAGCTCTTGAAGCAGGGGAGTGGCGGCCACCTCAAACGCGGCGGTGG
>DATEIO010000269.1:0-2632 GCA_035278895.1 Thermoanaerobaculia bacterium | reverse complement strand
CTTCGCTCTTCACCCGGGCCATCACCCGTCCGGAGAAGCCCGGGGGAGCCGGGGCGGGCTCGGGGAGGGAGAGGCCGTTCCAGGCCCGCTCCAGCCGCTCATAGACCGCGGCCAGCTCCGGCTCGCGCCAGAGGCGGAGGCGGAGCTGGCGGGCCTCGTCCTCCGGCAGATCCCCGGCCAGGAGCCGCATCAGGTCGTGTTCGATACCGCGTTTCATGATGCCCTCTTTCCTCGTGAAACCGTCGAAGCCTCGTTTTCCTGCGCCGCCTCGATCCGCCGCATCGCCCGCACGAGCCGGCTCTCGACCGCGCCCTCGGTGATCCCCAGAACCTGGGCGATCTGCCGGTAGGGCAGACCCTCGAACCGGGCGAGGATCAGCACCACCCGCTGGTTCTCCGGCAGGCGCTCGATCGCCCTCTTGGTCGCCTGCCAGCGGCGCCGCGCTTCGAGCGCCGCGGCAGGGTCCGCCCCGTGGTCCGGCGGATCGAAGGCCGGGAGCTCTCCCTCCTCCGGCGTCTCCCAGCGGAGGAAGCGCACGATCTTCCGGCGGCGCAGCTTGTTCAGACAGTGATTGACCGCGATGCGGTAGAGCCAGGTGTAGACCTGCCCTTCGGGGCGGGCGCCGGCCGCGTTCCGGTACGCCTTGAGGAAGACCTCCTGGGCGGCGTCCCGGGCCTCCTCGAGGTCTCCGAGCAGGCGCTCGCACAGCCGGAGCAGGCGCTCCTGGTGGCGCTCGACGACCAGGGCGAAGGCGTCCGCCTCTCCGGCGGCTGCCCGCGCCAGCGCATCCCAACCCGGGTCGACGGCCGCGGCCGTTCGCGCGTCGATCGCCACCTCGTCTCCTGGAACTCTCCGGGGAGGAGTTTCCTGCGTTTTTGGGAAAGGCTAGAGCCCGCGGGCACGGGTGCGGAGCCGGCGCAGGCACGCCCGCCGGATCGCCGCCAGGAGCCAGATCTCCCGGCTGTCGATCCGCTCCCAGCGGTAGACCAGGAGGAAGAGGGCCTCGCGGAGGACCGTCTCGGCCTCCGTTTCGTCCAGTTGGAAGCGGGAGAGGAGCGGCTCGATCTCCAGCCCGAGCTCCGCGAGCAGGGCGGTCGCCGGCTCCTCGCGGTCAGGCGCTCGCACGGCGGGCCTCGGCGGCCTCGTGCATGGTCTCGGGATCGTAGTCGTAGATCAGGGAGCGCACGGTCTTTTCGGGGGCCAGGCCGATCCCTTCGTCATAGCCCCACATGTCGATCGTCTCCCACGGGCAGTAGCGGGCGCAGAGCTGGCAGCCGATGCAGCGCTCCAGATCCACCTCGACCAGCTTCATGAAGTCCCGGTACTCCGGCCCCGGCACGATCTCGATGCAGTCGACTGGGCAGAAGGAGATACAGGCCTCGCATCCGGTGCACCCCGTCTGGTCGATGACCGCCACCTGCTTGGGCGCCTTGGCGCGGGGAGGCTTGTCGATCTCGATCTTCTTCGTGTAGGGGAAGGCTTCGGCCATGGCATCTCCGCGGAAGAGTCTTTTTTCGCTTGCGTACTCTACCAGAAACCGGGGCAACCCGTGACAGAATCGCGTCCCGTGATCCTCGACCGCATCTCCCGATTCCTGACCGCCCCCGCAGCCGACTCCTTCGAAGACCTGGCCCTGGCGGCCTTTGCGTTCCAGCTCGAGCACATCCCACCGTACCGCCGGATGTGCGAGGGGCGCGGGCTCAACTCTGGCAACGTTTCCGACTGGCGGCAGATTCCGCCCGTGCCCACGGCCGCCTTCAAGACGCTCGAGCTCGCCGCCGCGCCGGCCGTCGAGGTCTTCCGGAGCAGCGGCACGACCGGCGAGGCGCGGAGCGTCCACCACCACCCCTTTCCGGACCTCTACCGGCAGGTGATCGACGCCTCGTTCCCGCGCTTCTGCCTGCCCTACGCCGGGCCCGGCGGGAAGCTGCCGATCCTCTCTCTCGTCCCCACCCGGGAGCAGCTCCCGGACTCCAGCCTCTCCTTCATGGCGGACCACGTGCTCGCCCGCTACGGCACTCCCGAGAGCGCCACGGCGTTCGGAGCGCGGGGCGTCGAGGTGGCGAAGGCCCGCTCGTGGGCCGGAGGGCGGCAGCGGGAGGGGAGGCCCGTCCTCGTCTTCGCCACCGCCTTCGCCCTCGCCCAGTGGCTGGACGGCCTGGAACGGCAGGACCTGCGCTTCCGCCTCCCGGCCGGCTCGGCCGTGTTCGAGACCGGCGGCTTCAAGGGGCGGGTCACCGAGACATCGCGGGAGGACCTCGTCGCCCGCCTCGGCGCCTGGCTCAACGTCCCCCCGGAGTTCGTCGTCCGCGAGTACGGAATGACCGAGCTGACGAGCCAGTGCTACACCCGCGCCCTCCTCGGAGGCGATCCCGGCCTCTTCGTGGCTCCCCACTGGGTGCGCGTCCGCGTGCTGGACCCCGAAACCCTGACCGAGTTGCCCGCCGGCAAACCGGGTCTCCTCTCCGTTTTCGACCTCGGAAATCTCGGTTCGGCGATCCACGTGCTCACCGAGGATCTGGGCGTGGCCGAAGGGGACGGGTTCCGCCTCCTCGGCCGGGCCGCCGGAGCCGAGTTGCGCGGCTGCTCGCTCGTGGTGGAAGAGCTCCGCGGCGCTTAGCGGGAGAGCCGC
>DATEIO010000268.1:0-3647 GCA_035278895.1 Thermoanaerobaculia bacterium | reverse complement strand
CGTCCCCACGCTCGAAACCTTCGGCGGCATGCCCCGCCTCGTGGCGATCCCGCTCACCTCGCTCCTCGTGGCCTATCTAGCGCTCTATCACGCCGCCTTCGCGTGGCTGGGCGCCCGGATCTGGCGGCGAGGGGGCGTCTGGAGGCTCGTGACGCTTCCGGCCCTCTGGGTGGCGCTCGAATGGCTGCGCACGTATCTGGGCGGCGGCTTCCCCTGGAACCTCGCGGCCTACGCCTGGGTGGACGTGCCCGGCGCGCTGCCGCTCTCGGCCTGGTTGGGGCCGTACGGCATCTCCTTCCTCGTGCTGCTGTCGAGCGTTGCGGTCGCGGCCTCGATCGAGCGGCGGCGCTGGGAGCCGGTGGTGTCGGCGCTCATGGTCCCCCTCCTCCTCCTGCCGCTCGCCGCGCGCTGGAGCGAGCGCCGGGGCCATGAGGAGCTGATGGAATCGGGAGGCGCCCGGCCCGTACGCCTCCTCCAGCCCAACATCCCGAACCTCGTGGCCTACGACGCGCAGGCGGTGCTCCGCAACTACTCCAAGGTGGTCAAGCTCTCCGAAGAGTCCTGCGAGCCGGGCTCGCTCGTGATCTGGCCCGAGAGCGCGGCCTGGCCGTTCCTCTACGGCCGCGATCCTCTGCTGACCGAAGACCTGCAGAGGATGGTGAATCGCGGCTGCTCCGTGCTCTTCAACTCCAGCCACCCGGTGGGCGACTCGTTCTACAACTCGGCCCTGATCCTTTCGCAAGGCGCGCCGGTCGCCCGCTACGACAAGCGCCACCTCGTGCCGTTCGGGGAATACGTCCCCTTCCGCGGCGTTTTCGGTTGGATGGACAAGCTGGCGCGAAACGCCGGGGAGTTCCGGCCCGCCGACGAGCTCACCCTGCTGCCCTGGGGCGACGACCGGATCGGCATGTCGATCTGCTACGAGATCGTGTTTCCGGACGAGGTCGTGGATCTCTCGAAGGCCGGAGCGACGCTCCTCGTGACGGTCACGAACGACGCCTGGTACGGCGACACCGCGGCCCCCTGGCAGCACTTCCGGGCCGCCCGCTTCCGGGCCGCCGAGAACCGGCGCACGCTCTTGAGGGCCGCCATCACCGGCGTCTCGGCCCTGGTGGCGCCGGACGGCTCGGTCCGCGCCCAGCTCGGGGTGTTCAAGCAGGGCGTGATCCGCACCCGCGTCGTGGGCAAGAAGGGGCTCACGCCCTACGCCCGCGCCCCCTGGCTCGTGCCCGTCCTCTCGACGGCGCTGGCGGCCGTTGCGGTATATTTCGCCAGGAGAAGAAGGAGCAAGACGTCATGATTGCCTACGAAACGCAGCAGCGTATGGATTCCCTCTCGGAGCAGCTCCTGAGCCTCCGGGGGTATCTTTGAGCAGGCCGACCTCGAACGAGAGCTGGCCGAAATCGACCACCAGATGCAGGACGCCGGGTTCTGGGACAACCCGGCCAAGAGCGCCCCGATCCTCCAGCAGCGCCGAAGCCTCGAAAAGCGCCTGCAGACCCTGAAGAAGCTCCGCGCCGATTCGGACGAGCTCGAAACCTGGCGTGAGCTCCTCTCCGAGGGCGAGGCCGACCCCGAGTTCGACCGCTTCCTGGAGCGCCTGGAAGGCGAGCTCGGCAAGCTGGACCTGGAGCTCAAGCTCTCCGGGCCCGACGACGACAAGCCCGCCATCGTCACCATCCACCCCGGAGCCGGCGGCACCGAGTCGCAGGACTGGGCCGAGATGCTGCTGCGCATGTACCTGCGCTACGCCGAGCAGAACGGCTACGAGGTCGAGATGCTCGACCGCCAGGACGGCGAGGAGGCGGGCATCAAGAGCGCCACCTTCGCCGTGCGCGGCGAGCACGCCTACGGCTATCTGAAGAGCGAGGCCGGCGTCCACCGCCTCGTGCGGATCAGCCCCTACGACTTCCAGGCGCGGCGCCACACCTCGTTCGCCTCGGTCGACGTCTACCCCGAGGTGGACGACGACGTGGAGATCGAGGTGCTCGACAAGGATCTGAAGATCGACACCTTCCGCTCCTCGGGAGCCGGCGGCCAGCACGTCAACAAGACCGAGTCCGCCGTGCGCATGACCCATCTCCCCACCGGCATCGTGGTCTCCTGCCAGAACGAGCGCAGCCAGATCAAGAACCGGGCGATGGCGATGAAGATCCTGAAATCCCGCCTCTACGACCGCGAGATGCAGAAGCGGGCGGCGGAGCAGGCCGAGCGCGAAGGGAACAAGAAGGACATCTCCTGGGGGAGCCAAATCCGCAGCTACGTCCTCCACCCCTACCGCCTCGTCAAGGACCACCGCACCGGCGCCGAGGTGGGCGACTCCAACCGGGTGCTCGACGGCTATCTCGATCCCTTCATCGAAGCGTATCTGAAGGGCCAGATCGCGACGGGCAAGGACGAGCTGGACGTTTAAACCGGACCGGGGGACGCCGTGAAGATCGACTACGTCTCCCCCCTCCCGCCCGTCCGCTCGGGGATCGCCGACTACAGCGTCGACCTCCTGCCGCATCTCGCGGAGCGGGCGGACGTGCGGGTGATCCGCCTGCCGGACCTGCCCATCGATCCGGAGCTGGAAAAGCGCTGGCCCATGGCTCCAATCGAGGAGACCGGGGCCGGCGGGCGGCTTCCGCTCTACCAGATGGGGAACAACCGCTACCACCGCGGGGTACTGGAGCTGGCCTTGCGGCTGCCGGGCGTGCTCACGCTTCACGACGTGCTCCTGCACCACCTCTTGATGGACGACACGCTCGGCCGGCAGGAGCCGAGGTCGTTCTGGGACTACAAGGACCGCCTGACGCGGGACCACGGCTGGGTGGGCGAGGCCACGGCGCTCGCCAAGCGCTGGAACGCCTGGGGCGAGGCGCCCGTGTTCGCCCTGCCGGCCCACCGGGCGCTCCTGCGGCGCCAGCGCGGCGTGCTCGTCCACAGCCAGTGGGCCGCGGAGCTGCTCGCCGAAGAGGACCCGGACCTTCGCGTGCGCGCCATCCCCATGGGCGTGCCGCTCCCTCCGGAGGCGGACCTGGAGGCCGGGCGGCGTCTCCGGCAGCGGTTCGGGCTCCCGGAGGACCGGCCGGTGCTCGGCTCGTTCGGCTTCCAGACGCCCATCAAGCGGACCACGTCCGTGATCCGGGCGCTCGCCGCTCCCGGTCTCGAAAAAGTCCATCTCCTCGTGGTGGGGGAGGCCGCGCCCATTCTCGACCTCGAAGGCGAGGCGCGGCGGGCCGGAGTGGCTGACCGCGTTCACGTGATGGGCTTCGTCACGTTCGAAGACTTCGAGGCTGCCATCGCCGCCGTGGACCTGTGCCTGAACCTCCGCTATCCCACGGCGGGGGAGACCTCGGCGTCGCTCCTGCGCGTGCTCGCCGCGGGCCGGCCCGCCATCGTCTCCGACTACGCCCAGTTCGCGGACCTGCCGCCCGAGGTCGCGCTCCGCGTTCCGCTGGGAGACGAGGAGCCGGACGCGCTAGCGGCGATGCTTCGCGAGCTCCTGGCCCAGCCCGGGCGCTTGGCGGCCATGGGAAGGGCCTCCCGGGAGCTCGTGCGCGTGCGGCACGATCCCGGCCGGGCCGCCGCGGCCGTGGTGGACGCCTGCCGCGAGCTGGCCGACGCGCCGCCGCCGGGAGACGATCCCGCGGGCCGGGCCGAGG
>DATEIO010000267.1:0-6571 GCA_035278895.1 Thermoanaerobaculia bacterium | reverse complement strand
CGCCGGCGGGCCTGCTGGAGGTTCTGTAACGATTTACTACGGTTGGGCTGGCCGTCCTGTTGGGCTTCCATGCACGCGCAGGCCCTTCCCCGACAAAAGCCCCTTAGCCGGTCTGGCACCTCCGTTGCTCCCGCTGGCTGAGTTCCCGTTCGCCTGCCAGCTCTCGATGCGAGCGTGTACACGGTTTCCGTTCTCGTAGAATACGGAGCTTATGCCGTCACTGACCGACGGGCCTGGACGTTCCAGCGGTCTCGTCGATGTACTCGATCGCGTGCTCGACAAGGGTCTTGTCGTCGCCGGCGACATCAAGGTGTCGCTCGCCGAAGTCGAGCTCCTCACGATCCGGATCCGTCTGCTGATCTGCTCGATCGACAAGGCGGAGCAGATCGGGCTGGACTGGTGGCGGCACGACCCGAACCTGTCGGCGGCCGCCCGGCGGCTGTCGCTCGAGAACGAGTCTTTGAGAGAGCAGGTCCGCCTCTTGGAAGAAAAGGTCGCGTCGCTGGCGCTTGCGCAGGAAGGAGAGGGGAAGCGGAGCAGGGCCAGGAACGAGAGAAAAAACCAGGGAGAACAGAATGCCGGTTGAACGAGCTTCCGGTGGCACCAGTCTCATCGACGTCCTGGACCGGGTCCTGGACAAGGGCATCGTCATCGATGCCTGGGTCCGGGTCTCGCTGGTGGGCATCGACCTGCTTACCGTCGAAGCCCGGGTCGTGGTGGCGTCGATCGATACCTACATCAAGTATTCGGAAGCGGTCGCCCAGGCGCCCTCGGTGTCGCGCCCGGCGATCGAGAGCCGGACGTCCGAGGACCTGCTGGCCGAGAACGCCGCCCTGCGTGCGCAGCTCGCCGCCTCCATGGCCCGGGAGCGGGAGGAAGCGCCGGCGCGCCGGTCACGGACACCCAAGGTGTGAAGTTGTGGCCAGCCTCGCTCACCTCGATGCAGTCCCCGGCGCGCGGGGCGGGGGCGCCAGCCCCAAGGCGAAGCTCGCGCTCGTGGACGCGCTCCTGGGAGAGCGCGAGGCCCGGCCGTGCGCCGTCCTGACCCTGCGCTGGCTCGCCCGGCACGCCGGGATCGAGTGCGCGTTGTGCGTGGTCATCGAGAGTGAAAATTCGCGTCTGGTCGGCCTGACCGGAATGGGTCTCCCGCCGGCCGCGGTCGACTCCTTCACCCTGGATCTGGCAGACCGCATCCACCCCCTCGTGGTGGCGCTCCGGGGCGGGGAGCCGGTCGCGTTCCACGATTCGGCGAGGATTCCGCGCCACCCGTTCGAGACTCCTTTGGGCAGCGCTCCGTTCCACGCGGTCCCGCTCTCCCGGGGCGAGGGGGAGGACCCGGGAGTCGGGCTGCTCCTGGTGGCCGGCGACGACGGACCGGTCTCCGAAGACGTGGTCTGGGCCGCCGAGCTTCTAGGCGTCCGCCTGGTCTCTCTCTGGTACCGGCGCGCCCAGATGGACGAGCGGCGCCACCGGCGGGAGCGGAGCTGGCTGTTCTCGATCATCAACGCGGTCACCGACCCGATCCTCCTGACCGACTCCGACGGCCGTATCCTGGTGGCCAACGCCGGAGCCGAGATGCTCCTGCACGCGGACGAAGGCAAGCGCGAGGGGTGGCGCCGCGCGGTGGCCTTGAACAACATGCTGTTCTCGGCTTCCATGCTGACCGCCGAGAACGGGCCGACCCGCCGGGAGCTCCTCCTGGTCGACCCCTCCGAGGGGCAGGACCTCCTCTTCGAGGTGATCTCGACGCCGGTCACGATTCGCCTGGGCGAGGTCGGGGTCGTCTCGGTCTTGAGGAACGTCACCGACCTGCGGCGGGCGACCGAGGTGATCGAGGAGAACTACCGGCGGCTGCGGATCGCCGAGGCGGCCACGCGCGCCGAGCGCGACCGCCTCGACCTGATCCTGAATTCGGTGCAGGACCCCATCGTGGTGACCGATCCGGGCGGCAACATCGTGCGCATGAACCCGCCCGCCGAGCGCATGTTCACCTACCCCTCGGGCAAGCGGAACGTCGAGGTGGAGCGGCGGGTGCGCGCCAACGACGCGGTGTTCACCTCGTTCGTCTCGAACCTCTACGCGGGCCAGTCGCGGCGCTGGCGCGGCGAGCTTTCGCTCCTCGATCCGCAGAGCGGCGCCAACGTCCCGGTCGAGGCGATCTCGGGCAAGGTGGTCTCGAAGCAGGGCGAGGAGACGGCGGTCGTCACCATCCTCCATGACCTGACTGAGGCGGTGGAGAAGGCCCAGCTCTACGAGCAGGTGAAGCGCCATTCGGAAGAGCTGCGCGAGAAGGTGCGCGAGGCCACGGCCGAGCTCGCCGAGCAGAACGAGCTGCTGCGCCGCCAGGCCTTCCAACTGGAGCAGGCCTCGGCCATGAAGTCGCAGTTCCTCGCGAACGTGTCCCACGAGCTGCGCACGCCTTTGAATGCCATCATGGGCTACACGCACCTCCTGCTCGAAGGGGTTTCAGGCGAGGTTCCCAAGCCGCAGCGCGAGAAGCTCACCCGCATCGACTCGAACGCCCGGCACCTGCTCGCGGTGATCAACGACCTCCTGGACATCGCGCGAATCGAATCGGGCAAGATGCCGATCCAGGTCGAGCGCGTTCTCCTCCCCGAGGTGATCGACGAGGTGATGACCGAGGTCGAGCCGCTGATCGCGGGCACGAGCCTGGACGTCACCCGGAGCGTGCCGGCCGGCCTGCCGGAGATCCGGACCGACCGCCAGAAGGTCAAGCAGATCGTTCTGAACCTGCTGTCGAACGCGTTGAAGTTCACGCCCCAGGGATCGGTCTCGATCCGCCTGGAGCTCGATTCTCCGGCCCAGGAGATCACGATCGCCGTGTCGGACACCGGGATCGGTATCGCCGAGGAGAACCAGAAGACGATCTTCGAAGCCTTCGAGCAGGCCGACAGCTCCTACGCTCGGCGCCAGGGGGGGACGGGGCTCGGCCTCTCCATCTGCCGGCGCCTCGCCCATCTCTTAGACGGCCGCATTACCCTCGTCAGCAGGCTGGGCGAGGGATCGACGTTCACCCTTTTTCTTCCTTGTGATTCGAGGGCTTCATGAGCAGTGAGGGAGAGACGCTTCCCCCGCTCGTGCTCGTGGTCGACGACGTCGCCCACGGCCGGGAGATCTTTGCCGAGTATCTGGAGTTCCGCGGCTTCCGCGTGGCGACCGCGGCCGATGGGCAGGAGGCCATCGACCGCGCCTTCGAGCTCCAGCCCGACGTCATCCTGATGGACCTCTCCCTGCCGCGCATCGACGGCTGGGAGGCCACCCGCCGTCTCAAACAGGACGAGCGGACTGCCGCCATCCCCATCATCGCGCTCACGGCCCATGCGCTGGCCGCGGCCCACGACAAGGCCAAAGAGGTCGGCTGCAACGCCGTGGTGACCAAGCCGTGCCTGCCCCGGGATCTGGAGCAGGAGGTCCGGCGCCAGCTCGAAGCGCGACCGAAACAGGAGAGCGAGCCCCAGCCATGAACAGCTTGGACGACACAGGCGCCGGCAGGAAAAAGCCCGCCCGGAAGTCTGCAGGCGGCCGGAAGACCGCGGCGGTAAAACCCACCGCGGCGGTAAAATCCACCGCGGCGGCGAAACCCGCCAAGGCGGTCCCCAAAGCCCCCGAGCCGTCCCCCGGCAAGACGCCGGTCTCGCGCACCCGCGAAGGCTCGGGGCTGGTCCCCTTCCCCGAGCCCGCGAAGGCTCCCGGCAAAAGCGGCAAGTACGTCTACTGCATCATTCAGACGACCGGGCCTCTGCGCTTCGGACCGATCGGCATCGGCAGCGAGCCCGCCGAGGTCCACACGGTCAACTACAAGGACATCGCGGCCGTCGTCTCCGACACCCCGCTCGAGGTCTACGACCCCACGCGGGAAAACGTCCTCGCCCACGAGCGGGTCAACGAGGTCGTGATGCGCGACTACACGGTGATCCCCATGTCGTTCAGCACCGTGTTCAAGACCTCGGAGGACATCGTCGAGCTCCTGCGGACGGCCTACGACGCCTTCCACGACGTGCTGGTCAAGATGCAGGACAAGCTGGAGTTCGGCTTGAAGGTCCTCTGGGAGCCCGAGGTGATCATCCGCGAGATCGAGAAGGAGGACGAGAGCCTTCGCCTGCTGCGCCAGGAGATCTCGCAGCAGAAGGGGTCCACCTACTTCGCCCGCATGCAGTACGGCCGGCTCGTGGACTCGCTCCTCCAGGAGCGCTCCGAGCACCTGGTCTCGGAGATCATGGAGACCCTGGGCTCCGTCTCCGTCGCCACCCGGACCAACAAGCCGATCGGCGACAAGATGATCCTGAACGGCGCCTTCCTCGTCGCCCGCGACCGGGAGCCCGACTTCGACGCCAAGGTCAAGGAGATCGACGCCCGGTTCGAGAACCTGATCTTGAAATACACCGGGCCGTGGCCGCCGTACAACTTCGTCAACATCCGTCTGAAGCTGGAGCGCGCCTCGGAAGCCGAATGATCATTCTGGACAGCCTCCTGATCGGGGGCATCCGCTTCGTCCTCGACAAGGTCGCCTCGGCCGTCGAGGCCGAGATGAACGACGAGACGTCGCTCAAGGAGGAGCTGCTCGCGGCCCAGATGCGCCTGGAGCTGGGCGAGATGGACGATGAGGAGTTCGCGGAGCTCGAAGCGGACATCCTCGCCCGCCTGCGCGAGATCCGCGAGGAGCGGGAGGAGGCGGCCGGCGCCGTGTCGCTCGGCTCAGGCGGCTTCGAGGTCGACATCACCTTCGGGGGTGACGACCACTTCGAACGATGAAATTCCGGCTCTTCGGCGGCAAGGGCGGCGTAGGCAAGACCACGTGCGCCGCCGCCACGGCGCTCGCGGCCGCCGAAGCCGGCGCAAAAATCCTTGTCGTCTCGACCGATCCCGCCCACTCCCTGGGCGACGCTCTGGGCTCCCGCCTCGGTCCCGATCCCGTCCGCATCCCCACGAAAAAGGGCGAGCTGCTGGCCGTGGAGCTGTCGGCCGAGCGCTCCCTATCGCGCTTCCTCGCCGAGCACCGGAGGGACCTGGCGGCGATCGCCGACCGGGGAACCTATCTGGATACCGCGGACGTCGATCGTCTCCTGGGCCTCGACCTTCCGGGGGCGGACGAGCTGGCGGCGCTTCTCGCGCTTCCCCGCCTGGCTCGGGAGACCGGCTGTGACGAAGTGGTGGTGGACACCGCTCCCACGGCACACACCCTGCGTCTCCTTGCCCTTCCCGAGTCTCTGAGGCGCTTTGCGGAGACTCTGGACCGTCTCCAGGGGCGACACCGGTGGATGGCCGAGCGCTTCGGCGGGACTTACAGGCCCGATGAGACGGACGCTTTCGTGGCGGAGATCGAAGCCGAGGGGCGGGATCTGGAGGCCATGCTGCGGGACCCGGAGCGGTCGGAGCTGGTGTGGGTGATGCTGCCGGAGGCGCTGTCCGTGGCGGAGAGCCGGGATGCGGTGGCGGCTCTGGCGGCGGAGGGGATTCGGGTGAGGGAGATTGTGGTGAACCGGGTGGTGGGGGATGTCGGGGAGTGTCCGGTTTGCCGGGCGCGGTGGGCGGAGCAGGCGGCGGCGATGGGGGAGATTGAGGAGGCTTTTGCGGGGATTGCGGTGCGGGTGATCGAAGAAGAAAGGGAGGAGCCTCGGGGACGGGGGAGGCTGCGGCGGGTGTTCCCCCGCCCGGGACCTCACCCCCTGGCCCCCTCTCCCATCGCCCCCCCTTCCCCCGGGAGAGGGGGAACGCGGGATCGGAAGGTTTCCTTGGCGTGGCTGGATGAGATCGCCCCCCCGGGCCTCCGCCTGCTCCTCTTTGGTGGCAAAGGCGGCGTCGGGAAAACCACCTGCGCGGCGGCGGTGGCTCTAGCTCTGGCGGAGAGGCGGCCGGAACAGAAAATCCTGCTCCTGTCGACCGATCCGGCGCATTCCGTGGGCGACGTTCTGGAGATACCCCTGGGGGACGACGAGCGGCCGGTGGCTTCGGGGCTCGTGGCGCGGGAGCTGGACGCGCCGCGGGTGTTCGCAGAGTGGCGGGAGCGGCATGGCGAGGCGGTGGGCGGGGCTCTGGAGAGCTTTGCTGTAGATGGCACCTCGGTGCGAGATCTGATCGATCTGGTGCCTCCGGGGCTGGACGAGCTGGTGGCGGTCTCGACGTTGCTCGATGCGGTTTCCGGGGACGAGCTGGTGGTGGTGGACACGGCTCCCACGGGGCATGCGCTGCGGCTTCTCGAAATGCCCCGGGTGGCTTTGGCCTGGGACCACGCGCTCCTCTCCATCCTTTTGAAATACCGCGAGGCCGTGGGGCTGGGGGAGCTGGCGGAGGAGCTGGTGGCGCTCTCGCGGAGCTTGAAGGGGCTCCAGGCTTTGCTCCGGGACCCGGCGCGGACGGGGTTTGTGGCGGTGACGCGGGCGGCGGAGCTTCCCCGGCGGGAGACGGTGCGTCTGCTCCAGGCTCTGCGCCGGCTGTCGATCGCGGTGCCGGCCGTGGTCGTCAACGCCGTGCCGCCGCCGGGGTGCGAGCGGTGCGGCGGGGGGGAGATTCCGGTGGAACGCTACGCCCGGCTCGCCGGGGAGGGGTGCGC
>DATEIO010000266.1:0-8672 GCA_035278895.1 Thermoanaerobaculia bacterium | reverse complement strand
CTCGACGAAGCCGGTGCGCAAGGTCTCGTGGCGGCGTACGACTTCTCCGAGGCTCCGGGCGAGGCGGGAGACGTCCAGGGGACCGGCGAGCCGCACCCCGCCTCCGAGGTTGTAGAAGGGGCTCCCGGGGTTCAACCGGTCCAGGAACCAGAGGCGCTGCTGCGCGAAGGAGAGGGGCGGGTCCCCCTCCCGGGGCCGGGGGACCAGGGGGGGCGGCGCCGCAAGCTCCGGCTCTCCCGAGCGAAGCCGTTCGCCGATCCGCCGGGCGAAGCCCGCGACCGTGGGCTCCGCGAAGAGCGCGCGCAGGGGGAGCTCCACGCCGAACCGGTTGCGGAGCCGCGCAAGCAGCGAGGTGCCGAGGAGCGAGTGGCCCCCGAGATCGAAGAAGTTGTCGTGGAGGCCCACGCGCCCGGCGCCGAGGACGTCGCGGAACACCTCGGCCACCATCTTCTCCAGGTCGCTCTCCGGCTCGGCCCAGTCAACAGGGAGGCCGGCTCCGACCTCGGGAGCGGGCAGGGCCCGGCGGTCGACCTTGCCGTTGGGGGTGACCGGCATCTTCTCGAGGACCACGACGGCCGGCGGCACCATGTAGGCCGGGAGCTTCGCGGCGAGCGCCTGGCGCGGGTCCACCGCGGGCTCCCCCACCACGTAGGCGACGAGCCGGCGGCTCGCGGGGTCCGCCCCGTCCTGGCGGGCGAGGACCACGGCCTCCTTCACCCCGGGGAGCCGGCCCAGCGCCGCCTCGATCTCCCCCAGCTCGATGCGGAAGCCCCGGATCTTGACCTGCTGGTCGGCCCGGCCCGCGAAAGTCACCTGGCCGTCCGGCCGGTAGCGGCCGAGGTCGCCCGTGCGGTAGATCCGGTCGCCGGGGCGGCCGGTGAAGGGGTTCACCCGGAAGCGCTCGCGCGTGCCCGCCTCGTCGCCCAGGTAGCCCGCAGCCAGATGGGGGCTCCGCACGCAGATCTCCCCCACCTCGCCGATCCCGGTCAGGGCCGGCGGGCCGGCCGGGCGGAGCACGAGGAGCTGAACGTCCGGCATCCCCCGGCCGAGCGGGAGCACCTGGGCCGGGCCGTCCTCCTCCACCACGTGGAAGGCCACGGCGCGCTGCGTCTCGGTGCTGCCGTAGAGGTTCACGCAGGTGACGGAAGGTGCGATCCGGCGCAGGCGGTCCACGTCCAGCCGGGTGAGCACGTCGCCCACGAGGAGCACCCAGCGCAGCGACGGGACGGCGGCCGTCTCGCCCTCGGTCAGCACCCTCCCCAGGGCCGGCGTCAGGTGGGCGACCGTGATCCCCTCGCGGGCGGCCCAGGCCGCCAGCCGGCCGGGCGCGAGGAGGTCGTCCGGCGCGGGTGCGGCGAGCGACGCCCCGGTGGCGAGCGGGGTGAAGAGGTCGCGCTGCAGCGGATCGTGGGCGAGGCCGGACAGCAGGCTGTAGCGGTCGTCCTCCGTGAGGCCGAAGCGCTCGACCTGCCAGGGGATGAAGTGGGAGAGCGGCCCGTGCCGCCCGAGGATGCCCTTGGGCACGCCGGTCGAGCCCGAGGTGAAGGCGATGTACGCGAGGTCGTCCGGACCGGTCTCGACCGCCGGGGCGGTCGCGGGAAGGGGCAGGCCGCGCCGGAGAGTCAGCCGGAAGGTCCCGGCCTCCCGGAGCCAGGCGTCCACCTCTTCCGGCGGATCGTCCGCCGCAGGAATCTGCAGGAAGGCCCGGGGGCCGGCCAGGCGGAGCATGTCGACGATCCGGGCCGCCGGGTACGCGGGGTCGAGCATCACGAACGCGGCCCCGGCCCGGAGGGTGGCGAGGACTGCCCAGGCCACGGGGGCGCTCCGGTGGGCCCAGACCGCCACCCGGTCCCCCTTCTCCACCCCGGCCTCCCGGAGCCGGGCAGCCAGGCCGTCGACCGCGCGGGCAAGCTCGCCGTAGGTCCAGGTCCCTTCGGGATCGGCCACGGCCGGCCGCTCCGGATGGCGCCGGGCGCGATCCGCGAAAAGCTCGTGAACGGCGCCTCTCCACTCGTCTCCCAGGGGGGCCCGCGGGTCCGGCAGCACGGCCGCGGCCTCGGGGGTGACGAGCGGGATCTCGTCCACCCGCGCCTCGGGGTCCTCCACCACCCGCTCCAGCACGGCGCGGTACTGGCGGAGCATCTCCTCCATGCGCGGCGCGTCGAAGAGATCGGCGTTGTAGACGAGATGGAGGCGGATCCCGTCCCCGGTCTCGGCGGCATAGACCGTGAGATCGAACTTCGACTCGGCCTCCCCGCTGTCCAGAGGCTCGACCGTGAGGCCGCCGGGGAGACGCACCCCCAGGTCCGGAAAGCTGGCCAGGTTGAAGAACACCTGGAAGAGCGGCGTCCGCGAGAGGTCGCGCTCGGGCTGGAGCACCGCGAGGAGCTTCTCGAACGGGACCTCCTGGTGGGCGTAGGCGCCCACGGCCGTCTCCCGCACCCGCAGCAGCAGCTCCCGGAACGTGGGATGCCCGGAAAGATCGGTCCGCAGGACCAGGGTGTTGAGGAAAAAGCCGATCAGGCCCTCGACGTCCGACCGCACGCGGCCGGCCATGGGGGTCCCCACCAGGACGTCGTCCTGCCCGCTCTGCCGGGAGAGGAGCACCTCGAAGGCGGCCAGAAGGATCATGAACAGCGAGGCCTGGGAGGCGAGGCCGAGCCGCCGGATGCCCTCGGACAGGTTGCGGGGGAGGACCGTGGAGACGGAGGCCCCGCGGTAGGTCTGGAGGGCCGGCCGCGGGCGGTCGAGCGGGAGGTCCAGGGCCGGCGGGTCGTCCCCCAGCCGCTTGCGCCAGTAGCCCACCTGGCGTTCCAGCTCGGCGCCCGAGAGCCGCTTCCGCTGCCACCGGGCAAAGTCCGCGTACTGCGCGGGAAGCTCCGGGAGGGGCGAGGGGCGCCCGGCCGCGAAGGCCTCGTACAGGGTGACCAGCTCCTTGGCGAGGATCTGGACCGACCAGCCGTCCGTGACGACGTGGTGGGCGTTCACGAGGAGGTCGTGCACCTCGGGAGACAGGCGCAGGAGCGTCGTCCGGAAGAGCGGCCCGCGCTCGAGATCGAAGGGCCGGTCGGCCTCCTCCACGGCGAGCCGCGAAGCCTCTTCCGGAATCCCGGTGAGATCGATCACGGGGAGCGGCCAGGGGCCGGGCGGATCGATCACCTGGACGGGCGTGCCGTCCCGCTCCTCGAAGCGGGTGCGCAGGGCCTCGTGGCGCCGCACGATCTCGCCGAAGGCGCGGGCGAGGACGGCGGGGTCGAGCGGTCCGCGGAGCCGGAACAGTGTGGGAAGGTTGTAGGTCGCGGCCCCGGGCATCAGCCGGTCGAGGAACCAGAGGCGCTCCTGGGAGAAGGAGAGGGGCGCCGTTTTCGAGCGCGTGGCGAATCCGGCCGGCCTCTCCCTCCTCCCCGTCTCCAGCGCCCCGGGGTGCTTCTCTTCCACGAACGCGGCGAGCCGGGCGACGGTCGAGGCGTCGAAGATCGCCGCGACCTGCACGGCCTGGGAGAGGGCCTCCTGCAGGCGGTTGATGAGGATGGCCCCGGAGATCGAGGTCCCGCCCAGCTCGAAGAAGTCGTCGTCCAGGCCCACGGGCCGGTCCGGCGGGAGCTTCAGGACCTCGGCGAAGAGCCCCGCGAGGAACCGCTCCAGCTCCGTCTGGGGAGGCCGGTATTTGCGCTCCGGAGCCGGTCCGGCGCCGGGGTCCGGCAGCGCCCGCCGGTCCACCTTGCCGTTGACGGTGAGCGGCACGGCGTCGAGGACGGCCAGAGCGCCGGGCAGCATGTATTCCGGCAGGAAATCCGCGAGAAACGCGCGGAGATCTCCCAGGGTTGGAGCCTCGCCGGAAACGATCCAGGCCACCAGCCGGTCGCCGCGGACGTCCACCACCGCTTCCCGCACGGCCGGATGGCGCGCGAGCGCGGCCTCGATCTCCCCGGGCTCGATCCGGAAGCCGCGGATCTTCACCTGGTGGTCGGTCCGCCCCAGGTACTCGACGTCCCCGTCCGGAAGCCGGCGCGCGAGGTCGCCCGAGCGGTAGAGGCGGGAGCCCGGAGGACCGAACGGGTCGGGCACGAAGCGCTCGGCCGTCCGGTCCGGCCGCCCGAGGTAGCCCAGGGCGAGCCCCTGGCCGCCCACGCAGATCTCCCCCGGGATCCCGAGGGGCTGCGGGCGGAGCCACCGGTCGAGGACATGGAGGGAAAGGTCCGGGATCGGACGGCCGATGACGCTCCCGCGGGCCAGATCCTCCCGGCTCAAGGGACGGTACGTCACATGGACCGTCGTCTCCGTGATGCCGTACAGGTTGACGAGGCGAGGCCGCTCGTCCCCGTGGCGCGCGAACCACGGCGCGAGGCTCGCCGGCTCCAGGGCCTCGCCGCCGAAGAGGACGTAGCGGAGCGCCAGGCTCCCCTCTTCGGCCCAGAGAAGCTGACGGAAGGCGGACGGGGTCTGGTTCAGAACCGTCACCCGCTCGTCGCGCAGAAGGGCGTAGAACGCCTGGGGCGAACGGGTCTCCCAGAACGGCACGACCACGAGCCGGCCGCCGTGGAGGAGCGCTCCCCAGATCTCCCACACGGAGAAGTCGAACGCGTAGGAGTGGAACAGGGTCCAGACGTCGTCCGGTCCGAAGCCGAACCAGGGAGCGGTCGCGGAAAACAGGCGGGTCACGTTGCCGTGGGGGATCACGACGCCCTTGGGGCGGCCCGTGGACCCGGAGGTGTAGATCACGTAGGCCGGAAGCTCCGGATCAACGGGGACGGCGAGGCGCTCCCCATTCCGGGCCGCGATCGCCTCGCGCTCGGCCTCCAGGCGCTCTTCGGTCAGGACGAGCCGGGCGTCGCTGTCCGCCAGGGCAAAGGCCCGGCGCTCCTCCGGATAGGCCGGATCGAGGGGCAGATACCCCGCCCCGGCCTTCAGGACCGCGAGGATCGCCTCGATCATCGAAAGCGATCGGGGAAGGACCAGCGCCACGAGATCGCCAAGCCTCACGCCGGCAGCGGCGAGGTGCCGGGCGAGGCGGTTGGCCCGGACGTCCAGCTCGCGGTAGGAGAGCCGCTCGGGGCCCTGGGAGACCGCGACCGCGTCCGGAGTCCGGTCCACCTGGGCCTCGAAGAGCTGGTGGATCGGGAACCGTGGGCTCTCCTTCCCTTCGTTCCACTCGGAGACGAGATGGCGCTGCTCGGCCTCGGTCAGCAGAGGGAGATCGGAAAGGCGGCGCCCCGGGTCTTCGAGGAGGCCGGCCAGCAGGATCTCGAACGAGCGGGCGAGGCGCGCGATCGTCGCCTCGTCGAACAGGCCGGCGTCGTAGCGCCATTCCAGGCGGAGGCCGCCGGGGGCGTCCACGGCGTTGACCAGGAGGTCGAACTTGGCCGGCTCGTGCGTCCGCAGGCGAGGGGAGACCGCGAGACCGGGCAACGCGAGATCCTGCGCAGGCAGGCTCAGGAGCTGGAGGACGAAGCGCAGGAGCGGCGGCCGGTGGGGGTCGCGCGGCAGGCCGAGCTCTTCGACCAGCTTCTCGAAGGGGATCTCCTGGTGAGTGAACGCTTCGAGCGTCGTGGCCCGGGCCCGGGCGAGGATCTCCCGGCCTTCGGGATCGCCCGAGAGATCGGTCCGCAGGACGAGCGTGTTGACGAAGAAGCCGATGAGCCCGGCGACCTCCTCGCGCCCCCGGCCGGTCACGGTCGTGCCGAGGACGGCGTCGTCTCCGCCCGTGATCCGGGCGAGGAACGCCGCAAACGGGGCCAGGAGCGCCATGAAGAGGGTCGCGCGCTCGGCCTGGGCCCAGGCCCGCAATGCCAGGTCCAGAGACGGGGGGAGCCCGACGGTCAGGCCCGCGCCGCGCACGGAGGGGACGGCCGGACGCGGGCGGTCCGCGGGGAGGCCGGGCGGCTCGGCCCCGGCGAGCTTCCCGCGCCAGAAGGCCACCTTCCGGGCGAGGGTGTCGCCTTCGAGCCGCTCGCGCTCCTCGCGGGCGAAGTCCGCGTACTGGGCCGGCAGCTCGGGGAGGGGGGACGGCCGCCCCGCCGCGAAGGCCGGGTAGAGGACGCCGAGCTCGCCCACGGCGACCGCCATTGACCAGGCGTCGCTCGCGATGTGGTGGACGGTCAGGAGCAGGAGGTGCTCGCGGGCTCCGAGCCGCACGAGCCGGGCGCGCAGCAGCGGCGGGCGTGCCAGGTCGAAGGGGGCGAGGGCCTCCTCGTCGATCCGCCGTTCCTCCTCCAGGGCTCGCAGGTCCGGAGGCAGCCCCGAGAGGTCGATCACCGGCAGCCCGAACGGGGCCGCCGGAGCGGGAATCTGGACCGGTCCGCTCTCGCGGATCTCGAAGCGGGTGCGCAGCGCTTCGTGGCGCCGCACGATCTCGCCGAAACAGGCCGCGAGGACCGCCGGGTCGAGCGGGCCGGTCAGGTCGAGGGCCGTCGGAACGTTGTAGAGCGGGCTCCCCGGAGCGAGGCGGTCCAGAAACCAGAGCCGCTGCTGGGCGAAGGAGAGAGGCGCCGGGACCTCCTCTTCCCGAGCCGCGCGCCCGCCCCGCTTTTCCCGCTCCCGCTTCTCGCGCAGTCGTTCGAAAAGAAGGGCCCTCTTCTCCCGAGAGAGGCCTGCAAGCCGGCTGGCAGCGTCCGTCAACGCGATCCGCCCTCCGCGAGCCCGAGATCCGCCAGCATCTCCTGCAGCTCTTCGTTTCCGGCCGCCTCGAGCTCCCGGACCGTGATCCGGTCGGCCAGATCCGCGAAGTCGGCCGCCTCGAACAGCTCCTGGAGCGGGACCTGGATCTGCCAGCGGTCGGCCAGGCGCGCCACGAGCTGGGTGGCGAGGAGCGAGTGGCCCCCCAGGTCGAAGAAGTTGTCGTGGATGCCCACGTCGCCGGAAGCCCCGAGAAGCTCCGCGCTCGTCTGGACGAGCCGCTCTTCGAGCGAGGTCCGGGGCGCGGCGTAGGGAGGCCTCGTCCGGGCAGCGCCCCCTCCCTCCCCCACCTCGGCCGCGAGGGCCCGGCGGTCCACCTTGCCGTTGGGCGTGAGCGGCAGGGTCTCCACGACCGCCCAGGAGGCGGGGATCAGGGCCTCGGGGAGGCGCGTCCGGAGGGCCCGTTCGAGCCGCGCCGGGAGGTCCGTCTCCCCGTCCTGGGGGACCACGCAGGCGAGGAGCCCCTTGACCCCCTCCGCGTCGCGGCGGACGAGCACGGCGGCCTCCCGCACTCCGGGCTGTTCCGCGAGAGCGGCTTCCACCTCGCCGGGCTCCACGCGGAAGCCGCGGATCTTCACCTGGTCGTCCGCGCGGCCCAGGAACTCGATCCGGCCGTCCGGGAGATACCGCGCGAGGTCGCCCGTCCGGTAGAGCCGCCCTCCCCCGAAGGGATCGGGCACGAAGCGCTCGGCTGTCAGGTCCGGCCGGCCGAGATAGCCCCGGGCGAGGCCGTCTCCCCTGGCGTACAGCTCGCCCGTCACCCCCGGCGGCACGGGTTGCAGCTCCCGGTCGAGGAGGTGGATCCGGGTGCCGGCGATGGGAGCCCCGATCGGAACGGAGCCGTGGGACGCCGGCCTGGTCATGGTGTGGCAGGCCGTGAAGGTCGTCCCCTCGGTGGGGCCGTAGCCGTTGACGAGGGTGAGCCCCGGCAAGGCTTCGAGGACCCGGCGCACGTGGGAAGGCGACAGGACGTCGCCCCCGGCGAGGAGCTGCGAGAGCGGGCTCAAGCCCTCCAGGCGGTGATCTACCATCGAGTGGAAGAGCCCGGCGGTGAGCCACAGCGACGTCACCCCGTGGCGGGCGATCGCCTCCGCCAGCTCGTCGAGCGAGGCGCGCTGGCCCGGGAAGAGCACGAGGCGCCCGCCATTCAGCAAGGGAGCCCAGATCTCCAGGGTCGCGGCGTCGAACGAAACCGGGGCGAGCTGCAGCCAGGTCTGCCCGGGCCCGAGATCGGCGAAGCCGTTGCCGCGGACGAGCCGGACCACGTTCCGGTGGGTCGTCATCACCCCCTTGGGCGCGCCGGTCGAGCCCGAGGTGTACATCACGTAGGCCAGGGCGTCCGCCGGCACCTCCGGCAAAGGGACCTCGGCGTCCGGCGCCGCCTCCAGCTCCTGGAGCTTCCCGGGATCGAGCACGAGCGCCGCCCCCGCGTCTGCGAGCAGGAAGGCGAGCCGCTCGGCAGGATCGTGAACGTCGAGAGGCAGGTAGGCGCCCCCGGCCTCCAGGATGGCGAGCATCGCCACGATCATCCCCGGCGCGCGCTCCACGGCGAGCCCCACCCGGGTCTCGGGTCCCACGCCCAGCTCGCGCAGGCGGCGGGCGAGGCGGCCGGCCCTCTGGGCGAGCTCGCCATAGGTCACCCGGGTCTCTCCATGGACTACGGCCACGGCGGAAGGCGTCCGCTCCGCCTGCTCCCGGAACAGCCCGGGGAGCGTGGCCTCGCGGGGGTAGGAAGCCGCCGCGCGGTTCCAGTCCACCAGGATCTGTGCCCTCTCTCCCGCCGTCAGCAGAGGGAGGTCTCCAACCGGCGTCTCCGGCGCGGCTACGGCGCCCGCGAGGAGCGTCCGCAGATGCCCGGCCCAGCGCTCGACCGTGGCGGCGTCGAACAGGTCCGTGGCGTACTCGATCGCGCCGGAGAGGTCCCCGCCGGTCTCGTGGAGGGTGAAGGTCAGGTCGAACTTGGTGGTCGCGCTGCCGGCGTCCAGGGGCTCCAGGGA
>DATEIO010000265.1:0-4530 GCA_035278895.1 Thermoanaerobaculia bacterium | reverse complement strand
ATATGGTACCCTCCTCCTAGAGAAGAGGGCTCATGAGGAAGGCGCTGCCGCAGAGAGTCGTCAGGCCTGCTCCGCGATGAGTCCATCTGTAACCAACGAGAGGAGGAAGAATGAAGAGAGCGTTCTCCCTGGCTGGCGTCCTGCTGGCTCTCACCGTAACCTTCAGTGTCGAGCCGATCCGCAACGCGGAGGCGTCCCAGACGTGCAGCACGGTCTGCTCGTCGGGGCCGACACTGCAGTGCACGACCGCCAACGGCACCTGTAGCACCTCGAGCGGCACGGTGACTTGTTGCGGACAGACGTACTCGTGCTCGACGATCGACGCGGCCGTCGCGGCGCGCAACGCCTGTCTCGCGGATTGCACCGATCGATACAGTACCTGTGTCAGCTTTTGCACCACCCGGACCTGCTTGTCCGAGTGCGCTGCTGCCCGGACTCTTTGCCGGTCCGATTGCCCGTCTCTGCCTCAGTCGAGCTTCTCCTGCTAGTGTAAGGGCGGCCCTGTGGGGCCGCCCCGTCGCGGTCGATCCGCAAGCCCTGCCCTGGCGAGGCCGGCGAGCACGCCGTCCCGCGCAGGATCAAAAAAGAGCACGACATGAGAGCGCGGCTTTTCCTTCTCCTGGCAGCGGCTCTGGTTTTTACAAGGGCGATCCCGCGGCAAAGGCGCGCGGTTACTACAGCTTCGACCTGAAGGACTGGCATATCGTTTCGCTCAACAGCAACATCCCCATGGATGCGGCCTCGCCTCAGGTCGCGTGGCTCGAAGACGACCTGTGGACCACCCGAAACCTCCTCCCCTGCCTCCCCGTAGTGGGCCGGAGAGGAGACAACATGACATCCAAAGCCCTTCGCTACATCGGCCTGACCCTCACTGCTGCCTTGTTCCTGGCCACCGGCGCGACGGCTCAGCCGCGTTCCGGACCGGCCCAATCCAAAGAGCTGACCGACGAGATCACCGAGAAGGACCGGATCTTTTTCGATGCCCTGTTCAACAAGTGCGACGTCGAGACGCTGGGATCGATGGTCACGGACGACTTCGAGTTCTACCACGACAAGGGAGGCATGACCGCGAGCTCCAAGGCGCAGTTCGTGGAGTCCATCCGCGGGATGTGCGAAAGACAGAAGACGGGGGTGGATTATCGGGCGAGGCGGGAGCTGATCAGCATGGAGGTCTATCCCCTGAACAATTACGGCGCGGTCCAGGTCGGCGTCCACCGCTTCTATCAAAAGCTCGAAGGCGGCGGGGAGAAGCTGGTGGAGGTCTCCAAGTTCACCAATCTGTGGAAGAAAGAGGGCGACGCGTGGAAGATGTCGCGCGTGGTGAGCTATGACCACAGGTTGACGGAGTAGGGGGCCTGCGACCTCACCCCTGCCCCTCTCCTAAAAGGAGAGGGGTTCTGGTTTGTCTGATTTGTTTGTCTCTCCCTCTCCTCCAGGAGAGGGAGCCGGAGGGTGAGGTCGCAGGCCACGGAGGCCCTGTTTCAGAGCAGGAGGGCCGGGGAGATGAGAGGCTTCAGTTGGCCGGGACGACGGGGTAGACGACGCCGGAGTCGGCTTCGAGGGTCACGCCTTCGGGGATCTCGCGGATGACGAGCCGGGCGGTCGCGTCGGCCTGGATGTCGCCGCTCAGGTTGATCCTGAAGAACGTCTTGGCCATGGCGCGCAGCTTGGCATCGACGGAGAGACGCGAGCCGACTTTGGTCTGGATCTGGAGCGTTGGCGCCACGGCGGCCGTGTCGCCGTAGAGGTAGCTCGAGGACCAGCGCGACTTCGCCGTGCCGGTGGCGATCTGAAGGGTCATCTCGATATAGCCGTCGTATGCGCCGACCCGGTTCCACTGATGGAGCTCCACGTCGTTGCCGAAGACGATCGTGACCGGCGTGCCGGCCGGCAGGACGTCGGATTTGACGGTCAGCCGGTCGTAGAAGTGGGAGTAGGCGAATCCATAGGGCGCCGAGTTGCCGCCGATGCTGGTGCCGCTCACGACGTGCGCGTGGCTGCTCGCCGAAGCGTGGAGCTCCGCCGGCTGGGCCTCGGAGCTCGCGGCAGTGTCGGCGTAGAGCGTGGCATAGCCCGGAGCCGACATGGTGGCGCCCTGCGGGTCGGACAGCGTGTCGGCGAAAAGGCCGCCGGGCTGCAACTGGGAGTCGTCGGTGTAGGTGCCGGTATGGCCGAGCGTCTGAGAGGTCGAGTGCACTCCGTAGTAATAGGTCTGAGCCTGGGCGGTGGCGAAGCCGAAGGTGGTGAGGGTCAGGGCGGCAGCCAGAACAGCGTTTCGGGTCGACATGGAAGCTCTCCTCGCGATCGTTGAGCCGCTACGGGGGATGGACCGCGCGACGGATTCGTTTTTCGGTTTTCGTCCGGCGCTCTCCGCGCCGGCTCGCCGTGTAAAACGAATCCGCGAGCCGATCCCCTCACTGGCCAGTAAGGATCAGTGCTTGCTACAAGTTTCTCCTATTGTTGTGCGTTGCAGTTAAGGTGCCCCTCTTGAGCAGGGGAGTGCCGTCCCTTCAGGGACAATCGTGGTTAGCCCCAGGTTTCTAACCTGGGGCAGCCAAGGGCAACTCGGTCGGTGTGGGCCGTGCCGAGGTCGGTGTGAGCCGTGCCGAGGTCGGTGTGGGCCGTCCCGGCGGTGTGGGCCGTGCCGAGGTCGGTGTGAGCCGTCCCCGCCCCAGGTTGGAAACCTGGGGCTAACCACGGATGTGCCTGAAGGCACGGTTCGGAGGGGACTGGTCATAAGGGCACATTGGTTTGACGCACTACACGGGCTTCCTTCGCTGAAGGAAACTTCTCTGCAGGTCCGTCTATGGATCTGTTAGGCTGTCTGAACCACAAGGAGACCGAGATGAGAGCGCGGATTTCCCTTCTCTGGGTAGTGGCTTTGTCTTCGGCTTGTGCGACCGTCGCTCCTCCAGGATCGGAGAGGATGGTGGCTCGCGCCGATCGGACGATCCCGATTGATGACGTGGTGAATCCCGGCGAGGGCGACGCACTGTTCCTCGGGGCCGGCGACATCGCCCGCTGCAGCGAGATCGAAGGCGCGCAGGCGACGGGTGATCTGATCCGCGCCCTCATTGTGAAGTATCCCGAGGCCACGGTGTTCACGGCGGGCGACAACGCCTACCAGAGGGGCACGGCAGGGCAATTCCATGATTGCTACGAACCGTCCTGGGGCTCGTTCAACGACCGGACGGTCCCTTCGCCGGGGAACCACGACTATCTCTCGCCGCGCGCCCGCCCCTACTTCGACTACTTCGATTATTACCGGAGCGATCCCGCGGCGAAGGCGCGCGGTTACTACAGCTTTGATCTGAAGGACTGGCACATCGTCTCGCTGAACAGCAACATCGACATGGACGCGGCCTCGCCCCAGGTTGCGTGGCTCAAAGCCGATCTGCGCGAGTCCCACAAGCAATGCACCCTCGCGTTCTGGCACCACCCCCTGTTCAGCAACGGCGACGAGCATGGGGCGGAGACCGGGGACCCCGGCCGGCGCACCGGAGAGCTGTGGAAGGCGCTCGAAGACGACCACGCGGAAGTCATCGTGAACGGGCACGACCACGATTACGAGCGCTTCGCTCCCCAGGACCGTGTCCAGACCGCGTCTTCCGATGGCATCCGGCAGTTCGTGGTGGGCACCGGCGGTGCCAAGACTCGCGGGTTCCTGAGCCCGCCGCGCTGGGCCAACAGTGAGCACCAGGAGCTGCAGCACGGGGTGCTGGTCCTGACGCTTGGGAAAAGCTCCTACAAATGGGCGCTTCTGGGGACGGATGGCAAAGCCCTTGACTCCGGCGCGGGCGAGTGTCGCGAATAGTGCGTTGTCACGCCAGGATTGATCCTGGGCGCGAGAAACCTCCTCTCCGGCCTCTCCGTAGTGGGGCCGGAGAGGAGATGACATGACATCCAACGCCCTTCGCCATACCTGCCTGCTCTTCACCGCTGCTTTGCTCCTGGCCACCGGCGCGGCAGCTCAGCCGCGTTCCGGGCCGGCCCAATCCCAGGCGCTGACCGGCGAGAGCTGATCAGCCAGGAGGTCTACCCCCTGAACAACTACGGCGCGGTCCAGGTCGGCGTCCACCGCTTCTACCAGAAGCTCGAAGGCGGCGGGGAGAAGCTCGTGGAGATCTCCAAGCTCACCCATCCGTGGAAGAAAGAGGGCGACGCGTGGAAGATGTCGCGCGTGGTGAGCTATGACCACAAGCTGACGGAGTGACCGTTCCCGTAGGGTGCGCTGTGCGCACATGTTGTTTTCCACCACCCAACACGTGCGCGCAGCGCACCCTACATTTCAGAGCCCTGCCAGCCACCGCAGCCCGTTGAGAGCCAGCCGGCGGTTGTCGACTTCCGCCTTGTCGATTCCTCCGGGCCCGTCCGGCCCGTCGCTCGCTGTGAGCATCGCGGCTTCACCCAGAACGATCACGCGGCCCTTTCCGAATTCGAGAGCGATCGCCTGCGCCCGTCCGGCGGCGGAGGCGGTCCGGGTCTGATCGGGAGGGAGCCGGTCCACGGCGGTTTCTCCGAAGCGGAGGA
>DATEIO010000264.1:0-2007 GCA_035278895.1 Thermoanaerobaculia bacterium | reverse complement strand
GCGGTGACGGTCCCCATCGGCGGGCCGATCGCCCACACGACGGTCCGCCTGCTGGACCGGGAGCTGCGGCCGGTGCCCGTGGGCTCTCCCGGGGAGATCTGCCTGGGAGGGGACGGCCTCGCCCGCGGCTATCTCGGCCGGCCGGACCTGACGGCTGAGAACTTCGTTCCGGACCCGGAAGGCGCGGTGGAGCGCCTCTACCGGACGGGCGACCTCGCGCGTTGGCGGCCGGACGGGGCGATCGAGTTCCTCGGCCGCCGCGACCAGCAGGTGAAGATCCGGGGATTCCGCATCGAGCCGGGGGAGATCGAGGCGGTCCTCGCAACCCACCCGGCCGTGGGGCAGGCGGCCGTCCTCGTCCGCGAAGACCGGCCCGGGGACCGCCGCCTCGTGGCCTTTGTGGAAGGCATTTCCGGGGACCTGCGCGCGTTCCTCAAGGACCGGCTCCCCGGGTTCATGATCCCGTCGGCCTTCGTCCGGGTCGATTCTCTTCCCCTCAACGCCAACGGCAAGGTAGACCGCTGCGCGCTCGCAGCAATTCCGGTAGAGCCCGAGGCGCGCGAAGGGGGAGCCCCGCCGCGCACGCCGGTGGAGGAGGGGATCGCGGCGATCTGGAGCGAGGTGCTGGGCGCCGGGGCCGTCTCGCGGGACGACGACTTCTTCGAGCGGGGCGGCCACTCGCTTCTCGCGACCCAGGTGGCCTCGCGGCTGCGGGAGACCTTCGCCGTGGAGCTGCCGCTCCGCGATCTCTTCGCCTTCCCGCGCCTGGCGGACCTCGCCGCCCGCGTCGAGGAAGAGCGGCGGGCCGGAGCCGGGCTCGCGGCGCCGCCCATCGTCCCCGTCTCCCGTCCGCCCGAGGGGCTCCCGCTCTCCTTCGGCCAGGAGTGGATGTGGGTGGTCGACCAGCTCGACCCCGAGGCCGCGGCCTACAACGCGCCGATTCCCGTGAGCCTCGTGGGAGAGCTGGACGTCAACGCTCTGAAAACGGCCCTCCGCGAAACCGTCGCCCGGCACGAGATCCTCCGCACGGTCTTCGTTCCCGGCCCGCTCCAGCGCGTCCGCGAAGAGCCCGCCGTCCCCTTCACCCTCGCCGACCTCTCCGCGCTCCCGCCCGACCACCGCGAGGCCGAGGCCGTCCGCCAAGCGATCGAGGAGGCGCGGCAGCCCTTCGACCTCGCGGCCCGTCCCCCGATCCGGGCGCTCCTCCTCCGGCTCTCCCCGGCGGAGCACCGGCTCGTGCTGGACCTCCACCACATCGTCACGGACGGCTGGTCGTCCGGCGTGCTCCTGCGAGAAGTGGCAACGCATTACGCGGAAGCCGCTGGGAGCGCCGGCATCCTGCCGGCATCTAACCCCAGCATCCAGTACGGAGACTTCGCCGTCTGGCAGCGGAATTGGCTCTCCGGGGAGACGCTGGACCGCCTGCTCGATCACTGGCGGGAGCGCCTGGCCGGCCCGCTACCAATCCTGGAGCTGCCCACGGACCGGCCCCGCACGGCAGCCGGCGCGCTGGGAGAGCGCCTCCCCTTCGCTCTGGCTCCGGAAGAGGCCGCCGCCTTCCGCCGCCTCGCCCGCGAGCGAGGTGCCACCCTCTTCGCGGCGCTCCTCGCCGGCTTCGAGGCGCTGCTCCACCGGATCGCCCACCAGGACGACCTCCTCGTAGGCACCCCGGTCGCGGGCCGCACCCGGCGGGAGACCGAGGACTTGGTCGGCTACTTCGTGAACAACCTCGTGCTGCGGACGGACCTCTCCGGCGATCCGCCCTTCGCGGAGCTGGTCGACCGCGTCCAGGAGACGGCTCTGGACGCCTGGTCGCACCAGGATCTCCCGCTCCTCACGCTCGTCCAGGCGCTCCACCCCGAGCGTGCCCGGCCCGGAGCCATGCCGCTCTTCCAGGCCTGGTTCCAGCTCCAGAACACGCCGGTCCCCGCGATCGACCTCCCCGGCCTCGCGCTCTCCCCTTGGGACATCGAGACCCCGGCCGCCACGTTCGACGTGGAGCTGCTC
>DATEIO010000263.1:0-3219 GCA_035278895.1 Thermoanaerobaculia bacterium | reverse complement strand
TCGCGAGCTCCAGGGAGGCCACGAAGGCTCCGGCGTCCAGCATGGGTTTGCCTTCCACCCACCAGTAGGGATTGCGGTGGACGGCCACGAGATCGGCGCCGTCCAGAAGATTCTGGAAGGCCCGGTTCAAAACGTCGAAGGACCATTCCTGGCCGAGATCCCCCACGAGGACGTGCTCGGGGGATTCGTCGGTGATCTCGAAGCCTTCGAATTCTTCCAGGGTCGAGCGCTGGAGGAGGAGCTGCACGCGCCGGCTTCCCTGGTTTTTCAGCCACTGTGCGGCGACGGAGGGCGCCGAGAGGATTTCGTCCCGGTGGACGGGGAGCCCCTGCGCTGTCAGCCGGTCCGCGAGAACAGTCCGGCTGGTACGGGTGATGTTGGTGGCGAAGCGGAACGGAATCCCCTCCCGCCGCAGGGCCGCGATCGCCTCGATGGCGCCCGGAATGGCCTTGTCGTCCAGGATCACGGTGCCGTCGAGATCGATCAGGCAGCCGTCCGCGCGGCGGGAGGAATCCGTCACGCCTGCGTCTCCGCCTCAACCTTGGCGCGGACCTCGGGCGGAACCACGTCCACCCGGCGCGCCCAGGGGCTCTCGGGATAGCGGGCGCGGAGGTCGTCCCACCGCCGCACCACTTCCTTGAGACCGTGAAGCCGGTACCCCGCGGCCGCGCCCCAGAACAGGGCCTCGGGAGCGGCGCCCGCTTGCGGATAGCGCTCGGCCGCGCCGTCGAACCAGGTGAGAGCCTTATCGAGGTTGCTGTGCGTCATCGCTGACAGTCCCAGGACGAGTTGGAGCTCGGCCAGGAAATCCTCCGGCGGAAGGAACCCGACGTTCCGGCGCAGCTCGCTCCCCCGGCCGTCCAGGAAGATGAGCAGGGGAGCCCAGAGGAACTTGCCCCGCCCCAGCGCCTCCTTGAAGTCCGGATGGGGCTCCTTCGCGTTGAATTTGATCGGGACGAAATGCTCGCTCACAAACGCGGACACCTCGGGATGTGGGTACGTCACGGCACCCATCTTCCGGCAGCCCAGTCACTCGGGGGTCCAGAAATAGAGCAGCACGGGCCTCTTCGTCTCCCGCGCCTCCTCGAGAGCCGGCTCCAGCCGGTCGCGCCACTGGATCTCGGTCATACGGCCTCCTTTCGGAGGGTGATCCTATAACGGAGGATTCGGCTCCCAGGCCGGCACCACCTCCGCAAACTGCAGCGCCAGCACAATCCCCGCCGCCACCAGGCTCAAAAGAAACCGCCACGCCGTCCACTCCCGGCTCCGGGGGAGCTCCGGATCCCGCAGCTCCAGCGCAGCGTTCGCGAGGGAGGCCGCCATAACGGCACCTAGGATGGCAGCGAGCGGCTCCAGCGGTACAGGTCCCAGAACGAACCAGGGGGGGAGCGTGGTGAAGGCCCAGGCTAGAAGGCCCAGCCCCAGGGCGCCCAGAATCCAGGTGTGGCCGCGCAGGCGGTCGAGGCGGAAGACGCCGGTGTCCAGGCTGAAGGCGAGGACGGCGGCGGTGGCCGCGAGGAAGGGCGCGTACCAGGTCGCGGTGTCCTTCAAGCTGTTGTGGAGGACGAGCATCAGGAACGGTGGGAGGAGCGCCCGGGCGAGGGTGCGGACCTTGACGCCGAGCGCGTGGCCTTTGGGCGCGAAGCGGAGCCAGCAGACGAGATAGCAGGCGAAGCCCGTGAAGACCGGGAAGGCCCAGCGCCAGGAGCCGAGCGACCAGGTACCGTAGGCGAAGAGGATGAAGGTGATCGCGCCGCCCACGTTGAACGAGCGCGAGCGCCAGACGACCAGCCCTACCACCAGGCAGATCGCGAGAAGAGAAAGGTTTTGAAACACCACCTCGAAGAGCGGCTTGGTGGTGATCTTGCCCAGAATGACGACGACCGCGAACGGCACGAAAAGGTTGTCCGCCCCTTCGAGCGAGATCGCCTCGAAGCCGGTGACGAGCGCGGCTACGAGGAGCGCGGCGAGCACGGTGACCGGGCGGGGGAGGTCGGTCAGCAGCAGCGTAGGGAGGTGGATCGCGAGGAAGGCGATCACCAGGAAGACGAGCGAGCCTTCGAGGCTCTTCATCCCGTCCTCCACCTCGTAGCGGATCACGCCGTAGCGGCTGCCGATGAGCGCCGCGAACGCGTCTCCCACGGCGAGCACGAGCACGGCCGCGAGATAGAGCCACGGCCGCCCCGGGGTCATCAAGAAGACGAGGAAGACCGAGAGCGGGTAGTACTCCGCCCCCCGGCTCTTGCGCGCCACTCCGTGGAGGCTTTTCAGGAACCCGAACCTGGAGCCCGCCACGAAGAGCAGCGTGAGCGGGACCGACATCGCCAGCACCACCCAGGGCGACTTCACGAGGAAGGGGAAGAACAGGCAGGCGATGCCGCCGCCCAGATGAACGAGCTTGCGCGTCCACTCCGGCTTGGGAGTCCCGAACCGGCGCCAGAGCTCCGCGATCACCAGGAGCGAGAGGAAGATCGCGGAGAGGATCGCCGCGCCTTTGAGGTCGCTTGCGGTGATCAGACCGCTTCCTCCAGCACGAAGGCGCTGTAGAAGAAGGCGAGGTCTTTGGCGAAGAGCTCGCGGGCCTCGGCGTCGAGCGCGCGGACGCGATCCGGATATTGCCCGGCCAGGCGCCGGGGCACGAGCATGTTCCAGTAGGCGAACCGCGCGCCGGGGCGGGCCGCGTCCAGGAGCCGGCCGTAGACGGCGGCGCTCGCCTCCGGGTCCAGGTACTCGAAGATGTCCGACAGGTTGAAGCCGTCGAACCCCGGCCCGCGGTGCACGTGGGCCGCCTCGTCCACCGGTCCCTCGAAAAGGATCAGGCGGTCGAGATGCTTCCTGACTCCGGCGTAGACCTCGGGCCGGAGATAGAGGGGGAGGGCCTTCCGGAAATTGCCGGTGAGGATGAATTCCACGTACGGGTTCTGGTGGACGGGCAGCACGGTCAGGGCGTACTCCGTGCGCGCGAGGATGCGCTCGGAGACCGAGCCTTCGACGTAGCGGAAGAACTCGGGATCCCGCCCCAGGCGCCCCATCACGAAGCGGCTGAAGAAGACGCGGAAAAGGAGGCGCCAGCGCAGGTTGTTCCATCGGCGCTGATAGAGCTCCTTGCGCCCGGCCTCGTCCTTCTCCTCCATCAGGGCGAAGACGGTTCGCCGCCGGTGGACGAGGGGGAGGACGCGCTCCCGGAAGAGCTCGAAATAGCCCTCGAACTTGCCGTGA
>DATEIO010000262.1:0-7957 GCA_035278895.1 Thermoanaerobaculia bacterium | reverse complement strand
CCTCTGGGTGTCCTTCGACGGCGGCGCCAGGTGGCACCGGTGGACTCACGGCGTGCCGACCACGTCCGTGATGGACCTGGTCGTCCACCCGCGCGACCAGGACCTCGTGATCGCCACCCACGGCCGTGCGATGTACATCGTCGACGACATCTCTCCCCTGCGCGAGATGTCGGCCGAAACCCTGGCGGAACCGATCCACCTCTATGCCTCCGGACCGTCGATGCTCTATCAGCGGCGGCAAGGCGGCGGCGTGCGGGGCGGCGGCGCGGGCGAGTACCAGGGGGAGAATCGTCCCTACGGAGCCTTCATCACCTACTCTCTCAACTCTCCGGGCCTGCCGCTTCAAGACGATGAAAAGGAGCGGGAGCGCAAGGAGGCCGAGCGCGCCGCAGCCGCCCGGGCGCAGAGCCGGCCCGACGAATCGACCGGAAAGAAGGAGGTCGCAATGGCCGCCGCCGCTCCGGCGGACGCGGGCGAGAAGAAGCCCGACAAGGAGCCGAAGGTCGAGATCCGCATCACCGACGCCTCGGGCAAGCTCCTCCGCAAGATGGAGGGGCCGGCAAAGCTGGGCGTCAACCGCGCCGTGTGGGACTTTGGCCGCGACGCGTACCGGCGGCCTCCGACCGACAGCCGGGGACGTCCGCGCGACCGCGACAGCGGCCCCGCCGTGCCTCCGGGCACGTACAACGTCACCGTGAAGTACGGCCAGCAGGAGGCCAAGGGGACGATCAATGTCGAGGCCGATCCGGCCCTGGGCCTTTCGGACTCTGACTGGCAGGCGCGGGAGGCCGCCGTCACCCGCGCGGGCGACCTCCAGAACGCGGTAGCCGACGCCGTCAACCGGATCATCGCGGCCCGCGACGACGTGAAGGCCGTGCTGGCCAAGATCGACACCCGGAAGAAGGAGAGGGAGCAGCGGGCCGGGGGAGCCGACGCCGAGGATCCGGACAAGGCCCTCGCCCAGTCCGCCCGCCAGCTCCAGAAGAAGCTCGGAGACATGGAGCGCCGGCTCTACATCCCGCCGGACGTCAAGGGCATCGTCGAGGATCTGACCGCCCAGAACGACGTCGAATACGCGGGCCGCACCCTGGGCGCCCTCTCGAAGCCGACGCCGAACGCCCAGGCCTATCTCGCCAAGGCCGAGAGGAACGTCCAGGGAGCCCTGGCCGACTTCAACAAGCTTTTCGCCGAAGACGTGGCCGCCTTCCAAAAGCAGGTGGCGGACGCCGGGATCGGGCTGCTGGCGAGCCAGCGGCCGATCGAGGTAAAATAGAAAGCGTTTTCAGATCCGGATCACGATCTTCCCGAAGTGGCTCCCCGCCGCCATGTGCTCGAAGGCGGCGCGGGCCTCTTCGAGGGGAAAAACGTGATCGATCACCGGGCGGAGGCGGTGTTGAGCCACCGCCCGGTTCATGGCCTCGAAGCTTTCGCGGTGCCCCACGAAGATGCCGTTCACGCGGACTCTCTGCATGAAGATGTGAGTCAGCAGGACCTCGGTCGCGGTCCCCGAGAGGTTTCCGATCAGGCTGATCGTGCCTCCGAAGCGGACGGCGCGGAGGGACTGCTGGAGCGTGCCCGCGCCGCCGACTTCGACGACGTTGTCGACGCCTGCTCCACCCGTCAGCTCCTTGGCCTTCGTCCCCCACTCCGGCACCTCCCGGTAGTTGAGGACATCTGAAGCACCCATCTCTCGGACGCGGGCGAGCTTCTCGTCCGAGCTGGAGGTGGCGATCACCCGGGCTCCGAGGAGCTTGGCGAACTGGAGAGCGAAGAGGGAGACGCCTCCGGTGCCCTGGACGAGAACCGTGTCCCCGGCGGTCACGCCGCCGTCCGTCACCAGGGCGCTCCAGGCGGTGACGGCGGCGCAGGGGAGGGTTGCGGCCTCCTCGTCCGTCAGGTGATCGGGGATTTTGACGACGCCCTCGCCGTCGAGGACGACCCGCTCGGCGAGCGTGCCGTCGATCGGGCCGCCCAGGGTGGAGCGCGCTTTGTCCCGCGTGGGCTCTCCGGAGATCCACTTCTGGGCGAAGAGGCTCGCGACCCGGTCGCCCGGCTTCACGCGGGTCACCCCCTCGCCCACCGCCACGACCTCGCCCGCGCCGTCCGAGCAGGGAACGAGCGGCAGCCGCTGCTTGGGGTTGTACTTGCCCTGGACTGTGAGGAGGTCGCGGTAGTTCAGGGACGCGGCGCGCATCCGCACCACGACCTGCCCGGGTCCGGGAGCCGGGTCGGGCCGCTCGGTGAGCACCAGGTTGTCGAGGCCGAAGCCGCCGCGGATCTCGATCGCTCTCAAAGGTCAGCCCTCCAGGGCCTTCTTCATCTTCTCGACCAGCTCGCGGGCGGTCGACTCCGCCAGCTTGCCGGCGGACCAGCCGATGCCCAGGCCCTCGCGCCCGAACTTGGGGATGATGTGGAAGTGGACGTGCATCACCACCTGGTGGGCTTCCGAGCCGTTGTTCTGGAGGATGTTGTAGGCGGTGGCGCCGGTCGCCCGCATCACCGCCCGGCACAGGCGGGGCAGCACGCGCCCGATGGCGGCGGCGGACTCGTCCGAGAGCTGGTGGAGCTGGGCCTTGCGCTCCTTGGGGATGACCAGCGTGTGCCCTTCGGACAGCGGGCCGATGTCCAGGAAGGCGAGGACGTGCTCGTCCTCATACACCTTGTAGCTGGGGATCTCCCCGGAAAGGATCTTGTCGAAGATGGTGGGTTGATGGTCGCTCATGGCGGCTGATTCTACCCTCTCCCCCCTCCCCGAAGATCGAAACGTTTCTTTCTCCGGCCGTTCGTTGCCGGCCCCGGCTTTCTTCCTCCCCAAAACCTCTTCGGCTTCGCCGGGGTTTGGCGGGAATGTTGGCTTCAGACTTGCAGTTGATTGCGTCGTGATGAGAGGTTTTGCGCGTTCGTCGCCGTACTCCCGTTTCACTCCGCGGACCGCCGCTCTGGGCGCCGGGTGGAGGCGTGCCAGCCGGCTGACCGGCAAGACGGTCCCCCTCGACGTGCCTTCCGGTGGAACGAAGGGCGGAATTCCTCTTGACATGGGGAACAACTCCGCTATCGTAAATACCGTGGACGCGAACGCCGCCCCCGACCAACCTCCGAGTACTCCCGACATCGCGGTTCCCGCTGAGGTCTGGCACTCGCGGTCAGGTCGTGCTGTCGCTTTTCACACCCACCAGATCCCGCCTTTCGTTTCGGCTCCCGCCGCCACTTCCGGCTGCGGTGTCACCCCATCCGGGTTGACGAGCTAGCACGCCATGCTTCAAGAGCCCCCCGGGGCCTGTCCACTCGGCGATCGATCCGGGTGGGTTGCCGGCTATGAAAGCCGGCTGCCACCGATCGTTCCTCTTCTCCAACGCTTCAACCTCATCGCAACCGAGGAGATCGAACCATGAAGCAGGGGGCTTTTGCCTCGATCGAGCCCGTTCTCCACCGCCGCGAAGCGATCTGCGAGATCCTGGGCGAACCGTACGATCCCGCGCGCTGGAACGACTGGCGTTGGCAGATGCGTCACCGTCTCACCCGCCTCGATCAGTTCGAGAAGCTGATCGATCTGACCGAGGCGGAGCGGCGGGGATTCCTGCTCGCGCACGAGAAGTTTTCCGTGGCCGTGACGCCGCAGTTCGCGTCCTTGATCGATCCGCACGATCCCGGCTGCCCGATCCGTCTGCAGGTCGTGCCGCAGGAGAGCGAGCTCGTGGTGAGCCGGGGCGACATGACCGATCCGTGCGGCGAGGATCACGCGAGCGTGGTCGAAGGGCTCGTCCACCGCTATCCGGACCGCGTGCTCTTTCTCGTGCTCGACACGTGTGCGGCCTATTGCCGCTATTGCACGCGGAGCCGGCTCGTTTCGCAAGGCGAGCTCGAGCCGCTCGGCCGCCGGATCGAAGCGGCGCTCGCCTATCTTGAAGAGCACACCGAGGTGCGCGACGTACTGCTTTCGGGCGGCGATCCGCTCCTGATGTCGGACGCGACGCTCGATCAACTGCTCGGGCGCCTGCGGGCGATCCCGCACATCGAGTTCCTGCGCATCGGCACCCGCATCCCCGGGTTCCTGCCGCAACGCATCACGCCGGAATTGGTGGCGGTGCTCCGCAAGCATCGGGTGTGGCTCTCGCTCCACTTCTGTCACGCCAGGGAGCTCACCCCCGAGGTGGCCGAAGCGTGCGATCGCCTGGCCGACGGCGGCATCCCGCTCGGCTGCCAAACGGTTCTGCTGCGCGGCGTGAACGACGACGCCGAGGTGCTGCGCGACCTGTTCCACGGGCTTTTGAAGCTCCGCATCCGGCCGTACTACCTCTACCAGTGCGATCCGGTGCTCGGCACCGGGCACCTGCGCACGTCGGTCGAAAAGGGGCTGGAGCTGATGGCCCAGCTCCGCGGCCACACCACGGGCTACGCGGTGCCCACTTATGTGATCGATGCGCCCGGCGGCGGCGGCAAGGTGCCGGTCCAGAAAGAGACGCTCCTCGGGAGCGAGGACGGCATCTGGAGCCTGCGCAACTGGGAGGGGAAAACCTACACGTACGTCGATCCGGCCGAGCGGTGACGATGCGGCCTCTCCATCTCGCCCTCTGCTATGACTTGAAGTCGGACTATCTGGCCGCGGGGTTCTCCCCCGAAGACGTCATGGAGTTCGACGAGGAAGAGACCGTGGCCGCGCTCGCGGACGCTCTCCGCGGGCACGGCCATACGGTCGAACGGGTGGGCCGGGGCGTCGAGCTCGCGAAGCTCCTCGCCGCCGGCCGCCGGTGGGATCTCGTGTTCAACGTCGCCGAAGGGGTGCACGGGCGATCGCGGGAAGCGCAGGTGCCGGCCGTGTGCGAGCTGTTCGATCAGCCGTACACCTTCTCGGACCCGCTGACCTGCGCCCTGACGCTCGACAAGCCGCTCGCCAAGCGCCTGGTGCGGGACAGCGGCCTGCCCACGCCGCCCTTCGCTGTGGTGGAGCGCGCCGAGGAGGCCGGAGAGGTCTCTCTTGAGCCTCCTCTCTTCGTGAAACCCGCGGCCGAGGGGAGCTCCAAGGGAGTCACCGAGCGCTCCCGGGTCGACACCCGTGAAGAGCTCTCCGAGGCGTGCGCCGAGCTGATCCGGACCTTCCGCCAGCCGGTGCTCGTCGAGCGCTATCTGCCGGGGCGGGAGATGACGGTGGGCATCGTGGGGAACGGGGACGGCGTGCGGGTGATGGGCGTGATGGAGGTCCTCCATCTGGCCGGCAACGGCGACTACACGGCGCTCCAAAAACAGGAGTGGGAGACGCGGGTGCGTTACCAGCTCCTGGACGGCGAGCCGGTAGCCGAGCGGGCGCGGGAGGTGGCCCTGGGCGCCTACCATGCCCTCTCCTGCCGCGACGTGGCCCGGGTGGACCTGCGTTGCGACGAATCGGGCGAGCCGTGTTTTCTGGAGGTGAACCCTCTGCCCGGCCTCCACCCGACCTACTCGGACCTGCCGATCCTGTCGCGGCTCGCCGGGATCTCCTATCCCGAGCTGCTCGGGCAGATCGTCGAAGCTTCCGCGCGCCGGTGGGGCTTGTGGACCTGAGCGCGGTCCGGCGGGTCGTCGTCGCCCACAACCCGGTCGGCGCGGAGGACGATCCCTCGACGGCGGATGTCCTCGCCCAGGTCGAGCTGGTCGAAGCGGGGCTGGACGCCCTGGGGATTCCGCACGAGCGGGTGGCCGTGGCGGACTGGAAGCCCTGGCTTCGGCTTCGCGCGGCTCCGGGGACCGTGGTGTTCAACCTCGTCGAAGCTCCCCCGGGGAGGCCGCACGTCCAGCCCGCCTCCGCCGCGGCGCTCGACCTCCTGGGTCTCCCCTACACCGGCGCGCCGCCCCCGGTCCTCTGGATCACGACCGACAAGCTGGCCATGCGGGCGCTCTTCGCCTCGGAAGGGCTGCCGGTCGCTCCCGGCGGGAGGCTCGACCTCGAAAATCCGGAGGTGCTGGATCGCGTCCCCGGCCCCTGGATTCTGAAACCCTCCTGCGAGGACGCGTCGGTGGGCCTCGAAGGCGATCCGGTCTGCCGCACGCGGGACGAGGCGCTCGCCCGCGGCCGGCTCCTCGCCCAGCGCTTTCCGGACCAGGCCGTGGTCGTCGAACGCTATCTCCCGGGGCGGGAGCTCAACGCCTCGCTTCTCGCCAGAGACGGCGGCGTCCAGGTTCTCCCCATCGCCGAGATCGTCTTCGAGGATTTTCCCGAGGGGATGTCCCGCGTCGTCAACTACGAAGCGAAGTGGGTGGACGACTCCTTCGACTGCATCCACACCGTCCGCCGCTTCCCCGAGGACCCCGCGGACGCCGCGCTGCTCGAAAAAGTCCGGGAGATCTCGGAAGCGGTCTGGCGGATCAGCGGTTTCCGCGGCTACGCCCGCGTCGACCTGCGTCTGGACGAGCACGGCAATCCCCACATCCTGGAGGCGAACGCGAATCCCTGCCTCGCGGCGGACGCCGGCTTCCTGGCCTCAGCCGCGCGGGCGGGGCTCACCGCGAAAGACGTGGTCGGGAGGATTCTCGCGGACGTCGCCGTCTCCGGCAGCTCCGAACTCCGCATCCGGAGGTCGCTCGAAGCCGCGGACCGCGCGCCGCTCGAAGAGCTGATCCGGGCCACGGAGTTCTTCAATCCCGAGGAGATCGACGTGGCGCTGGAGCTGGTGGACGACCGCCTCACGAACGGCGAAACGAGCCACTACCGGTTTCTTGTGGGCGAGATGGACGGCCAGGTCGCGGGCTACGCCTGCTGGGGACCGATTCCCGGCACCGTGGCCTCGGTCGACCTCTACTGGATCGTGGTCCACCCCGCGTTCCAGGGAAAGAAGGTCGGCTCCGCGCTGCTCGAAGCCGCCGAGGAGCACATCCGGAGCGAAGGCCGCAGCCGCGTCTACGTCGAGACGTCCACCCGTCCCCAATACCTGCCGACCCGGGCCTTCTACGCCGCCTGCGGCTACACCCTGGCCGCGGAGCTTCCGGACTTCTACGCCCCGGGGGACGGCAAGGCGATGTTCGTCAAGGTGCTGTAGCGCAGACGCTCCGCCGCTTTCCGTAGATCCTCCACAAGCTCCCGCCGCGCCTGCTCCTCCGGCATCCGCAGCAACGCCGAGGGATGCCACGTCGCGAGGAGCCAGGGCGCCCAGGGCGTGTCCTCGAAAATCTGGCCGCGCTGGCGGGTGATGCGGAAGGGACCGCCCAGGAGAGCGCGGGCGGCGGTGGAGCCGAGGCAGACGATCGCCTCGGGGCGGACGAGGGCAATCTCCTCTTCGAGCCACGGCCGGCAGGCGGCGGCCTCGCCGAGGGTGGGCGTGCGGTGAAGGCGGCGCTTGCCTCGGGGCTCGAACTTGAAGTGCTTGACCGCGTTCGTGAGGTAGACCTCCTCGCGGGCGATCCCGGCTTCCGAGAGCGCCTCGTTCAATACCTCTCCGGCGGGGCCTACGAACGGCCGGCCGGCCAGATCCTCCTGATCTCCGGGCTGCTCGCCGATGAGCATCAGGGCCGCGCGCGCCGGTCCCTCTCCGAACACGGCGCGGCTGCCCAGCTCGCAAAGCTCGCAGGCGGCGCAGCGCTCCACGGCGGCGGCGAGCGACGGGAGGTCCAGGTCGGCCGGAAAGAAATCCCGCGCCGTGGGCTGCTGGCTCGCCTCGATCATCTCCGAGACCCGCCGCGGCGCCGCCTGGAGGAGGCCGGGGATCATCCGCGTCTCCGGCAGGGTGGCCCAGTGGCGGGTCGGCATCTCGGCGCGCATCGCCGTGAGCTTGATCCGGGCGGGATTGAAGATGTTGGCGTAATAGGTGCGCCAGAGGTCTTCGAGCTCATCGCCGTCCGGTGCCGCGGTGCGCGGGAGGCCGGGGCCGAAGGTGACCTTTTCGAGATCCCAATGCGCCGAGGCGCGGGGAGTGAGAATCGACCAGCGCATCACGGCGAAGCGCTCGGCGAAGAACGGGGCGACCAGCTCCACGATGTCGAAGTCCGG
>DATEIO010000261.1:0-11218 GCA_035278895.1 Thermoanaerobaculia bacterium | reverse complement strand
CTCGATCTCCCCCTTCTCGGGATGAGGGCAGCACCGCCCGATGCAGGCGCGCAGCGCCACCGGCCCGGCCACGAGTTGCTTGGCGATGCCGGTCAGCACCATCTGCATGCGGTCGGCGATCTGGCCGCCGAAGCGGATCCTGTCGCCGTCAAGCAGCACCTGGTTGACCGTGAAGCCCAGCTCTTCCGGCACCTCGAAGCGGGCCCGCAGGATCCGGCGGTCCTCCTGGCTCCCCCGGTCCACCTGCCAGGCCGCCGCCACCTCCTCTCCCGCCGGCCCGGCAAAGCCGTCGAGCGCGAGCTCGGAGATGTAGAGGCCCACCGGATCCGCCAGGGAGACCGAGAGCCCGGAGCGGGCGAGCGTGTTGACCGCGGCGCCGATGGTCGGGTCGCTCGACCGGTTGGGATCGCCGAAGCCCGAGCAGCAGACCAGTTGCTCCGGGTCGACGACCGCCTGGCCACCGTTGTCTTGCCGCCGGACCGAGGCGCCGCCGGCCACGCGGAACTCTCCCCGCAGGGTGTTCGCCGGGTGGGTGAGATGCATGATCCCGTCGGTCGTGTTCCACCGGTTGAACGGGTTGTAGGTCCCCTTGCGGGCATAGTACCGCCAGCCGAACGGCTGGCCGGTTCCGGGATCGACGTCGTCTTCGAAGAAGGCCACGTCGAAGGGCCAGACGAGATCGGCGGCCGATACCTCGGGGCTCACATGCTCCCGGTAGAGCTCCTCCACCAGCCCCAGGTCCCCGGCCACGAGATCGCGCCGCGGGTCTCCCTGCGGGAAGAACGGCCGCGTCCCCTCGGCCAGGAACTCCCAGTATTCGGGGCCCTCGCAGGTGAAGCAGATCCGGGTGATCCGTCCCTCGCCGTCGCGGTCGGCGTGCCACTCGCAGTATTCGTCCAGTTGGCGGTAGAACAGCTGGAGCTCCTCGCGCAGGGAGCCCTGCTCATCGACCCGGCGCAGGGCCCGTCCGTTGACGCGCAGCGGGCGCAGCGTCTCGGCGGCCAGCCAGCGCTTTTCATCGGGCTCGTCGTCGTCCTGGAACCAGCGGGTAAGGAACCGCGGGAAGGCGTCCCAGGCGACCGACTCCGAGGCCGGCTCGCCCGGCGTCTCGTCCTTCAGGGGATTGAAGAACAGGCTCGGGACCTCCGGCATGCCGTACACCCGGGCTGCGTTGTCCATCCAGGCCGAAACGATCTCGCTCCAGGCCTTGGCGCGGTCCTCCGCGCGGTCCGGCCGGCGCGCGAAGTCCGCGACGAATCCAGGGGGATGAAATCGGTCCATGTCTCCTCCTCGTCCGAACGCGGATCGAGCCGGGCTGGAGGCGCGAACGCCGCCGGCCTCAGGTCCCGGGCTCGGTCGTGGCGCTGGCGGCCGCCGCTTCCGGGCGGGTGCTCTGGAGGTGCTCCACCAGACTCCGGCCCGTGACCGACTTCGAATACGAGTTGGCAGCAACGAGAAGCCAACCGACCGGCCCGAAGGCCCATCGGGCCACGAGGCCGCCGACTAGGTGCGCCGCTCCCGGGAGGATCTCACCATCCAGAACCAGGCTGGCTCCCGGCACCACCGTCTCACCAAGGATCTTGATGCCCCGTCCGGCCACTACACCACCGGATGGCTCTCGATGCCCCTCGTCCACGTCGTGCTCCGACATTCCAGACCTCCGTTTCGTGTTCTGGTTCTGCGGTTCTCGACTCCTGGTTCTCTCCGCTTCAAGGTGTCGGCCGGCGCCGAAACGTTTCTCGCGTCCCGCTGCGCCCAGAAGAGTGCCACCCGAATCGTAGCATCCCGGACGATCGCGTAGTCGAAAGCGTCGCGGGGAGCAGCAAGGACAGTCGACCTGGACCGCCGCGCTCTGCCCGTCCTATACTGAGGACATGGCGATCAAGAGACTGGACCACGTCAGCGTCGTCGTCGACGACCTTGCAGCCGCTATCGCTTTTTTCACCGAGCTCGGCATGAGCCTGGAAGGCAAAGCAGCGATCGAGGGCCCGTGGGTGGACCGCATCAACGGACTCGAAGGTATCCAAGTCGACATCGTCATGATGCGGACCCCGGATGGGCACGGGCGGCTTGAGCTGACGAAGTTTCGCAATCTCAAACTGGTCGAGATCGAACCCGCGGTCGCACCGCCGAACGCGCGGGGCCTCCGAAGCGTCATGTTTACCGTCGAAAGCGTCGACGACACTGTCGCTCGCATGCGCGCCCACGGCGCCGAGCTCGTCGGCGAAGTGGTCCAATACGAGGACCAGTACCGCCTCTGCTACATGCGTGGCCCCGCGGGCATCATCGTATCGCTGGCTGAAGAGCTCTGAAGCGTTCACCGCTTCGTCACGGCTCCGATCCTCCGCGGAACCCTACTGCTTCCGCGCCAACTCGCGCCGCGGTTTTGGCACTCTGCATATACTCGTTGACAATTGCTAGAAGTGTATTGGCGTCAACGCGGAAATACGTTAGGTCAATGGGTGTCGCCTCGGCTTCGGACTTACCGCGAATTTGGAGGATCTTGCCGTCGTCGCTAAACGCAACACCCGCAATTTGCGTCCAAGGAATCCAAATCGTCTGATTTCTGCTAGTGCCCTGCGAAATGCCATCTGGCGCAAGAAGCAGGTCCGTTCCGACAACTATCCGATAAAGCAGCGAGAGCCCATACGCTGCAAAGAGCACTACAACCAGCGTGAGGACACACCAAAATACATCGTAGTGTCCGAAGATCCCATCCCCCAGAAAGGTCCAGAAGAACCAAGAGAAGAGCAAGATGCCTACTCCATGCAGGAGCAGCTTGCCGCGATTCAGTCGAATTGCGGTGCTAGTCTGTGCCGACGTTCGGCTTGCGTCATCGTGATGCGCGAGCGGGGTGCCGCGAAACTGAACTCTTGCCAAATCTTCCTGGGTTAGGCCAAGTCCAAGCAACCGTGGCAGGAGCCTAACGTCGAAGCGTCGACGGGAGGCTGCTATACGGATGTCCCGTCGCAGAAGGTGGCGAGACAGCACAGCCAAGGCAAGTGGGATCGCAAGGGCCGCGATCGTTATGGAGAAGAAGGTCATGGCTACAGGGTGCTGCACCTCGGTCAGAAGCGACGGAGCAAAGCTCGTAGCCTCACTTGCCGGGGAGTGGCGTATCACCGCTGTGCTAGCGATGACCAGGACGAAGTACGCGAATCCGAGAGCAGCAACGCACTGCTTTAGACTGTGGCCAACGCTCGAATACAAGCGAAGAGTCGACTTGAGGTCGCGGGTCAGGTATCCGGTGAATCGCGTGACTATTTTCCACCTGTCGTCGCGAGACACCTCCAAGTCAAAGATGGGGTAACCACGCTTTGCCGTGTTGGGCAACCGCCCGTCACCAGACGGGGCGAGAAAGAAGACCATTGGCTTGCTAAGGCCAAAGGCAAGGGAGATCTCGTTTTCTACGAATGAAGCTCGCGAACCTGGTAGGCAGAGCACGATATCAGCGGTCACAATCCCTCGCTTGACCTCGTCTAGTAGCTCGTCGTGGTCAGGGTCGTCTAGAAAGGGTAGTTTCGTGACCTGCATGCCTTCGCGCGCCAGAGCGTCAGCCAACTCCAATGCAATGGGCTCGTGGGCGTGCTGATACGAGATGAAGATCTTGCGACGCCCATGAACTAGGCGCACGACTAGCAGATGGATGAGGAACCAAGCTCCGAATCCAAGTACGCTGATAGCCAGGGAAAGGAGAAAAACCAGCAGTGTCTGCGGGAGGGCGGCCACCTCGAGGAATCGAACGGCAAACCTGACCATCTGCGGTAGCAGCCTCGGCAAGTACTCTCCGCTGTGCGACAGCGCTTTGATAAGCGCCTCAAGGAGTTCAGCGAGCGTGTGTCCCATCGTGACTGATCAGAGGGCTATGAGAAGTACTTTGCCGTGTTCCGCGCCAAGTCCGTACTCACTACCCGGCGCTTGAGCTCCCGATAGTCTCGTCTACCCCCAATTGCTTCCTAAGATAGCACGCAGGCGCTGACGAATCCATGCCAGGACGGAACTAACGATTCCCTTCATGGACCCTGAAGCCGATGCTCACGAAAAAACGCCCACATCCGGCTCGTCGCGTCGACGCCGTTGCTGGTCGACCCGGTCAGCGACTCCGGCATCGGCTTGCCGCCAGGCCAGGTGTGGCCTCCTCCCTGGACCGTATAGAGCACCACGGCGGCGTCGTCCGCACAGCCCTGGTATTCGAGGCGGGTAACATCCGCAGCCACCACGGATTCGACGGGGTTCGGTCTGCACCGGTTTCTTCGCGCCCAGCTCGCCGTCCAGGTGGGAATGCTCGGCAGGAGAACCGAGTCCGGGAAAACCGGCGAGCGGCCGCCATGATACGGAGTGAGCGCATCCGCCGTGCCATGAAACGCGATCATCGGCACCGGTCGAGGGTCCGTGCACCAGCTCCACGGCAGTGAGTGAGCCGCCGCCACCATCCCGACCGCTGCGATCCGGTCGGACAGCGTGCAAGAGAGGGCGAAAGCCATGCCTCCGCCGTTGGAGAGCCCATCTGCATAGATCCTCGCCGGGTCGATGTTGTATTCCGCCTCCAGGGTGTCGATCAATTCAGAGATGAATCGGACGTCCCTCGCGAGACCGTCTCCGCGGCCCACGCCCCAGGCCCTGGGCGCACCGCTTCCCGCAGGGTAGACGACGATGAACCCCTGGCTGTCGGCCAGCCGGTTCCACCCGCTCGTATCCCTCTGATGGGCCGGCCAGGCCCCCCCGCCATGCAGGCTGATGACGAGCGGCACCGGCGTGGAGCGGTCGTAGCGGCTCGGGACATGGAGCAGATACTCCCGCCGCTGGCCCGACGAGACCATGGCGCTGCCCGTTCGATTCAGGAAGTGGAAGGACACCGAGGCCAGGAGGACGGACACCGCGGGCAGGCCGAGAAGCAGCGCGGCGCGGACGGCCCGCTTCCCGGGATTCATCACTGCCCCCGGCCGGTCGAGGTGCCGGTTCCACGCCAGCGCCAGAGGCGCCGCGGAGAGCCGCACCAGGGGAATGGTCAGGACCGCGGCCAGCGCCAGGAGAACGCGCGGGAAGAGCGGTGTCCTGACGAGCCACGCGAGCAGGCCGTAGAGAGCGAGAACGGCGGCGAGCCAGCAGGCCGCGACGGTCACCAGCGCGCGGCCGTCGAGCAGCCGCCGGCGATGGAGGCGTGTGGCGATCCAGGCCGCGGCGGACAATTTGAGGCCGATCAGGGCCGCGGCGATCCACGGCAAGGCGTTCGTAGCCAGGGCCCTCGCGTACAAAGCAAGGATCCATCCGGCGAGCGGCCCGAAGACGAGGAGATACGACAGGGCGAACAGCACGCTCGCTTTGACGATCCATTCGCGGCCGGTCAGGCCGAGGTGCAGATTCTGCACGAGCTGCTTCCACGTCAACCCCAACAGCCCCAGGAAGGCCAGCCCCAGGATCGCAACGGCGCGCAGCGTCCCCTCGTCTCCGATCCACCGGGTGGCTCGCTCGATCACCACCGGCCAGGTCGCGGACGCGGTGAGCGCGAGCGGGATCGCGAGGAGGACCAGCAGCCACGCGGCCAGCGTGCTCCAGATCGCCACTTTCATCCGGGCGGCGACGAGCGCGGCGCTGGTCAACGGCCGCGTCGCATCGAAGGGCGCTATGCCCCAGGAATCGCGCGCCTCGGAATTTCCCCGGCTCACCGTCGCGGCGGCGAATCCGGCCATGCAGGGCGGGGTGAGCAGCACGCCGAGAAGCGGATAGACGACGAGCTCCGGCCGGTCGTCGCCCGCGACGAAAAGAAGGGCCAGCTCGAAGGGCAGGAGGAGTGCCATCAAGGCCGGCAGCCGCCGGCCCTGCCGTTGCCACTCGAACCACATCTGAGCGCGGGCGGGCGAAGAAAACCTTTCTTGCCGGCGCGGCAGGAGATCGGCGATCCGTCCGAGCCGGGAGAAGGCTCCGCGCCAATCGGGGACGTCGCCGCGGCGGGCCCGAGCCACGGCAAAGCGGGCGACGAGATAGGCGAGAGGAAGCTGCGGCGCCAAGGCGGCCACCAGCAGAGGCTCGGAGACTTCGTAATGGATCGCCAGGAGGACGGCGGCGTCCAGCGAAATCAGCCAGGACACGGCGACGATCACACGCAGCCCCGGCAGACCGTAGGGCATCCACATCAGCGCCTGCGTCCAGGCGAGAAAGACCATGGCCAGCAGTCCCGGCCAGACCCAGGGCACGTCGCTTCCAAACGCCAGCCGTGCGAAAAGCGCCGTGGCCATCCACAGGCTCGCCATGGCCGCTGCGCCATACAGCATCGGCCAGCCCGCGAGCGCCGTGGTCGTCACCGGCAGCGTGAACATGCGGGCGGGATAGATCGATGGGCGCGCGGCCAGGTCCCCGGCAAGGCCGAAGCTGAAGACCGCCAGGAAATACAGGAACGTCACCGAGAAAGGCAGGATCACCAGGGCTGCCGTTTCATTGGGAGTGTCCAGCTCGATGGGCTCCCACGGTCCGGGAACGAGAAGCCTGATCATCCCGAGGACGAGAATCAAGGCGGCCAGCGCGATCAGTGCGTAACGATGCCCCTGGCGAAATTCCCAGGCGATCGCGAGAGCGGGGGAACGCATGGGTTACGCCTCCGGGCCTGGCGCTGCGGGTCTCTCGATATGGGCGCCGACGTGGGCGACGAAAATCTCATCGAGAGAGGGGACCCGCTCGCCGGCGCGGTGCGATGCCTTGATCTCGGAAAGCGGCGCGCTCAGCGCGATCGTGCCCTGATGGATCATCGTCACGTGATCGGCAACCTGCTCCACTTCCTCCAACAAGTGCGACGAAAAGAGCACCGTGCGGCCTTCCTCGGCGATGGTGCGAAGGACGGCGCCGAGAATGTCGCGGCGAACGATCGGATCGAGACCGGACGATGGCTCATCCAGCACCAGGAGCTCGGGCCGATACGCCAGCGCAATGAGCAGTCCCGCCCGGGCCTTCTGCCCCTTGGAGAGGTTCCTGATCTTGGCCGCGGGGTCGAGCGCGAACTGCTGCCGCAGCTCCTCGGCGTACCCATCGTCCCAGGAGGGGTAGAACGCGCGCGAGTAGCGAATAAGCTCGTCCACGCGCATCCAGCCGGGGATGTCGTTCTCCTCGGAAAGATAGCCGATGCGCGACAGGACGGCGACCGGATCGGCGACGGGATCGAGCCCGAAGACGCGCACCGAGCCGCTTTCCGCCCGCAGCAGGCCGAGAACGTGCTTGATGAGCGTCGTCTTGCCCGCTCCGTTGGCACCGACGAGGCCGTAGACCGCGCCGCGCGACAAGGACAGGCTCACCGAGGCAAGCGCCGTCCTGGCGCCGAAGCGGCGCGTCAGCTCCGACACGTTGACGACGGATTCATCCATCTGCGCTGCCTTTTGCTTTGGATTTTACCATGGCCGAAACGGCAACCGCCCCATAGGCTGCCTCCTGCCGTTTTCGCGACGCTCCTTTCTGTTTGCCAAACGCTCTTTTGGGCTCTGATGAATCGGGCGGAACCTATTTGGGGCCGCCTTGGCTTCCCGGGTGGGCTTTGCCCCACCCCGTGGCGACCGATCTCCTCCCCTCAAGGAGGTTTCCCTGGGCTCCCCGGCGTGCTTCCATGATTCAGGAGGTGATTTATCATGCGGATCCTCCGGATTCTTTCCCTCTTCGTAGTGCTCACGGCCGCGGCTCCCGCGAGCTTTACGCCCTATCTGCTCAAGAACATCGGGATTTTCCCGGCCAGCTCGGAGCCCATGGGCTTCGTCACACTCGGAAAGCTCGCCCTCTTCCAAGTCCCCGGGTACGACGCGAGCTCCGACCAGCCCGGGCTATGGCGTAGCGACGGCACGGCGTCCGGCACCTACCGCCTGCTGGAAACTTACGACATGCAGGTCCTTGCGGTCGCCGGCAGCCGGTGTTTCTTCAGCTTCAGGTTGGAAGGTGGCTCCTGGCGCCTCGGGATCACCGACGGCACCCTGCCTGGGACTTTTTCTCTCGCCCAAACCATCCTCTGGGAGGGACCCCAACGCGTCACCTGGAGGCTCCGGCAAGGCGTCCTCTACTTTTCCTCCGAGGGCGGAGGCCATGGCAGGGAGCTCTGGCGCAGCGACGGCACTCCCGGCGGCACCTATGAGGTCGCGGACGTTGTGCCGGGACCGGACTCCTCCGATCCCGAATTCCTGACGAGCTTCCGCGGCCAGCTCTACTTCTCCGCCGGCTCCGCGCTTTGGCGAAGCGATGGCACGGCCGCAGGTACCGTCGAGGTCCGCGACGTTCCGGTGACCACGCTTCAGGTCGTGGGCTCGCGCCTGGTGTTCATCGGCACCGACTCGCGGGGCTCCGAGCTGTGGGCGAGCGATGGGACGGCCGCGGGCACCCACCGCATCGCCGACCTCGCCGAGGGGTCCGCCTCGCCGATCTTCAACCTCGACCAATCCCAGGTCGTCGGCAAACGCCTTTTCTTCTCTGCCGAGGCCGGCGCCAGGGGAGAGGAGCTTTATGTGACCGACGGCACGGCCCAGGGGACCCGGAGGCTCACCTGGTTCTCCGATCCCGGCGCGATCGGCTGGGATCGGTGGTTCGTCCCGGGAGCGCTGGGCAACCAGTTGTTCTTCGCCGCCTACGACCCCGAGCATGGCAAAGAGCTGTGGACCTCCGACGGCACGCCGAAAGGCACCCGCATGCTGGTGGATGCCGCTCCCGGCCCCTCCTCGTCCGATCCGAGCTTCTTTCTCCGGTTCCGGGGACGACTCTATTACCAGGCCCGCGGTGATCTCTGGAGCACGGACGGCACGGCCGAGGGGACCGTCTTGATCAAGGACGTCCTCGGCGGCCCCTGGCAATGGATCGCAGACGCTGCGAGCGACCGCGTGTTCCTCGCCCAGTTTGGTGACTGGGGGCTCGCGTCTTCGCTCTGGACCACCGACGGAACCACGGAAGGGACCGTGAAGCTGGCAGAGTTCTGGGGCGAGGATCTCGACTTCGACGGCACCCTCGTGGAAGGCGTGTTGTTGTATTCCGGCCAGGACGACGGCAGCGGCATCGAGCTCTGGCGGTCGGACGGCACCCCGGCAGGCACACATCTCCTCGCCGACATCGCAGATGAGGACATCGGCGGCTCAAATCCCCACAAGCTGATGCCCCTGGGGCAGAGCGTGCTGTTCTTCGCCAAGGACGAAAACGGCTACGGGCTGTGGCGGAGCGACGGCACGGAAGCCGGTACCACGCTCGTGAAGAAGGGCCCGGGGTTCCGGATCGGCTGGACCGCTTCCGCCGCCACCCGGGTGTTCTTCGTGCCCAACCAGCACGGGGCTGCGGTGTGGACGAGCGATGGCACGGAGACAGGGACGGTCCAGCTCACACCGGACGGCGTGCGCTGCAAGAGCCCGATTTCAGCGCCCGTGGTCAAGCTGGGCAACCGCGTCTTCTTCTCGGCCTGGTATCCCACCTACGGCGCCGAGCCCTGGGTCACCGACGGCACTCCGCAGGGCACGCGGCTGCTGGCCGATCTCGAGCCGGGACGAGGCCACTCCTATCCGGCCGGCTTCACGGTCTTCGCGGGCAGGATCTGGTTCTCGGCGGCCCACCGCCTGTGGATGAGCAACGGCACGGCCAAGGGAACGATCGCGATCGGACCCGAGTGGGGCTCGATCGAGAGCCTCCTCGTCCACGCCGGCCGGCTCTGGTTCCTGGCCAATGGCCGCGAGTTGTGGAGCACGGACGGTACCGCCGCCGGCCTGCGCAAGGTCGACCTCCCGGCCTCGTCGTTCCGGCTTCTGCTGTCGGATGGCACCCGGCTCTACCTCTCCGATTCCCGCCCGGCGCTCTGGGTGAGCGACGGCACCGCCGCCGGCACGCGAAAGATCTCCGAGGAGGGGATTGATACCCGGTATGGGAATCGGGCTTCGATCGCTTTCGCGGGGCGGCTCTTCTATGCGAAGTCCCCCACAGGGGATTTTTACACCAGCGACGGCACCGCGGCGGGCACCCACCCGGTCCGGCCCGACGGCGAGCCCAGATCCCCGTATAGCCTGTTGCGTTTCGGCAACCGGCTGATCTTGGCCACGGGTCAAGAGCTCTGGCAGTCGGACGGCACGGCAGCGGGCACGCAGCGGATTCGCGACCATGTCTATTCCGAGGCCGTGAAGGCCGGTCCGCGGCTCTTCTTCCCCGCGTGGGAGAGAGAGACGGGTAGGGAGCTCTGGGCGATGCGGGAGTGAGGCTGGGACAGGGGGTGTCTGTCAGCGGTCCGGAAGAGTGCCACCCGAATCGTGGCATTGAGCTGGGAATTGAAGCCTTCCAGCCGGCTCCGCTACCATGACGCCAGACGAGTATGCCCGAGCCCACGGTCGCCTACCGCATCTGCCCCCTGTGCGAAGCCTGCTGCGGCTTGGCGGTCGAGCTGCGCGACGGACGCGTAGCGTCGATCCGCGGCGATCTGGATGACGTCTTCAGCGCCGGCTATCTCTGCCCCAAGGGGGTGGCGCTCAAGGAGCTGCACGAGGATCCGGACCGGTTGCGCGCGCCGCTGGTGAAGCGCGGCGGCCGTTTCGTGGTGGCGAGTTGGGAGGAGGCGTTCGCCGAGATCGAGACGAGGCTCCCCCCCATTCTCGCGCGCTCCGGGCGGGACGCCGCGGCGCTCGCGATCGGCAACCCGACCGTCCACAAGATGGGCCTGCTGCTGTACGTGACGCGGCTCGCCCGCGCCCTGGGCACGCGCAACGTGTTCAGCGCCTCCACCCTGGACCAGATGCCCAAGCAGCTTTCGAGCGGGTTGATGTTCGGCCACTGGCTGTCCATCCCCGTGCCCGACATCGAGCGCTGCGATTTCCTGCTCATGCTGGGCGCCAATCCCCTGGCCTCCAACGGCAGCCTCTGGACGGTGCCCGACTTCCGCGGCAAGGCCAAGGCGCTCCAGGCCCGCGGCGGCAAGCTGGTGGTGGTTGACCCGCGGCGCACGGAGACCGCGCGCCTCGCGGACCGGCACCTGTTCATCCGACCGGGAAGCGACGTGTTCTTCCTCCTCGGCATGACGCAGGTGCTGTTCGAAGAAGGCCTGGTTCACCTCGGCGCCCTCGAAGGCCACGTGAACGGTGTCGAAACGGTGCGCGAGGCCGTCCTGCCCTTCACGCCCGAGCGCGTCGCCGCCCGCTGCGGCATCGAGGCCGCCGAGATCCGAGAGCTGGCCCGCACCCTGGCCGCCACCGAGCGGGCCGCGGTGTACGGGCGGCTGGGGACCTGCACGCAA
>DATEIO010000260.1:0-2361 GCA_035278895.1 Thermoanaerobaculia bacterium | reverse complement strand
GGCTGCTCTTTTTTGGCCGGCTCGCCCAAATCTTGACACCCAACCTCTTGCGCCTCTCCGGAACCTGGTGTAGAGTTACCGAACTGGTCCATATAGACATAGATGCATGAGCACCTTGACACCGGTGCGTTTCGGTGGTAGCTTCCAGCGAAGCTTTAACTAAGTACCGGTAAGTTGCCTTGAACGTTGGGCTTTTTAGGGAGCTTGGAACGCCGTGCTCTTCTCACGTTCTAAGAAAGGCGTCGTCGGCCTCGACATCGGCAGCTCGGCCATCAAGCTGATCGAGCTGCGCGAGAAGAAGGGGGAGTTCCACCTGCAGCGACTCGGCATCGAGCCGCTGTCACCCGAGGCCATCGTCGATGGCTCGATCATGGACTCCTCTCTCGTGGTGGACGCGATCCACCGGCTGAACGACCAGACCAAAGTCAAAAGCGGCAGCTTCGCCACGTCGCTGTCCGGCCACTCGGTGATCATCAAGAAGATCCAGCTCCCGGCGATGCCGCAGGAGGAGCTGGCGGATTCGATCCAGTGGGAGGCCGAGCAGTACATCCCGTTCGACATCAACGACGTGCGTCTCGACTACGTCGTGCTCGCCGAGGGCGAGCCGGGCCGGGACAACATGGAGGTCCTGCTGGTCGCGGTCAAGCGCGACAAGGTCAACGACTACGTGTCGGTGATCAGCCAGACAGGCAAGACCCCGGCGATCGTGGACGTCGACGCGTTTGCGGTCCAGAACGCCTACGAGGCGAACTACGACCTGGACGCGCGGAAGGTCGTGGCCTTGATCAACATGGGGGCCGGGGTGACCAACATCAACATCCTGTCGCGCGGGATGACGATGTTCTGGCGCGACATCTCCTTCGGCGGCAACCAGTTCACGGAGGCGCTGCAGCGCGAGTTCAACCTCTCGTTCGCGCAGGCCGAGAGCCTGAAGCGGGGCGAGTCGGTGGACCGCTACAGCGCGGCCGACGCCCGGGCGGTGCTCGACACGGTGTCGGCGGAGATGGCCTCCGAGATCCGGAAGACGTTCGACTTCTTCTCGGCGACGTCGTCCGAGGGGCCGGTCGACGAGCTGATACTCGCCGGGGGCTGTGCCCTGACGCCCAATCTGCAGCAGGTGCTTCGCGAGCGGTTCGAGGTTCCCACGGAGCTGATGAATCCGCTGCGGCGGATCCACTACAAGGAGAGCGACTTCGATGCCGAGTGGATGCGCTCGATCGCGCCGATGATGGCGGTGGCCGTGGGCCTGGGTATCCGCAAGGTGGGGGATTAGGGTCATGATCAAGATCAACCTGCTCTCCGAGGGCAAGCGGCCGACCGCGGTCCGCAAGTCCAAGCCCTCGGGCCTGAAGCTCGAGGGGCAGGACGTCGGCCAGTGGATGCTCGCCGTGGGCATGATCCTGGGTCTCCTGGGGCTGGCTCTCTCCTGGTGGATGCTGGACCGCCAGGTCAAGCAGAAGGAAGAGGAGGTCCGGACGGCCGAAAAGGAGGTCGCGGCTCTCGCTTCGGTCATCAAGGAGGTCGAGGACTACAAGGCCAAGAAGAGCGAGCTCGAGCGCAAGATCGGGATCATCAACGATCTGAAGCTCAACCAGCGCGGCCCGGTGCGGGTGATGGACCACATCTCGCGCGCTCTGCCGGAGCTCCTCTGGCTCGACCGGATGAAGATGACGACGAGCTCGATCGAGCTCGAGGGCCGGGCGTTCAACACCAACGCCGTGGCCAATTTCATCGAGAACCTGGACAAGGTTCCGGAGTTCGAGGAGCCGACGCTCAAGGACACCCAGGAGCAGCAGGGCGGCGTCTACAAGTTCGTCATCAGCTTTAACTATTCGTTCTCTCCGCGGACCCCCGAGGGCGGAGCCGCGGGCGCACCCGGTTCCGAACCCGGTGCGGTGACGCCGACCTCAGGGTAGGAGGGCAGCTCGGTGGCGCTCAAGACCGGACTCGAAGGGAAACCCTGGTATATCGGGCTCGCCGTGGGCCTGGGCGTGGGCTTCGTGCTCTTCGCCCTCGGCTACTGGCGGCTGCTCCAGCCGATGCGCGACGAGATCGGGCGGCAGGAGGCGAAGCTCTCGGAGCTCCAGAACAAGATCCAGGAAGGGCGGGCCGCCAAGCAGGAGCTGCCGAAGTTCCGCGAGGAGGTGCGGCAGTTGGAGCTCGAGCTCGACAAGCTCCTGCGCATTCTGCCGGCGCGGCGCAATACGCCGGACCTGATGCGGCGCATCCGCTCGCTCGCGGAGCAGGGGGACTTCACGCTCAAGCGGTTCACCCCCGGCCTGCTCACGGACAAGGAGTTCTTCAGCGAGTGGCCGATCGCGATCGCGGTGGACGGGAGCTATCACAACCTGGCCCTGTTCT
>DATEIO010000259.1:0-2121 GCA_035278895.1 Thermoanaerobaculia bacterium | reverse complement strand
GTCGAGCTCCGCGGGCCAGGCGTAGCGGACCTCGACCGGGTAGAGACGGATCTCCTGATTCCGGATGACCACGTGCTGGCTCTTCAGCCGCTGGCGCACGGGATCGTGCTCCGACACCTTCAGGCCGATCCGCTCGTCCGTCACGGCGGTGACCTTCAATCCGCCGGTAAAGTTGGCGCTCTGGGGGACGAAGGCTTCGAGCACGAAGACTCCGTCTCCGGCGAGATGCGCGGCCACGTTCTGGAAACAGCGCACCTGCTCGTCCTGAGTTGGGAGCGCGAAGAAGGTGTTGTAGGCCACAAAGATCAAGGAGAGCTCGCCCTCGACCGCCACATCGGCGAAGTTGCCCATCGTGACGGGGATCGCCTCTCCTCCGGGCTTGGCGCGCAAGCGGGCGACCATGGCCGGCGAGAGATCGATCCCGTGCAGGTCGATCCCCCGGGCCGCCAGGGGGAGCGCGAGCAGCCCCGAGCCGATGCCCAGCTCCAGGACCCTGCCGGACCCGGCCAGCTCCGCCAGGAGATCGACGGCGGCTTCCTCGCAGGAACCGAACCATTGATCGTAAACCTCGGCGCAGGCTTCGTTGTAGGTCGGATCTCCGGTGCTCATGGTCGGCTCCTCACCGCATGAAAGGGGCTGTGGCCCGGGCAGGGAATCTATCCCAAAGACCCCATAGGCAATAACTTTGGTAGTCCTGGGGGGGAGGTGGGGCGCCTCCTGAGGCGCAGGCACGTAGCCCCGAGGTTTCAACCCGGGGCGGCGGAGTGGCCCGGCCTTCCCGCCACGGGTTGAAACCCGCGGCTACGTGCCTGCACCCTCTGAAGGAGGGTGCCCAGGACCGCTCGGGGCCCCATGACACCAATAATATTTAATCGGGCAGCAACCCGAGCTCCCGTCGCGCCAGGGAGTAGACTTCAGCCACCAGCCCGGTGGCCGCTACGGGCGAGCCAGGGAAGGATGAACCGCAGCAGACGCCAAGGGAACTGCTTCACTTGGCCTTAGCTGGTTTGCGTCGACTCGCTTTCTCGCCAGCTTCCGCTTTGGTCACGACCTGTGTCTCTCCTATCTCAGGTGCTTTGCCGGTGACCAGACCCTTGATCAGCTCGAATAGAACAACGGGCTGAGGTTTGTTGACTTCCATGAAGGTCGCTGTTTCGATGTCGACGCCGATCAGGATGATGCGCGGATCATCGGCCGTACCATCATGCTCGCCTCCCTCGTCGCCGAACCAAGCGCTCCAGTCCGGACGGTAGAGCTCGCGGATCTTGCGGCGATCGGTCGAAATCTTCGCGAGGCCCGAGACGGAGACCCACTCGCGAGTGCGATCCTTGTAGTAGGAGAGGTTGACGTGAGGATCGTATTCCAGGTCTTCGATCTTTGAGGTGTCCTTGGAGGTGACGAACCAAAGATCGGCGCCTTTGGCTGCTGCCTGGTTCGCCATCGGCCGTGAGACGAGATGCCCGTCTCGACGGCGTGTCGTGAACATCGCCGTATCAATGTCTTCAACCATGTCGTAAAACTGCTTTAGTTTCTTCTTCATGGACCATTATCACTGCAGAATGGGTGCCAATCAGCGGCGAGCCTGGACGGCGGTTTCGTGCTGCTTGGTCCATCGGATGGCGCTTCCGCCCTTCAGCTCAAGCGCAGCCCAGCTTCTCGTACACGGAGACGTGCCGCTGGCTGTTGGGTCCGATCTCGGTTCGGTTCCAATCGCTCCAGCGGTGGCGGAGTTGGAGGCCGGCGAGGCGCGCCATCAGGTCGAGCTCTGGGGGCCAGGCGTAGCGGACCTCGACCGGGTAGAGGCGGATCTCCTGATTCCGGATGACGATGTGCTGGCTCTTCAGCCGCTGGCGCACGGGATCGTCGGAGCGCGAAGAGTAGAGACGTCCCAACCCGCAACGCACCACCGGCCTGAGGCCACAAACCGGCGACACGCGCACCGCCCTTCGCAGACCACCACCGTCGGGACGTCTCTTCGAAGGGCCTGCCCCATCAACCGGGCAGGACACCTTGAATGGAAAACAGCCGCACCCACAAACGGCCGGGCTTCCCGAAGGGACTCCCTCCGGCGTCCCACCCCAGAAGACTCGGAGGCTTCAGACCGACGTACCTCTCCGCAGG
>DATEIO010000258.1:0-12797 GCA_035278895.1 Thermoanaerobaculia bacterium | reverse complement strand
GTCTTCCTCCGCTTCCGGTTCGATACCGGCGACGCCATGGGCATGAACATGGCGACGATCGCGTGCGACCGGGCGGTCAACGAGCTGATCGAGCCGGGCACGGGCGTGCCCTGCATCGGCCTCTCCGGCAATTACTGCGTGGACAAGAAGCCGGCCTCGATCAACTTCCAGGAGGGGCGCGGCAAGCGCATCTATGCCGAGATCCTGCTGGACGCCCCGATCCTCCATCACTACCTGAAGACCAACGCCCGCTCGCTCGTCGAGGTGCAGTACCGCAAGAACCTCCTGGGCTCGATCGCGGCCGGATCGCTCGGCTACAACGCCCACTACGCCAACGTGCTCTCGGCCGTCTTCATCGCCACGGGGCAGGACCCGGCGCACGTGGTCGAGGGCTCGATGGGCATCACCTGCATCGAGCCGCGCGGGCCGGAGTCGGTCTTCGCCTCGATCTTCATGCCCGACGTGCCTCTGGGCGCGATCGGCGGTGGCACGGCGCTCGACACGCAGCGCGAGGCTCTGGCCGTGCTCGGCGTCTCGCCCGACCCCGAGCGGCGAGGAGATGCCGTGATGCGGCTGGCCGAGATCGTGGGTGCGGTGGTGCTCGCCGGCGAGCTGTCGCTCATGGCCGCCTTCACCTCGAACGATCTGGCCCGCGCCCACGAGAAGCTCGGCCGCGGCGAGATCCCCAACCGGCCGCCGCTGCCCACTTGAGGGAGGCCGTCGCGGTCTCGGCTCCGGGAAAGCTGATCCTCCTGGGCGAGCACGCGGTCGTCTACGGCCGTCCCGCCCTCGTGGCGGCCGTGGACCTGCGGCTCACCGTGCGCCTCTCCCCCTGGCCAGGCGCGGGCGTGCGGCTCGATCTCCCCTGCCTCTCCCACGCGGAAGAGGTCTCCTGGCCGGCCCTTCGCGCCTACGCCCGCTCCGTGCGCGAGAGCTGGACAGCCTACTCGCGCGATCCCGGCCCGGAAGGCTTCCGCCAGGTGCGCGGCGACGATCCGGCCCACATCGTCAAGGCCGCCCTGGGCGAGGCCGTGGATTTTCTGGGCGGGGACGATCCCCCGGGGCTCGCCCTCCGTGTCACCTCGGACCTCCCCATCGGCTCCGGCTTCGGCAGCTCGGCGGCCACGGCCCTGGGCGTGGTGGCGGGCTATCTTTCCTGGCGAGGGATCGACGCGAGCCCTGAGACGATCGAGCGCCTGGCCCTGGAGGCCGAGCGCCGGCAGCACGGCCTCCCCTCGGGGGTGGACGGCGCCGCGATCCTCCACGGCGGCATCCTCTGGGCGAAGAGGACCTCCTCGGGGCTCGAAACCGAGACGGTCGCTCCCCGCTCCCCCCTCCTCTCCCGGCTCCGGGTCTACGATACGGGGACGCCACCCGAGCCCACCGGGGCTGTGGTGGCGGCCGTGCGCCGCAGGAAAGACCAGGATCCCGGCGGTTTGGATAGAATCCTCGACCGGCTGGAGGCCTGCGTCTCGGGCTTCCGAAAGGAGCTGGCACAAGACGTGGAAGACTGCACCCGCGTGTTGGAGCTGATCCGGGAGAGCGAGGTCTGCCTCGAAGAGCTGGGCGTGGTGCCCGAGACCGTGCGCGCCGTCGTGCGCCGGGTCGAGGCCGAGGGGGGAGCCGCGAAGATCTCGGGCGCCGGGTCGCTCGCCGGGCCTGGTGCCGGGTCGCTGATCGTTTATCATTCCGACCCGGAACGCATCGCCGGTTGGGCCTTTTTACAACCTTATCGCCACTATCCTGTCCACCTCGGGGCCCCGGGGCTCCGCCGGGAGACCATCCCATGAGCAAAGCGACCGTATCCGCACCGGCCAATATCGCCTTCATCAAGTACTGGGGCGCCCGCAATCTGGACCGGGCGATCCCCATGAACACCTCGCTCTCCATGACGCTCGACCACTGCGTGACGCGCTGCACGGTCGAGATCCTTGGCCACGAAGGCGAAGACGAGGTCTGGCTCGCCGAGTCAGGCGGCGGCTTTGGCACCCCCGACCCCGAATTCGCCCAGCGGGTGCGCGCCCAGCTCGACCGCATCCGCCGCTGGGCCGGGCGCGAAGAGGCCGTGCGGGTCGCTACCCGCAACTCCTTCCCCACCGCGGGCGGCCTCGCCTCCTCCGCCTCCGGCTTCGCGGCGCTGACCCTCGCCGCCGCCGCCGCGTACGGCAAGAAGGACGCCCCGGTCAAAGAGCTCTCCCTCCTCGCCAGGAGGAGCGGCTCGGGTTCGGCCAGCCGCTCGGTCCTGGGCGGCTACGTCGAATGGCCGGCCCCCAAGGAGGGCGGAGACGATGAGAGCTACGCCCGGCAGCTTGCCCCGGCCGAGCATTGGGAGCTCAGGAACGTCATCGCCGTCGTCGAGATCGGTCCCAAGACCGTGTCCTCGATCGAAGGGCACCGCCGCGCCTACACCAGCCCCTACTACACAAAGCGGCTGGAGCTTCTCCCCAGCCGGCTCGACCAGGTGCGCGCGGCGATCCAGAACCGCGACCTCGACGCCCTGGGGCCGGTCTTGGAGCAGGAGGCCATCGACCTCCACCTGATCGCCATGTCCTCCGAGCCGCCGATCTTCTACTGGAGCCCGGGCACGGTTGCCGTGCTGCGCGCCGTGCGCGAGCTGCGCCAGGAAGGGCTCTCCGCCTGGGCCACCATGGACGCCGGCGCCAACGTCCACGTGATCTGCGACGCCGACTCCGAAGACGAGGTCGCCGAGCGCCTGGAAGACCTCCCCGCCGTGGGCTTCGTCATTCGCGACGGCGTGGGCGACGGCCCCGAGCACGACAGCCAGCACCTGTTCTAGCGAATGCGGCCTCCCGTCGTTCTCGTCAAGCTGGGCGGCAGTCTCATCACCGAGAAGTCCCGGGAGGAGACCGTCCGCCCCGAGGTCCTCTCCCGCCTGGCCGGAGAGATCGCCCGGGCCGCGGCCAAGATCCCGGACAGGATCATCGTCGGCCACGGCAGCGGCTCGTTCGGCCACGTGGCCGCGAGCCGCTCCGGCATTGCCGGGGGTCTCCGCTCCGCGGACCAGCTCCCCGGCGTCTCGCTCACCCAGGACCGCGCCGCCGCCCTCCACCGCCACGTGATCGCCGCGCTCCTCGCGGCCGGGGCCTGTCCGTTCTCGATCGCGCCATCCTCCGCCGTGACTGCCAGCGGTGGGAAGCCGGTCACCCTCGTAGACGAGCCGCTCCTCCTCGCGCTCGAGCGGGGCCTCCTCCCCGTGCTCTACGGCGACGTCGTGATGGACCGGGACTGGGGCGTCTCCATCGCCTCGACCGAAAAGCTCTTCGACCTCCTCGTCAGGAATCTCCTCGCGCACGGCTACGCGGTCCGCCGTGTCCTCTGGCTGGGGGAGACGGACGGCCTGTGGGACGAGGAGCGGCGGACGATCCCGCGCGTCTCGGCCGGAAGCTTCGCCGAGGCGGTCAAGGCCATCGGCGCCCCGTCCGGCACGGACGTGACCGGCGGCATGCTCCACCGGCTCGAATCCGCCCTGGCCCTGGCCCGCCTGGGCGTCCCCTCGCTCCTCGCCAATGGCCTGACGCCCGGCCTCCTCGAAAGCGCGCTCCGCGGCGACGAGGTGCCGGGGACGGAAGTGGTTTAGAAGGTCTGGTATCCTTCGCGCGTGCGGGTGGAGACAGGCTTGGTGGAACGCAGAACGGTCGATCTGGAGCAGCTCCTGGTCGCGACGAGCCGGACGTTCGCGCTCGCGATCCCTCTGCTCCCCGAGCCCACGCGCGGAGAAGTCACCCTCTCCTACCTCCTCTTCCGCATCGCCGACACCTTCGAGGACGCCGCCACCTGGCCGCGCGCCCTGCGCATCGAAGCCCTGGAGCGGTTCGGCCACCTGCTCGAAAACCCCAACCCGGCCGAGGTCGCCGAAGTCTCTCGGCGCTGGGCCGCCGAGGTGCCGTGCGAGCAGCCCGGGTACCGCGATCTCCTCGCCGAGATCCCCGCCGTGCTCGACGCCTTCTTCGCTCTCCGGCCCGAGGCCGTGGCCCTGATCCAAGAACACACCCTGCGCACCGCCCACGGCATGGCCGGCTTTGTGGCCCGCACCACGGACGAAGGCGAGCTGAAGCTGGAGAACGTCCCCGACCTCCAGGACTACTGCTACGTGGTGGCCGGCATCGTGGGCGAGCTCCTGACCGAGCTCTTCCTCCTCGGCCGCCCCGGCCTCGCCTCGATCGCGTCCACCCTGCGCGAGCGCTCCCGCGCCTTCGGCGAGGGGCTCCAGCTCGTCAACATCCTCAAGGACTCGGCCTCGGACGCCACCGAAGGCCGGCGCTACCTCCCCGACGGCGTCGACCGCGCCGAGGTGCTGGCCCTCGCGAGGCGCGACCTCGAGGCCGCGAGGGAGTACGTGCTCGCCCTCCAGGAAGCGGGAGCCGAGCGGGGCCTCGTCGCCTTCAACGCCCTCCCCGTCGAGCTCGCCTACGCCACCCTCGACCGCGTCGAAACCGCCGGCCCCGGCTCCAAGCTCACGCGGACCGAGGTCTACGCGATCGTTCAGCGCATGAACCTGGCACTCGATAAAAACGAGCCTGCGGTTTCGGGCTCCTGAAAAGGACACCAAGGACACCAGGGACACCAAGGACCGCATGAATTGTCTTTCGTCCTTGGTGTCGTTGGTGTCCTTGGTGTCCTTCTCCTCGAATTTCCCCCCGGCCACCCCTGTTCTCTTCCTCTGAGGTGAACGCCACGATGAAGCTTCCGCAACTCGCGCTCCGCTCGCTCCCGCCCCTCGTCCTCCTTCTCGCGGCTTGCTCCGGCCAGCCGCAGCCCGTGAAGGCTCCTCCGGCACCGGCGCCTGCGCCTGCCCCCGCCGTGGCCGTGCCGCAGCCGCCCGCGCGGGACCCGCACTCCTTCTCCCACCCGGACGAGGTGGCGGTCGAGCACCTGAAGCTCGACCTCTCGGTCGATTTCACGCGGCGGCAGCTCACCGGCCGCGCCAGCCTCCGGCTCGCCAACAAGACCGGCGCGGACCGGCTCTATCTGGACACCCGGGACCTCGAAATCCGCAGGGTCACCCTGGACGACGGCAAGACCGAAGCCGCCTACACCCTGGGCGACGAGGTGAAGATCCTCGGCCGCTCGCTGGAGATCCGGATCACGCCCCAGACCCGCTGGGTGAGCGTCGACTACGTCACCAAGCCGGAAGCCGCGGCGCTCCAGTGGCTCACTCCCGAGCAGGCGGGAAGCCCGTCGCCGTTCCTCTACACGCAGTCCCAGGCCATCCTCGCCCGCACCTGGGTCCCCTGCCAGGACACGCCCGGCGTGCGCATGACCTACGAGGCCACGGTCCACGCGCCGCAGGGGCTGATGGCCGTGATGAGCGCCGAAAACCCTACGAAGAAGAGCGCGGACGGCGTCTACCGGTTCAACATGCCGCAGCGCATCCCCTCCTACCTCCTGGCGCTCGCGGTCGGAGACCTCGAATTCCGCCCCCTGGGCCCGACGAGCGGCGTCTATGCCCTCCCCACGGTCGTCGAGCGCGCGGCCTGGGAGCTGGCGGACACGCCCAAGATGATCGCCGCCGCCGAAAAGCTCTACGGCCCCTACCGCTGGGGGCGCTACGACATCCTGATCCTCCCCGCGAGCTATCCCTACGGCGGCATGGAAAACCCGCGGCTCACCTTCGCGACCCCCACGATCCTCGCCGGGGACCGCTCCCTCGTCGCCCTGGTCGCCCACGAGCTCGCCCACTCCTGGTCCGGCAACCTGGTGACCAACGCCACCTGGAGCGACTTCTGGCTGAACGAAGGGTTCACCACCTACTTCGAAGGCCGGATCATGGAAGCGGTCTACGGCCGCTCCTACTTCGAGATGCTCGCCATCCTCGGCCGGCAGGACCTGGATGGCGAGATCGCGGCCCTGGGCACGGAAGGCGCGGGCGACACCCACCTCTATATCGATCTGACCGGCCGCGATCCGGACGACGGCACGGGCAACGTGGCCTACGAAAAGGGCGCCCTGCTCCTGCGCACCCTCGAAGAGGCCGTGGGCCGCGAGCGCTTCGACAAGTTCCTCCGGACCTACTTCGACACATTCGCCTTCCAGTCCATGGACACGATGCGCTTCCGGGAGTACCTGAACGTCCAGCTCCCGGGCGCTGCGGCGAAGGTCCAGTCCGACCTGTGGATCTACGGCGCCGGCGTGCCGGCCAGCGCCTGGAAGCCCCAGTCCGCTCCCTTCACCGGGGTGGACCAGGCGATCCAGGCCTTCGCCGCGGGCACGCCCGCCGCCCAGCTCCAGACCACGGGCTGGACGACCCACCACTGGCTCCACTTCCTGAGGAACCTCCCCCAGCCGCTCGACGCCCAGAAGATGGCAGACCTGGACTCCGCCTTCCGCTTCAGCGAATCCGGCAACTCCGAGATCCTGAACGCCTGGCTCCTGGACGTCATCACCAACCGCTACGAGCCGGCCTACCCCGTCCTCGAGCGGTTCCTGACCACCGTGGGCCGCCGGAAGTTCCTCCAGCCCCTCTACACCGAGCTCGCCAAGACCCCCGACGGCACCGAGATGGCGCTCCGCATCTACGAAAAGGCGCGCCCCGTCTACCACTCGGTCTCGCAGAACACGATCGACGGGATTCTGGATTGGCGGGGGTAGGGGGAACCCCCCGCCCCGAAAACCTCACCCCTATCCCCTCTCCCATCGCCCTCCCTTCCACCGGGAGAGGGGAACGCCTGCGGGTGGTTTTGCCGTAGGGTGCGCTGTGCGCACGTGTTGCTTTCCTCCACCCTGAAGACGTGCGCACAGCGCACCCTACAAGCACCAACGCTTCAGCAACGTCCCCCTCTCCTGGTCGGGGGGAGGGCGATAGGAGAGGGGACAGGGGTGAGGTTTCGGGTGGGGGATAACCAACGCGGAGAAATTTAGCTATACTCTCCGCACCAATATGCGACTCGTAACTCGTGGTGACCTTGACGGGCTGACGTGTGCCGTCCTCCTCTGTCTCAACGAAGAGATCGACGACATCTCGCTGATCCATCCCCAGGACATCAGCGACGGCCGGGCCGACATCCGGGCGGGCGACATCATCGCCAACCTCCCCTACCACCCGAACTGCGACATGTGGTTCGACCACCACCTGCACACGGCCACGCCCAACCTGGCGCGCGGGGATTTCAAAGGCGTCTTCGCCGAAGCCCCCTCGGCCGCCCGGCTGGTCTACGACTACTACGGCGGCGAAGAAGCCATGCCGCAGTTCGCCGAGCTCGTGCGGGAGACCGACCGCCTCGACTCCGCGAACCTGACGCCCGACGACGTCCTCGATCCCCAGGGCTACATCAAGCTCGGGTTCACGATCGACGGCCGCACGGGCCTGGGCACCTTCGAGCGCTACTTCCTCCACCTGGTGGATCTGCTGAAGATCGGAACGCCGATCGAGCACGTCCTCGCTGATCCCAGCGTCAAGAAGCGCTGCGACATCCTGGACAGCGAAAACGAGCGCTTCTGCCAGGAGCTTCGGGCCCACAGCCGGGTGGATCACAACGTCGTCTTCACCGACTTCCGGGACCTGGACCACGTTCCGATCGGAAACCGGTTCCTGGTCTACGCCCTCTACCCCGAGGTCAACGTCTCGGCCCGCGTCCACTGGGGCCCGAACCGCACCTTCCCCATGCTGCTCCTGGGCCACAGCATCTTCCGGCGGACGTGCAAGACGAACGTCGGCGAGCTCGCCGCGCGCTACGGCGGCGGCGGCCACAAGGGCGCGGGGAGCATCCCGTTGATCGACGAGCCCGACCAGCAGATCCAGATGGTCCTGGGTGAGCTGAAGGCGAACGGCTAAACCATTACCGATCGCGTTTTCAGAAACGCCGCGCCCAGGCGGGAATCCCCTTCGATCTCCACCCGGGCCGCGGCAGCCTCGAGCGGGAGTGCGTTGTAGAAGATCTTCCAGGCGGTCTCCGCGTCCAGGCGCACCCGCGCCGCGGGCTCCGCCTCCTCCCCCACCCACAACGACCACCGTTCCTCCTCGCGCACAAGCGTCCAGACGCCGCCCGCGTCGCCCGTGATCTTCACGACGAACGCAGTCTTTTCCGGAGCCTCCACCTCCCGGAACGCGTGCGGCAGCGCCCGCATCGAAAGGTCGAGCACGGGGAAGAGCCACCGCCGGCCCGTCAAGCCCGGCGCGCCTACGGCATCGCGGATCTGCTCCTGGTGATGCCACTTCTCCGTGTACTCGCGCCCGATATCCATCCAGTTCTCGGACACGTCCTCCCCCGCCCAGGCGACCGAAATCACCGCCTGCCCGTGCGGCGGGAGAGACGCGAAAAACTCCCCGATCTGAGGCCCCGTCCACGCGAGGAGACCGGTGATCACCCGCGGGCTCATGCGCTGGGACGCCATCTCCACCCAATCGGCGTTCAACCGGTTGAGGAAGCGCACGAGGTCCGCGTATCCCTGAATGGGCGGATCGGGCGGCGGCGCCACATGGCCGTCCCGGTGCATCGAAAGCCTTCGGAGATCGGTGTCCAGAAGATGCGCCGCCACGTCCCGCACCCGCCAGGAGCCGGCCACCGTAGGCTGGTCCCAATCCTCCGGAGAGAGCCCGCGAAGGAGCGCGACGAGCTCTCCGGAGAGCGGAGCGAACAGATCAACGGTCGAGACCGGCTCGGGATTTTTCATTTCAGATCTCCGGACAGCCAGCGGATCTCCTCCTCGGGCAGGTTCGAAAAGAATTCGATCTCGTTGCGCTCCCCCGCCTCGACCGTCTGGTACGACGGCAGATAGCCCGTGGGCTTCAGCCCGAACGGCGCGAACGTCCCGAGGATCGCCTCCGACCGCCTTTTCAGATAGCTCACCAGCATCGGCTGCGAAAAATCGTTGCGGGCAAGCATCCGCAGCGCCGCGAAAAGCTGGGAGAGCGACGCGTTGAAGAACGGTGGATCGCAGACGATCACGTCGAACTCCTGGCCCAGCCACTCCGGCCGGTAGAGGTCCCACCGCCGGAATCCGCGCACTCCGGCGAACCGCTCGTCGATGTCCAGCACCGTCACCGCCGCCCCGCGCTCCGCCAGGCGCTTACCCAGGAGCGGCGCGCAGATACAGCATGGCGCGGAAAAGCGCAGCAGAAAGCCGCTCAGTTGATCGAGCGTCTTCTCGTCGAAAAAATACTGCTCGTTTTCGTGGAGCTCGTACATGGCCGGGCCGGGAGGATATCACCCCGGCGGGAACCGCACCGCGAGCCACGCCCCGATCTCCACGAGAGCCCGTGGAGAAAACGACTCTTCGAGAAGACCATACTCGGCCGGCAGCCCGGTCCGCGCCGTCTGGAAGAGGTGATTGATCCCGGGCAGCTCGGAGACGGTCACGTCCGGATTGCCCCCTGCGAGCAGCGCCGTGAGGATCGCCGGCAGATGGGCCGCGGCCGGCGCCACGGGATCGAGGCTGCCGGTCAGCGCGAGCACCGGACACCTCACGTTTTGCAGCGCCTCCCGCGGATCGTTCCGGAGCTGCGAGCGGTACCAGGGAGACAGATACACGCGAATCCACGCCTCGGGATCGCCAGGAGCCGCGAGATTCGCCGCCAGAGGCAGCGGCCGGCCGCCCGGCTCGCGCATCAGCGCGCGGATGCGCTCCGCCGCCTTCGCATCGTCCGTCTCCTCCAGCAGAATCCGGAAGAGCCGCCCCATGCGGTCGAGCCCCTGGCGGATCTCCTCCTCGGAATACCCCTGAATCCGCGCCAGCCGCGCCGCCTGCGCCTCGATCAGCTCCGTGCCCGAAAGCCCCAGCCCGCCGAGCATCATCACGAACGCCACCTCGGGATGCCGCGACGCCGCGAGAGCCGCGATCGCCGTCCCCTCGCTGTTGCCGATCAACCCTACCCGCCGGGGATCGATCTCCGGCCGGCGCCGCAACGCCTCTGCCGCGGCCCACGCGTCCTCCGCCAGATCCGGATACGTGGATTGCAGGAGATCGCCCGTCGAGCCCCCCACGCCGCGGTCATCCAGACGCAAAATCGCAAAGCCCCGCCGCGCGAGGAAATCGGCCAGCACGAAAAACGGCTTGTGCCCCGAATGCGTCTGATCCCTGTCGTTCGCCCCCGCAACCGAAAGGAGCACCGCCGCCGGGAATGGTCCCGTCCCCGCGGGAAGCGTCAACGTCCCCACCAGGCGAACGCCGGGCCTTTCAATCACCACCTCTTCCACCCGATACGGAAACGGAGGGCGCGGCGTCTGAGGCCGAAGCCGTGGCTCCGGAGCCTTCTCCAACCGTTCCAACGCCAGAGGAATCACCAACCCCGCCTGCCGCCACTCACCCACTACTCGGCCGCCCTCCACCCGTCCCTCGAAAACCGATCCGTCCGCCTTCAGCTCGAACCGCAGCCGGTTTCCCTCCGCCATCACTCCGTCGAGAGGAAGATCCGCCAGCCACTTCCCGGGGATGTCCAGCTTTCCCGAAAGGTCCCCGGCGATCTTCACCACCAGCTCCAGCGAAGAGCCTGGCACCTCGAGCGTCCCCCGCCAGATCCCCACGGCCGGAGGCTCCGCCCACAAGCCCACGGCGAGGAACAGCCCAACCATCCATGCAAAGATTTTCATCGCGCTCTCCTGAAAGGAGTACGCGAAGCCAAGCCCGGAGTTTTGAGGTTATTGAAAGACCGCTGGGAGCGCCGGCACCCTTGCCGGCATCTTACTTGACGAGCGCCGCCGCCACCTCCGCCCCCACCCGGGCGTTGTTCCGCAGCAGCGCCAGGTTCGCCGCCTTGCTCCGCCCGCCCGTCAGCTCCGAGACGCGCGCCAGAAGAAACGGCGTCACCGCCTTGCCGCGAAGTCCCCGCGTCCCGGCCTCGGCAATCGCTCGGGAGATCGCCTCCTCCACTGCTCCCACAGGGATCGCGGCCTCCTCGGGGCACGGCACACAGAGCAGCATCCCGCCCGTTCCTTCCCGGCTCCACAGCGCCCGCGCGATGGCGGCCGCCTCCTCCGGCGAATCCACGCGGGCCTCCAATCGGAGACCGCTCTCCCGGGAGTAGAACGCGGGAAGCTCGTCCGTCCCATACCCCACCACCGGCACGCCCCACGTCTCCAGCCATTCGAGCGTCGCCGGCAGATCCAGAATCGCCTTCGCGCCCGCGCAAACGACAAGAACGGGCGTCCGCGCCAGCTCCGGCAGGTCCGCGGAAACATCCATGAAATCGCCGCGGTGCACGCCGCCGATCCCGCCCGTAGCCATCACGCGAATCCCGGCCTCGTGGGCCATCATCACCGTGCCCGCCACCGTCGTCGCTCCATCGCGCCCCTGCGCCAGGACAACGGGGACGTCGCGCCGGCTGACCTTCCAAATGCCGGACGACCGCGCGAGATGCTCGATCTCACCGTCCTCAAGGCCCACGTGAACGCGTCCGGAAAGCACGGCAATCGTCGCCGGCACGGCCCCGCCCGCGCGCACCGCGGCCTCCATGCCGCGCGCCACCTCCAGGTTTTCCGGCCACGGCAAGCCATGGGAGATCACCGTGGATTCAAGCGCAACAATGGGATGGCCCGCCTCCAGTGCGGACTGCACGGCAGGATGAACGACGAGATGGGGACCAGAACGCATGGTGACCCGCGATCGGCCCCCGAAGCAAAGATTCCGGGCGGGATCAGGCCCCGGCGACGCGGAGCTCGAAATCCTGGAGCTTCATTACATTAAGGACATAAGCGACCGCGGAATCCAGAGCCGTGGAGTAATCCGTGGCTCTCAGCGGGAACTCCTCCTCTTGAAACTTCCCGTCCTCATTGCGGTACGACACTGTGGCGGAGTAACGCACGACTCTTGGCATGGCGAACAGACCCCCTCGATTTAGTCATGGGAAAGAGCACGCCAGACAAACCTACGGCTCTCTTGGCGTAGTGTAGCACCCCGAGAGGGGAAATGCACACCTGGCTATGCATTTCAGCGGCTCAGCGCCTCCTCATAGGCCGCTAAAACCGTCTCACCAAAGCAGACGAAGATCACCTCCGTCAGCCCCGATCCCCCCGCCAGATGCTCCCGCACCGTCCGGACCGCAAGAGGAGCCGCCTCGGAGACCGGATATCCGTAGATCCCACAACTGATCGCCGGAAACGCGATCGAGCGGATCCCATGCTTCTCCGCGAGAGCCAGAGAAGACCGGTACGCCGAAGCCAGAAGCTCCGGCTCCCCGTGATCCCCACCCCGCCATACCGGCCCCACGGTATGAATGACATGCCGCGCCGGCAACCGATACCCCCGAGTGATCTTCGCCTCCCCCACCTTGCACCCGCCGAGTAGGCGGCACTCCGCCACGAGCTCCGGGCCAGCGGCGCGATGGATGGCGCCATCTACGCCTCCGCCACCCAAGAGGGAGGTATTGGCGGCGTTGACGATGGCGTCGACGGGGAGGGTGGTGATGTTGGCTTGGAGGGCTCGGAGGGTGGTCATGGTGAAACTCTATACCACCGTACAGCCTCCGACTGCTGACAGAGGATTTAATGCATGAGCACTTGACCATTCCTCAGGTAAAAACTTTAATTCTTCCATTGAAGGTGATGATCAGCAGCACCAATTGACTTCGATCCGGAGAAACGGACCAAGCTGCTGGCTCTGAGAAAGGAAATCGAAACCCAAGAATCTGCGGCTTTCTTTGGGTTCACGAACAGTTCGAAAAGGAGTATTGATCCTGTTCTGTACACATCCGCCCGGAGGGAGCCCTGCAAGGGCGACATTTGAATAGCCCGGCGCGTGAGCGCCGGGACGGGTATCCACACACCTTCAAGAGCCCCGACGGGGCGACACTCCACCTTTAGCGTCAGGTGTCGCCCTCTCCGAGGGCTCTTCTCTTCTTTGGC
>DATEIO010000257.1:0-6679 GCA_035278895.1 Thermoanaerobaculia bacterium | reverse complement strand
CCCTTGGAATCGGTCACCCGGCCCTCGATGGGGACGCCGCGCTCCAGGACGAGGGTGCCGAGGTCGGTGGGTGCGGGGCCGGCGGCGATCTCGACGCCCTCTTTGGAGAAGGCCGCGTAACCCTCCCGGGTCGCCTGCAGGGTGAATGTGCCGGCGGAGACGCCGGGGATCTCGAAAGCTCCCTTGGTGTCGGACGTGCCTTCCAGGATGACCACGGAGAAGCCGGTCTCTTCACCAGCCTCGGTCTCTTCGAGGGGCGGCGGCTCGTCCTCGAATGCGGGCGCGAGCTCGAGCTTCACCCCGGCGACGGGCCGCCCCTCCTCGTCCACCACGCGGCCGAAGGCCCGCTGCCCGCGGGCGAGCACGATGCGCAGAGGCGGCCCGGTCTTTCCGGCGGGGGCGGTCGTGACCTCTGCGTGCCCGGGGGCGAAGCCCTCCTCCGCGGCCATCACGCTGTACCGCCGCGCGGGCCGGAGGCTCGCGAGGCGGAAGGAGCCGTCCGGCCGGGTCCACCCGAGCACGGGAGGGCTCTCCGGGTCGGCTGTGTCCGTGACCGCGAGGAAGCAGCCGGCAATCGCGCCGCCCCGGTCGTCCACGACGCTCCCCGTGACGATGGCCGCGGGCGCCAGGGCGAGCTTCACCGGGGCCGCCTCTGTGCCGGGAGGGACCTCCACCCTAGCGGAGACGTGCCCGGGCGCGGCGGCGCGGACTTCGCGCCGGAACCGGACGGGGAGGCGGAGCTGGAAGGTCCCGTCCGCGCCGGAAAGGACCGGCGGCGTGAGGGCGGCTTCCGGGCTCCACACGAGGGCTCCGGGAATTGCCGCGCCGGTGACCGCGTCGATCACCCGGCCGGTCACGAGGCGGGACGGCTCAAGCCCGATCACCCGCACGCGCTCCCCTTCCACCCGGAGCGGGCGCCAGTCCTCGGACGCCTGCAAGGCCGGAGGCGCCGAGACCGGGGCTATCAGGGCCGGCGGCAGGTCCGTCTCCTCGACCAGTACCAGGGGATGTTCCAGGGAGCGGTGCCCTTCGGCCCGGACAACGACCGTGTAGAGGCCGCTCCGCGGCGCGTCGATCCGGAAGAAGCCGCCGGGCTCCGTCCGCGCGAGAGCCAGGGGAGCGGGAGCCGTCTTGCCCGCGAGCCGGGCGCTCGCCTGGGCCAGGGTCTCGAACCGGGGGACCAGCTCCACGACCGCTCCGGGGACGCCCGCGGAGCCGTCCGGCGTCACCAGCCGGCCGTGGACGCGGATCGGCTGGGCCGCGAGAGCGGACGGCGCGAGAGATCCCAGGAGCAGAACGATCGCCGCTCGGGCGACCCGTGAGGCGCGAGGCATGAAGCTCTCCTTGCCCGGGAATTTTAACCGCTCGCCATGTGATAGAAACCCCAGCGTCGAATCCACGGAGGCCCTCATGACCCGAAACATCCTCGCCGTCCTTCTGCTCTCGCTCGTGGCGGCATCCTCGCTCTCGGCCCAGGCGGTTTCCTGCCAGAGCTACGAGCCGTATCTTTCGATCGCCGACAGTGCCATCGAGAAGACCCCCTTGACCGGCAGCCTGGCGCTCACCGCGTATGTGCGGGCGATCCTCCTGTCGTCGCGCCAAGACAACGTCGACGTGGCGCGGCAGGCCACCGCGCTCGTGGAGCCGGGGAGGCCGGTGCCGGCCGAGAGCCTCCCCCTCGCCTCGTGCGTGGTGCGGCGCTACCTCCTCGCCGCTTATGGCGAGCGCATGGTGAAGGATCTCCAGACCCTGGTCTCCTTCCGCACCTTCGCGACCGAAGGGCAGGACAACTGGTACGCCCCCGAGTTCGAGCGCCAGCGCGAGTTCCTGAAGCAGCGGGCCGAGGAGCTGGGGCTCCGGTTCAAGAGCTACGACGGCCGGGTGGACGAGATCACGCTCCCCGGCCCCAAGCCGGTCCTGGCCGTCCTCACCCACGGCGACGTGCAGGACGTCCAGGGGCAGCAGTGGTCCTCCCCACCCTGGGAGGGGAAGATCGTCGACGGCAAGATCATCGGCCGGGGCACCGAGGACGACAAGGGACCGATCATCGCGGCCCTCTACGCGCTCGCCGTGCTCCGCGAAACCGGTTGGCCCCGGGAGTCCACCATCCGCCTGCTGATCGCGAACGGCGAGGAGTCGAGCTGGGACGAGATCCCCTACTACCTGGAGCGCGCCTCGATGCCGGACCGGACGATCGGCATCGACGCCGCCTATCCCGTGACCTACGCCCAGAAGGGCTACGGCGTCGTGACCTTTGAAGCCAAGCCGGCGGCCAAGCCGCGCACCAGCAAGTGGCAGGTGACCGGGATCACCGGCGGCAGCGGCATGTCGATCATCCCCGAGCGGGGCGAGGCACTCGTCAAGCCGTCGGGGGATTCGAAGGCCGCCTTCGCCGAGCTCTCCCGCCTCGCCGCAACCTGGGCCCAGGCCCATCCGCCCGCGAAGCTCACGGTGGCCGAGGAGGGTGGCCTCCTGAAGGTCACTGCCGAAGGGCGGGGCGGCCACTCCTCCGAGCCCGCGAGCGGGCACAACGCCCTGGGGGACCTGACCGCGTTCCTCGCCACCTTGAAGCCGCGCCTCGACGCCTGGGGCGTCCTCGCCACCTTCGTGGGCACGGCCGTGGGCACCGAGACGGACGGCAAATCCCTGGGGATCGCCTACACCGACAAGGAGATGGGAGCGCTCACCTCGAACCTCTCGTTCGTTCTGGATGAGAAGGGGGCTCCGGTCGCCCGCGTGAACATCCGCGTGCCGCGGGGAATCGCCAAGGAGAAGATCACCCAGGAGATCGCAAAGCAGGCCGCCGCCTTCTCGAAGCGGAGCGGCGCGACCCTCACCTCCCAGGTGGAGATGTCCTCCGAGCCCCACTACACCCCGCCCGAAGGCCCGCTCGTCTCCACTCTCCTGGAAACCTGGCAGGAGGTCACGGGTACGCCCGGTCGCCCCGTCGCCATCGGCGGAGGCACCCAGGCCCGGCTCTTCCAGGGCGGCGTCGACTTCGGGCCCGCCCTCGGCATGGACCACTACCGGGGCCACGGCACGGACGAGTACCTGACGGTCGACGAGCTCAAGAGGATCGGAGAGCTGACCGTGACGGCGCTGTGGAAGCTGACGGTGGACAAGGCGAGGCCCGCCGCGGTGAAGTGAGCGGCGAAGCGGGTCAGCTCCGCTCCCAGGAGTTGGCCCGCAACCAGGCTTCGACCAGGTTGATGTACTCGACGTAGAGAAGCTCTTTCGAATCGAGCTGCAGGTTGCGGCACATGGCGGGGAGCGCGCGGTAAAAACGGCGATAGCGGTCCAGGATTCTGGCGCTACCGGGAACCTGGATCTTGCGGCGGACCAGTTGACCACTCAGCCAATCACGCACGCCTTTTACCGCGTCTTCCGCCCGGTTGTGGTGCGCGCGGATCTCCTGCCCTGAGAGATCCGAGCAGAACAGCCGATAGCGATCCTTCTCCCGATCCAGGATCAGGCAACACTTCTTCTTGTGCTCCTCGGTTCCGAACCGCTGGGCTCCCAGAAAAACCCCCAGCTCGAAAGGCATGTTGAATCTTGGCAGGCGGAGCTTCCTATCGAGGCCGGTCCTGGAGATGTCGTGGATTCCATACTGGGATTCCGCCATCAAGGCACAGATCTTCTCCATCCTCACCTGACCGCCGTCTTCGATCTCCTTCGCGCAGCGAGCCACAAGTCCGCAGTCATGCACGGTGAAGACAATGGCCCTCATGAGGGGCTCGTACCTGGAGTCAAAAGGTACGTTTAGGAAGACGCAGTCTTCGTAGCGAGGTTTCGGCATGCCGATACCCTGGACACTGTGATCGAGAGGTCTGCCGGAGGAGAGTCGGACAGAGGTCGGGAGTCAGATCAGGCCTTCTTGGCTGTCTTCTTGGCGACGGTCACCGTCTTCTTGGCGGTGGTTTTCTTGGCAGCGGTCACCGTCTTCTTGGCGCCTGCTTTCTTGGCAGTAGCCTTCTTCGCGCTCACAGCCTTGGCGACAGCGATCGCCTTGCGCATTGGGACCGTGCTCGACTTCTTCGCCGCCGACTTGATCGTCCTGAATGCCATGACCGGACCTCCGAGCCCGGAGGGATGGCTCCGGGCTCCCATGAGTAGTCTACAGCATCGGAGTCAGAGGGGGGCTAATCGCCTCTTTACTTCTTGTACCGCACCCGGACCCCCTGGGCGGCCTGCTCGGGGGTCATCTTCTCCAGGCTTTTCATGTCGTACTCCCAGATGAGGGTGCGGCCTTCCTTGCGGGTGGCGTTGTGCTCCAGCACCTCGAAGGGAGCGTCGATCTTGAAGGCGACGCGGACACCCTTGAAGGCGTCTTCCATCTGCTTCTTCATCTCGGGCGAGAGGTCCATTCCCGCGGCCTGCTCCTTCTGGTCCGCCACCGGGTTCATGGCCTCGGAGGTCACCAGGATGGTGCTCCCCTCGTCCTTGATCTGAAGGCTGCCGAAGGGGCTGTCGGCGGGGTTCTGGGAGGGAGGGCCCGGACGCCCGTCCGCGCTCTCCTCGCCTTCCTTCTTGGAGGCGAGCTTGATCTGGGAGAGCTTGGAGACGTTGTCGAACCCGAAGAGGAAGCGGGCGCCGATCTTCGTGCCTTCATCCTGGAACGCGCTGTCGAGGAGCTTCACGCCCGGCGGGAGCTGCTTTTCGATCTCCTCCTTCGAAGGAGGCTTGGACTCCTCCGTCTTCCCGGAGGCCAGGAAATCCGCCCGCGCCTTGTCGATCTCCGCCTTCGTGGGCTCGCCCGTCTGCCCGGCCATCTCGCGCTGCATGCGGAGCATGAAGAGCACCATCGGCTCCATGTCCACGTGCATCGAAAAGCCCGCCTTGCCCGAGAGATTCCTCTCGAGCGTCAAGGTCTGCTCCACGTCGAAGCACCCGGAGAAGACGACCAGACAGGCCGCCATCCCCAGCCACGAACCCGCGATCTTTTTCATCAGGAGGCCCTCCTTCGAGAGAGCCAGCTTAGCAGACCCTCACCTCCCGCCTCAGTGCGCCCGGGCCGCCTCTTCCATCTTCTGGGCCTGGAAGTGGCTGATCAGCGGCTGGATCAGCGGATCCAGATCTCCCTGGAGCACCGTGGGGAGCTGGTGGACCGAGAGGCCGATCCGGTGGTCCGTCACCCGGCTCTGGGGGAAGTTGTAGGTGCGGATCTTCTCCGAGCGGTCGCCCGAGCCCACCATGCGGCGGCGCTCCTCGGTCAGCGCGGCGTCCGCCTTCTCCCGCTCGATGTCATAGAGGCGGGCCTTCAACACGCGCATCGCCTTGGCCTTGTTCTTGATCTGGCTCCGCTCGTCCTGGCAGGAGACCACGACGCCCGAGGGGATGTGTGTGAGGCGCACCGCCGAGTAGGTCGTGTTCACACCCTGGCCGCCGGGGCCGGAGGCGCAGAAGCGGTCCACCCGGATGTCCTTCTCGTCCACGTCCACCTCCACGTCGTCGGCCTCGGGCAGCACCGCCACCGTCACCGCTGAAGTGTGGATGCGGCCTGCGGCTTCCGTGGCGGGCACGCGTTGCACCCGGTGAACGCCGCCTTCGTACTTCAAGCGGCTGTAGGCGCCACGCCCCTCCACGATGGCCGACACCTCCTTGATGCCGCCCACCTCCGACTCCGAGAGGTCGATCACCTCCATGCGCCAACTCTGCTGCTCGGCGTAACGGGTGTACATGCGGAAGAGCTCGCCCGCAAAGAGCGTGGCCTCGTCGCCACCCGTGCCGGCCCGGATCTCGAGCACCACGTTGCGCTCGTCGTTCGGGTCCTTGGGCATCATCTCGATCCGGAGCTGCTCTTCGAGCTCCGCGAGCTTCTGGGTGAGCTGGTCTTTCTCCTCGCGCGCCATCTCGTAGAGATCGTCCTCCTTCGAAAGCGAGGCGAGCATCTCCTCCGTCTCCTCGCGCTGGCGCATCACCCGGGTGTACTCGCGGTAGAGCTTCACCGTGGAGTCGATCTCCGAAAGGGCCTTGTTGATCTCCGCGTAGGCCTTCCGGTCCATCAGCACCGCCGGGTCGGCGAGCCGCTGGGTCAGCTCCTCGTGGGTCTTCTCGATCTGGGAGAGCTTTTCGATCATGGTCTATCCATCTTACGCCCGGGCCGCGGCCTCGGGCAGATCCGTCGTCGATTCGATTTCCGGCAGGAGGCCGTCCTCGCGGAGCGCCTCTTCGAGCGCCACGATCGCCACCTCCAGCATGTCGTCCGTCGGCTCCTGGGTCGTGATCCTCTGGAGCGCCAAGCCTGGGGCTACGAGCGCTGCGAAGATCGGGGCCGCCCGGCGCTTCGCCGTCAGGCGCAGCACCTCGAAGGAGAGCCCCGCGATGAGCGGCACCAGGAGCACCCGGCCGCCGAGCTTCACCGCGAAGTGCGCCTCCTTGGGGATCAGCGCAAAGACCGCGATCGAGACGAGCAGCACAAACAGCAGGAAGCTCGTCCCGCACCGCGGATGGAGCCGGCTCTGCGCCCGCGCGTTCTCGACCGTGAGCGGCAGCCCCGCCTCATGGTTGAACACCACCTTGTGCTCCGCCCCGTGGTACTGGAACACCCGGTGGATGTCCTTCATCCGCGAAATCAGCAGGATATAGCCCAGGAAGAGCAACGCCCGCAGCCCGCCGTCCACCAGGTTGAAGCTCAGGCTCGACAGCGGCCCGCCGAACACGTACCGCTCGCCGAGGTGCG
>DATEIO010000256.1:0-2681 GCA_035278895.1 Thermoanaerobaculia bacterium | reverse complement strand
CCGCGGTGCGCGAGGCCCTGGCCCTGGCCCGCGTCTCGCCCGGGGGCGAGGCCCGGCTCGTGGCCTACGTGGTGCCGCGTTCGGGAGGGGAGCCGGGCCTGGCCACGGAGCTCCGGAGCTTCCTGCGCGAGCGCCTGCCCGAGGCCATGGTGCCGGGCGCGTTCGTCTTCCTCGACGCCCTGCCGCTCACCGCGAACGGCAAGGTGGACCGCCGCGCCCTGCCGGATCCCGAGACGGAGCGGGCCGCGGTGCCCGCGGCGTCGGCCGTCCCCCGGAGCGCCGTCGAAGAGCTCCTCGCGGACCTCTTCGCGGAGGTCCTCGGGCTCGACCGGGTGGGCATCCACGACGACTTCTTCGACCTGGGCGGCCACTCGCTCCTGGCCACCCGGGTGATCGCGCGCGTGCGCCGCGTCTTCGGCGTGGGGCTGGAGCTGCGCGCGGTGTTCGAGCAGCGCACGGTCGCCGCGCTCGCCGCGCGGATCGAGGCGGCGCTCCGCGGCGACCGGGGAGCCGAGGAGCCGTCCTTGGAGCCCGCGGTCCGGCCCGCGGAGGGCGCCCCTCTCTCTTTCGCGCAGGAGAGCCTGTGGGTGATCGAGCAGCTCGCCCCCGGCTCCACGGCCTACCACGTGCCCCGCCGGTTCCACCTCCGGGGCGGCCTCGCGGTCGAAGCCCTGGCCGCGGCCCTCTCCGAAATCGAGCGCCGGCACGAGGTGCTGCGGACGGTCTTCGACGTCGTCGCCGAGACCCCGGTGCAGCGGGCCTTCCCCGCCGCGCGCCGTCCTTTGCCGGTTCTCGACCTCTCGGCGTTGCCGGAGGCCCTCCGGAGGGCCGAGGCGGAGCGGCTGGGCGCGGAGGAGGCGGGCCGCCCCTTCGATTTCTATCAGGGACCGCTCGTCCGCACGGCTCTCCTCCGCCTCGCAGCGGGAGAGCACGTGCTCCTCTACACGACCCACCACATCGTCTCCGACGCGGGGTCGCTCGGAGTGCTCCTGGGCGAGCTGGCCGCCCTCTACGGCGCGGCCCGGGAGGGGCGGCCGTCGCCCCTCCCGGAGCCACGCCTGCAGTACGCCGACTTTGCCCTGTGGCAGCGGCGGTGGCTCACGGACGAGAGGCTGGGGGAGCGGATCGCCTGGTGGCGGGAGCACCTGGCGGGACGCCCGGAGGGGCTGGACCTCCCGGCCGATCGGCCCCGCCCGGCAGTGCGCTCGGGGCGCGGTGCGGTCGCGGAGGTCTCCGTTCCCGGCGACGTCGCCACCGGCCTGGAGCGGCTGGGCCGCCGGCACGGCGCCACCCTGTTCGTGACCGTGGCCGCGGCTTTTGAGACCCTGCTCCACCGCGTCACGGGGGAGGAGGACCTGCTCGTCGGCACTGCGACCGCGGGCCGCGACCGGACGGAGCTCGAGGGGCTGATCGGCTTTTTCGCCAACACCGTGGTGCTGCGCGGGAATCTGGCGGGCGATCCGTCCTTCGCGGATCTGCTCTCCCGCGTCCGGGAGGCGGCCCTGGGAGCGTTCGCGCACCAGGACCTTCCGTTCGAGAAGCTGGTCGAGGCGCTGGCGCCCCGGCGCGACCTCTCGCGCAACCCACTGTTCGAGGTTCTCTTCTCGCTCGACCGCGCGTCGGCCCTCTCGCCGGAGCTCGCGCCGGGGCTCTCGCTGGACCTCGAGGAGGCGGCTCCGGGGAGCGCCAAGCTCGACCTGACGCTCGCCCTCGCGCGGACGGAGGAGGGGATCGCCGGGGCGGCCGAGTACTCGACCGACCTCTTCGACGCCGCGACCGTGGAGCGGCTCCTCTCGGGCTTCGGCGCGCTCCTTTCGGGGATCGTGGCCGATCCCGGCGCGCGGCTTTCGGACCTTCCGCTGCTCAACCGAGAGGAGAGGGCCGAGCTCGCCCTCCGGAGCGCGGGACCGGAGCGCCGCTTCGCCGCGGAGATCCCGCTCCAGGAGCTCTTCGAGGCCCAGGCGCGGCGGACGCCTTCGGCCCTGGCCGTGATCGCGGAGGACGAGACGCTGACCTACCGGGAGCTCGACCTCCGGGCGAACCGTCTGGCTTGGCTTCTCCGCGCCCACGGGGTGGGCCCGGAATCGCGGGTGGGGCTCTGCCTCGAGCGCTCGGCCGGGATGGTGGTCGCTCTCGTCGCGGCTCTCAAGGCCGGCGGCGCCTATATCCCCCTCGACCCGGAATACCCCGCGGAGCGCCTCGCCTTCCTCGTCGCCGATGCCGGGGTCCACGTGCTCCTCGCCCAGGAGCGGACCGCGGGCTCGCTGCCGGAGCATGGCGCCCCGGTCGTTTTCGTCGAGACCGGCGCGTTTGCGGAAGGGGAGGAGGGCGGCGCGCCGCCTCCCCGGCTCTACGAGGGCGGCGAGGCCCTGGCCTACGTCATCTACACCTCGGGCTCCACGGGCCGGCCCAAGGGAGCCCTGATCCCCCACCGGGCGATCGTCAACCACATGCTGTGGATGGCGGAGGATCTGCCTCTCACACCCGCCGACCGGGTCTTCCAGAAGACTCCGTTCGGTTTCGACGCCTCGGTGTGGGAATTCTGGGCGCCGCTCGCCGCCGGGGCCGCCCTGGTGATGGCGCGGCCGGGCGGCCACCGCGACCCGGCCTACCTCGTCCGTACGATCGCGGAGCACGGGGTGACCGTGCTCCAGGCCGTACCCTCGCTGCTCCTGGCGATC
>DATEIO010000255.1:0-27128 GCA_035278895.1 Thermoanaerobaculia bacterium | reverse complement strand
GGCCCGAGCCCGAGGTAGCCCGCTCCCGCGGTCAGCCGGCTCACGCCCCGGTGCGGGATCGCGACCCCCTTGGGCCGGCCCGTGGAGCCGGAGGTGTAGATCACGTAGGCGAGCGACTCGCCCGAGACGGGGACGTCCAGGTCGTCCTCTCCGTTCCGCTCCATTCCGGCGAGAGCGCCGCGGTCGAGGCGGATCCCGCCGGCCTCTTCCAGGATGAAGCGCCGCCGCTCGGCCGGGTCGCGCGGGTTCACGGGCACGTAGGCGCCGCCGGCCTTGAGCACGGCGAGCGCGGCGACCACGAGCTCGGGCGAGCGCTCGAGGTCCAGGGCGACCAGGACCTCGGGGCCGACGCCGCGGGCGGCGAGCCCCCGGGCCAGGCGGTTCGCCCGGCGGTTCAGCCCGGCGTAGGTCAGGATCTCGCTCCCGGCGATCACGGCCGGTGCATCGGGTGTCCGGGCCGCCCAGGCTTCGAGCTGGCGGTGGATGGGAACGTCCCGCGGGAACTCCGCCTCGGTGCGGTTCCAGTCGACCAGGAGCTGCTCGCGCTCCGGCAGCGAAAGGAGCGGCAGCTCGGAGACCCGGGCCGTGGGATCGGCCGCCACCCCTTCGAGGAGCGTGGCGAAATGCCCCAGCATCCGCTGGACGGTCGCGGCGTCGAACAGGTCGGCCGCGTATTCGGCGCCGCCTTGCAAGCCCTCCGGCCCCGCTTCGAAGGCCAGGGTGAGGTCGAACTTGGCGGTCCCCAGATCCACGGTTTCGTTCGCCAGGGAGAGGCCGGGGGCCAGCTCGTTGCGGATTGCGGACGGAGCGAGCGAGAAGGAGACCTGGACGATGGGCGTCCGCGAGAGGTCCCGCTCGGGAGCCAGCTCCTCGACCAGCCGCTCGAAGGGGAGGTCCTGGTGGGCATAGGCCGCGAGCGCCGTCTCGCGCGTGCGGCCGAGCAGCTCTGAAAAGGTGGTCTCCGCCGCGAAGCCGATCCGCAGCGCCAGGGTGTTGACGAAGAAGCCGATGAGCGGCTCGATCTCCCCCCGGGTGCGGCCGGCCACGGGCGAGCCCACGAGGAGGTCCGGCTCGCCCGTGTAGCGCGCGAGGAGGGCCCCGAACGCGGCGAGGAGGGTCATGAACAGGGTGGCCCGCCCTTCGTGGCTCAGGGCTTCGAGACGCAGGGAGAGCCCGGCGGGGAGGGCCGCGCTCTCGGCCGCTCCGCGCTGGCTGCGCACCGCGGGCCGCGGACGGTCGGCCGGCAGGTCGAGCGCCAGGGGGCAGCCGCGCAAGGCCTCGCGCCAGAAGGCGAGCTGGGCTTCGAGCGCCCCGCCCGCGAGCCACCGGCGCTGCCAGAGCGCGAAGTCGGCGTACTGGAGAGGGAGCTCCGGCAGCGGCGACGGCCGGCCCGACCGGGCGCAATCGTAGAGGGCGCCGAGCTCTTCGAGGAGGACGCCAATCGACCAGCCGTCCGCCGCGATGTGGTGGAAGATGAGGAGGAGCCGGTGGTCCTCCGCGGCGAGGCGGAGGAGCGTCTCGCGCAGGACCGGCCCCTGGCGCAGGTCGAAGGGGCTCCGGACCTCTTCCTCCATCCGGCGGAAAGCTTCGGCCTCCCGTGCCGGCTCCGGCAGGCCGGAGAGGTCCACGACCGGCAGCGGCCGGAGCGAGGGCTCCCCTACCACCTGCCGGGCCTCCCCCTGGACCACCGTGAACACCGTGCGCAGCACTTCGTGACGGCGGACGATCTCCGAAAGCGCGGCCTCCAGGGCGGGCACGGAGAGCGCGCCGCCCAGGCGCAGGATCGCGGGGAGGTTGTAGGCGGCGTTGCCGGGCTGGAGCTGCTCCAGGAACCAGAGGCGCTGCTGCGCGAAGGAGAGCGGAAGCTCCGCCTCCCTCCGCCCGGAGGAGACCGGCGCCGCTTCGACCTCCGCTCCGGCGAGCTGCTCGGCTTCGATCCGCGCCGCGAGCGCCTCGACCGTGGGAGCCTCGAACAGGGCCCGCAGCGGCAGCTCGACGCCGAAGAGATCGCGGATCCGCGAGACGAGCCGGGTGGCGAGGAGAGAGTGGCCTCCCAGCTCGAAGAAGTTGTCGCGCACGTCGACCGTTTCGAGGCGCAGGACCTCGGCCCAGGCCCTGGCCAGGAGCTCTTCCCCGGGCGTCCGGGGCGCCAGCCGGTCTTCGCGGGCCCCGTCCCACTCCGGCGCCGGCAGCGCCCGGCGGTCCACCTTGCCGTTGGGGGTGAGGGGCAGGGCCGGGAGGATCACGACGGCCGAGGGGACCATGTGGGAGGGCAGCCGCTCCGCGACATCCGCCTGGAGCTCCCCGGCCTCCAGGCTCTCCCCCGGGCGGGGGACGGCGTAGGCCACGAGCCGCTTCTCGCTCCCGTGGGGGGCGGCCACGACCGCCGCCGCCGCGACCCGCGGATGGCGCAGGACCGCGGCCTCGACCTCGCCCGGCTCGACACGGTAGCCGCGGATCTTGACCTGGTGATCGGTGCGTCCCACGAAGTCGAAGGCACCGTCGGCCCGCCGCCGGGCCTGGTCGCCGGTCCGGTAGAGGCGGGCGCCGGGCCGGCCGGAAAACGGATCGGGCACGAAGCGCTCGGCCGTCAGGGCCGGCTGGTCCAGGTAGCCACGGGCGAGGAGCCCGCCCAGGACCATCTCCCCCGGTGCTCCCAGGGGCAGCGGATTGCCGTGGGAATCGAGCACGTACGACGACCGGCCGGGGATCGGAGGTCCCAGGGGAACGGCGCGGGGGATGTCGCCCCCGAGGCTCCAGACGTCCAGGACGTTCGAGGTGATCACCGCCTCGGTAGGAGCGTAGACGTTGACCAGCCGCACGTGCCGCAGCGGCGTCTCCGCGAGGAGGCGGACGGTTCGGCCCGGCATCTCTTCCCCGCCCACGATCACCAGGCGGAGGGAGGGGGGAGCCGTAGAGGCCCCCTCGAAGCTCCGGGCCCACTCGATCCAGTAGACGGGAGCGAAGTTGACCGCCGTGATCCCCTGCTCCTCGATCCGCCGCGTCATCTCGGCAGGGCTCGGCAGCTCGGCCCCGCGCGGCACCAGGGCGGCGCCGGACACGAGCGGGGCCATGAGGTTTTCGAGCGACGGGTCGAAGGCCGGGCCGTGGAAGAGCAGGAAACGGTCCCCCGGCCCCAGGCCGTAGCAGCGGCCGGCTTCGGCCGCGTGGGCGGCCGCGGCGCCGTGGGAGACCCCCACCCGCTTCGGAGCTCCGGTCGAGCCCGACGTGTAGATGACGTAGGCGAGGCACCCCGGATCGAGGGCCGGCGGCACGAACGGCCCGGCCGCCTCCGTCTCCCCGTCGATCGCAAGGACCGGGACGCGGTCCGCCACGCCCGCGGGGGGATCGGTCTCCGCCAGCACGGCCGCGCAGCGGGCATCCTCCACCAGGAAGGCGGTCCGTTCGGGCGGAGCCGAGGGGTCGAGCGGCACGTAGACGCCGCCCGCTTCGATCACGGCAGCGAAGGCCAGGACGAGCCCGGGCGTGCGGTCGCAGTAGACGCCCACCGGCACCTCGGGCCCCACTCCCAGCGCCTGAAGCCGGGCGGCGATCCGGAGGGCGCGGGCCCGGAGATCCGCGTAGGAGAGGACTCCGTCGCCGGTCACGAGCGCGGGAGCGCCGGGGGTGCGCTCCACCTGGGCCGCGAACAGGTCGCGGACCGTGGTCTCTTCCGGCTGCAACCTGCCGTGCGGGAGACCGGCGTTCGCCGCCGCGATCTCGTCCCGCTCCGCCGCGGAGAGGAGGGGGAGCTCGGAGACCCGGGCCTCCGGGGACGCGGCGATCCCCGCGAGCAGGTTTTCGAGATGGCCCAGCAGGCGCCGGACGGTCGTCTCGTCGAAGAGGTCCGTGGCGTACTCGGCGCCTGCGGCCAGCCCCCGCGCGGACTCTTCGAAGCCCAGGGTGAGGTCGAGCTTGGCAACGCCCAGATCCACGGCCTCGCTCTCGAGCGACAGGCCGGGTGCCAGCCCGGAGCCGTCCGCGAGCGGTCGGCCGAGGGTGAAGGAGACCTGGAAGATCGGGGCCCGGGTCAGGTCCCGCTGGGGAGCGAGCTCTTCGACCAGCCGCTCGAACGGGAGGTCCTGGTGATCGTAGGCTGCGAGCGCCGTCTCCCGGGTGCGGTCGAGAAGGGCCACGAAGGAGGGATCTCCCCCAAAGCTCGCGCGCAGAGCCAGGCTGTTGACGAAGAAGCCGATGAGCGGCTCGGTCTCGGCGCGGTTCCGGTTGGCCACCGGGGTGCCCACGAGCAGGTCGGGCTCGCCCGTGTAGCGGTGAAGGAGCGCGCCGGCGGCCGCGAGCAGGGTCATGAAGAGGGTCGCTCCCCGCTCGCGGCTCAGAGCTTCGAGGCGGGAGGAGAGGTCCGCGGAGAGCGCGGTCTCCACGGCCGCGCCCCGGTGGCTCTGCACCGCGGGCCGGGGCCGGTCGGCCGGCAGCTCCAGCACCAGGGGACAGCCGGCCAGGGCCTCGCGCCAGAAGGCGAGCTGGGCTTCGAGCACGCCGCCTTCGAGCCAGCGGCGCTGCCAGAGGGCGAAGTCCGCGTACTGGAGCGGGAGCTCCGGCAGCGGTGACGGCCGCCCCTCGAGAGCGGCCCCGTAGAGGGCCGCGAGCTCCCGCAGGAGGATGCCCAGCGACCAGCCGTCCCCCGCGATGTGGTGGAGGGAGAGGAGCAGACGGTGGTCGCCGCCCGCGAGACGGACGAGCGCGGCCCGCAGGACCGGCCCCTGCGCCAGGGAGAACGGGCGCCGGGCCTCCTCCCCGACCAGCCGGGCGGATTCGGCCTCGCGTGCTCCCTCGGAGAGGGCGCCCAGATCGACGACCGGCAGGGGGAGCGCCGCGGGCGGATGGACGGCCTGCACCGGGTCGCCGCTCACCAGGCCGTAGGTGGTGCGCAGCACCTCGTGGCGGCGGACGATCGAAGACAGCGCGGCCGCGAGCGCCGGGATCCCGAGCTCTCCCCGCAGGCGGAAGACCGAGGGGAGGTTGTAGACGGCCGTGCCGGGCTCCAGGCGGTCCAGGAACCAGAGCCGCTGCTGGGAGAAGGACAGGGGGAGGGCCTGGCCATCCTTTCCGGAGAGGAAGTCCGGTGTCCCCAGAGCGCGGCCCGCGAGCCCCGCCTCGTCGATCTTCGCGGCCAGGTCCTTGAGGACCGGGCTCTCGAACACGGCCTTCAAGGGCAGCTCGACGTCGAAGACCTCGCGCACCCGGGAGACGAGCCGGGTGGCCAGGAGCGAGTGGCCGCCCAGCTCGAAGAAGTGGTCGTCCGCGAAGACCGCCGCGGTCCCCAGGAGGTCGGCCCAGGCGCGGGCCAGGAGCAGCTCGGTCGGCGTGCTGGGGGCGACCCGGTCCCTGCCGGCGTCCCTGGCCCCGGCTCCCGGCGCGGGGAGCGCCCGGCGGTCCACCTTGCCGTTGGGGGTCATGGGGAAGGCGGAGAGGAGGACGAACGCCGCCGGCACCATGAAGGCCGGCAGCCGCGAAACGAGATCCGCGCGCAGGTCGCGAACCAGGTCCGCGGCCCTCCCTTCGCGGGGAATGACGTAGGCCACCAGGCGCTTCTCTCCCCCGTCCGAGCGCACGGCGACGACCGCCGACTCGACGTCCGGATGGCGCAGGACCGCGGCCTCGACCTCGCCCGGCTCGACCCGGAAGCCGCGGATCTTCACCTGGTGGTCGGCCCGGCCCGCGAACTCGAAGGCGCCGTCCGGCCGCCGCCGCACGAGGTCGCCCGTGCGGTACAGGCGCGCGCCGGGGAGACCGGAGAACGGGTCGGGCCCGAACCGCTCGGCCGTGAGCGCGGGATGATTCAGATAGCCGCGGGCGAGGAGGCCGCCGAGATACATCTCGCCCGGCACGCCCACGGGCACGGGGTTGCCGTCGCGGTCGAGCGCGTGAGCCGAGCGGCCGGGGATCAGGCGGCCCACGGGGGCGGCGCCCGCGATCTCCAGGGGGAGCTCCAGCACCTCCTGCATGGTGGCGGTGACGACCGCCTCGGTGGGCCCGTAGACGTTGAGCAGCCGGACGTGCCCGAGCGGGCCGTTGCGCACGAGCCGGACGACCTCGCCCGGCATTTCGTCGCCGCCCACGATGACGAGCCGGAGCGTGGGCGGGGCCTCATCGCCCGGCCCGAAGCTCTTCACCCACTCGATCCAGTAGGCGGGGGCGAAGTTGACGACCGTGACCGCGAGCTCGGCGATACGCCGCGTGGTTTCCACCGGAGCCGGCAGCTCGGCCCCGCGGGGCACCAGGGCGGCGCCCGAAAGGAGCGGCCCCATCAGGTTCTCGACCGACACGTCGAAGCTCGGGGAGACGAAGAGGAGGAAGCGGTCCCCCGGGCCCAGGCCGTAGTAGCGGCCGGCCTCGATCCCCTGCGTGGCCGCGGGGCCGTGGGGGACGCCCACCCGCTTCGGGGTCCCCGTCGAGCCCGACGTGTAGATCACGTAGGCCAGGTTCTGCGGAGCGAGGGCCGGCGGAGCGAACGGTCCGGCCTCCCCTTCTCCGGCCTCGGCGATCCGGAGCACGGGGAGGCGGTCCGCCAGGGCGGCCGGCGCCTCTCCCTCGGCGAGCAGCACGGCGCAGCCGGCATCCCCCACCATGAAGGCGATCCGGTCGGGCGGATAGGAGGGGTCGAGCGGCACGTAGACGCCGCCCGCCTCGAGGACGGCCACGAAGGCCGTGATCAGCCCGGCCGTGCGATCGCACCAGACGCCCACCGGCACCTCGGGGCCGACGCCCAGGGCCTGGAGCCGGGCGGCGATGCGCAGGGCCCGGGAGCGGAGGACGGCGTAGGACACGGTCTCTTCGGGCGTGACGATCGCGGGGGCGCCGGGCGTGCGTGCCGCCTGGGCCTCGAAGAGGTCGCGAAGGGTGGTCTCTTCGGGCAACGGCCGGCTCTGCCGCAAGCCTCCGTTCCAGGCCGCGATCGCCTCCCGCTCCGGCGCGGAGAGGAGCGGCAGCTCCGAGATCCGGGCCGCCGGCCGGGCCACGAGGCCTTCCAGAAGCGTGGCGAGATGGCCCAGCATCCGCCGGATCGTCGCGGCGTCGAACAGGTCGGCCGCGTACTCGAGGAGGCTGACCAGGCCCTCCGGGACGTCCTGGAAGCCGGCGGAGAGGTCGAACTTGGCGCTCCCGGTCCCCACGGTCTCTGCGGAGACGGTGAGCCCGGGTCCGAGAGCCAGGGGGGGCGGTGGCGCGCTCTCGACGGTCAGGGAGACCTGGAAGAGCGGGCTCCGGGAGAGATCGCGCTCCGGGGCCAGCTCCAGGACGAGCCTTTCGAACGGCACGTCCTGGTGCGCCCAGGCCCCCAGCACCGCTTCGCGCACCTGGGCGAGCAGCGCAGAGAAGCCGGGATCGCCCGAGAGCCCGGCCCGGAGCACCAGAGTGTTGACGAAGAAGCCGATCGTCCCCTCGACCTCCGCCCGGTTGCGGCCCGCGACCGGCGAGCCCACGAGCAGGTCGTCCTGCCCGGTGTAGCGGTAGAGCAGCGCGTCGAAGGCCGCGAGCAGGGTCATGTAGAGGGTGGACCCCTGCCGCCGCGAAAGCTCCCGGAGCCGCCCGGCCAGATCCGCGGGCAGGTCCAGCCGCTCTTCGGCGCCGCGCCGGCTCGGGGTGGCCGGCCGCGGCCGGTCGGCGGGCATCTCCAGGACCGGCAGATCCCCTCCCAGGCGCTCGCGCCACCAGGAGAGCTGCGCGGACAGCACGCCGCCGTCGAGCCAGCGCCGCTGCCAGAGGGCGAAGTCGGGGTACTGCACCGCGGGCTCCGGAAGGGGCGTCCCCTCGTACAGGGCCGAGATCTCCCGGAGCAGCAGGCCGAGCGACCAGCCGTCCGAGACGATGTGGTGCATGGTGAGGAGCAGCCGGTGCTCCTCCGGAGCGAGCTTGAGGAGCGCCGCGCGGAAGAGCGGTCCCCGCCGGAGGTCGAAGGGCCGGAGGGCCTCTTCCTGGACGAGCCGCTCCGCCTCTCTGTCCCGCTCCTCTTCCGGGAGCTCCGAGAGGTCCAGGACCGGCAGGGGGAACGGCGCCGGCGGGGAGACGGCCTGCACGGGCTCGCCGTCGATCCGCTCGAACGTCGTCCGCAGCGCCTCGTGGCGGCGGACGACCTCGGAGAGCGCGTCCGCCAGAGCCTCCAGCGCCAGGGCGCCCCGCAGACGGAACGCCAGGGGCATGTTGTAGACGGCCGTGCCCGGGGCGAGCCGGTCGAGAATCCACAGGCGCTCCTGCCCGGAGGAGAGGAGGAGGCGCTCTCCCGGCCGCCGCGGGAGCACCGGGGGCGCTTCGGGCCCTTTCTCCTCGGCCGCGATGCGGGCGGCCAGCGCCGCGATCGTGGGGGCCTCGAAGAGGGCCCGGAGAGGCAGCTCCACGCCGAAGAGGTCGCGGATGCGGGAGACGAGCCGGGTGGCCAGAAGCGAGTGGCCCCCGAGCGCGAAGAAGTCCTGGTCCACGCCCACCGGCCCGGCTCCCAGGAGATCGGACCACACGCCGGCCAGAAGCTCCTCGGCCGGCGTGCGCGGAGCGGCGAGACCCTCCGCGGCCCGTTCTTCCAGCTCCGGCGCAGGCAGGGCCCGGCGGTCCACCTTGCCGTTCGGGGTGAGCGGGAAGGCCTCCAGAACGGCGAACGCCGCCGGCACCAGGAAGGCCGGCAGCCGCGCCGCGAGATCGGCCCGCAGATCGCCGGGGCTGAGCGCCACGCCCTCGCGGGGGACCACCCAGGCCACGAGGGACTTTTCGCCGCCCAGGGAGCGCACCCCCACCGCGGCCCCCGCGATCCCGGGATGGCGCAGCAGGGCGGCCTCGATCTCCCCGGGCTCCACCCGCACGCCGCGGATCTTCACCTGCCGGTCGACACGCCCGAGGAAGTCGAAGCCGCCTTCCGGGCGGCGCCTCAGGAGGTCGCCCGTCCGGTACAGGCGGGCGCCCGGCTCTCCGGAGAAGGGGTCGGGCACGAACCGCAGGGCGGTGAGCGCGGGGTGCCCCAGATAGCCGCGCGCGAGCAGGCCGCCCAGGGCCGCCTCCCCGGGCACTCCCACCGGCAGAAGGTTTCCATGGCGGTCCAGAACGTGCGCGGACCGGCCGGGGATCAGGCGCCCCACGGGGAGGACCGGCGGGAGGGCGTCCGGAAGCTCCAGCACCTCTTCCATGGTCGCGGTGACCACGGCCTCGGTCGGGCCGTAGACGTTGAGCAGGCGGACGTCCGCGAGCGGCGTCCTTCGCAGGAGGCGGACGGCTTCGCCCGGCATCTCGTCGCCGCCCACGATCACCAGCCGGAGAGACGCCGGCCGCGACCCGGCCCCCTCGAAGCTCCGCACCCATTCGGCCCAGTAGGCGGGCGCGAAGTTGACGACCGTGATCTCCTCCTCGGCGATGCGGCGCGTGGTCTCCTCCGGAGCCGGCAGCCCGGGCCCGCGGGGTACGAGAGCGGCGCCCGAAAGGAGCGGCCCCATCAGGTTTTCGATCGACACGTCGAAGCTCGGCGAGGCGAAGAGGAGGAAGCGGTCTCCCGGCCCCAGGCCGTAGTAGCGGCCGGCCTCGATCCCCTGGGCCGCCGCCGCGCCGTGGGAGACCCCCACCCGCTTCGGGTTCCCTGTGGAGCCCGACGTGTAGATCACATAGGCCAGGTTCTGCGGAGCGAGGGCCGGCGGAACGAACGGCTCTCCCCCGCCGGGGCCGTCGATCGCGAGGACCGGGACGCCTTCCGCGACGCCCTCGGGCAGGGCCGCCTCGGCCAGCACCACGGCGCAACCGGCGTCCTCCACCATGAAGGAGATCCGGTCGGGCGGATACGAAGGGTCGAGCGGCACGTAGACCCCGCCCGCCTCCATCACCGCGACGAAGGCGGCAACGAGCCCGGGCGTGCGGTCGCAGTAGACGCCCACCGGCACCTCCGGCCCAATGCCCAGGGCGTGGAGGCGGGCGGCGATCCGGAGCGCCCGGCCACGCAGCCCGGCGTAGGAGAGAGCTTCGTCCGCAGCGATCACGGCCGGAGCGTCCGGGGTCCGCGCGGCCTGGGCGTCGAACAGGTCGCGGACCGTCGCCTCCTCCGGGCGGGGCCAGCCGAGCCGCAGCCCGGCGTTCCAGGCCTCGAGCTCCCGGCGCTCCGCGGCCGAGAGCAGCGGCAGGTCCGAGATCCGGGCTTCCGGGTGGCTCACCGCTCCCGCCAGGAGCGTCGCCAGGTGGCCCAGCATCCGCCGGACCGTGGCGGCGTCGAACAGGTCGGTCGCGTACTCCATGGCGCTCCCGAGGCCGCCCGGGACCTCCTGGAGGAAGAGGGAGAGGTCGAACTTCGCCGTGTCCGTGGCCGTGCCTTCCGCCTCCAGGGTGAGCCCGGGGGCGAGAGGGAGAGGCGGCCGGGGCGCCTCTTCGAACCCGAAGGAGACCTGGAAGAGCGGGCTCCGGGAGGGGTTGCGCTCGGGGGCCAGAGCTTCGACGAGCTTGTCGAAGGGCACGTCCTGGTGAGCCCAGGCCCCGAGGGCCTCCTCGCGCACCCGGCCGACCAGCTCCACAAAGCCAGGGTCGCCCGCGAGGTCGCCGCGCAGCACCACGGTGTTGACGAAGAAGCCGATCAGCCGCTCGAGCTCGGCCCGGTTGCGGTTGGCCACGGGCGATCCCACGACGGCGACGTCCTGCCCGGCGAGCCTTCCCAGGAGGGCGTCGAACGCCGCGAGCAGGGTCATGTAGAAGGTGGCTCCCCGCTGCCGGGAGAGGTCGCGGAGGCCGTCGGCCAGGTCGGCCGGCAGGATCAGGCGCTCGGTGGCGCCCCGGGAGCTCGGAACGGCCGGGTGCGGCCGGTCGGTCGGCAGCTCCAGAACCGGGAGATCGTTCCCCAGGCGCTCCCGCCACCAGGCGAGCTGCGCGTCGAGCACGCCGTCCGCGAGCCACTCCCGCTGCCAGAGGGCGAAGTCGGGAAGCTGGATCGGGAGCTCCGGAAGCGGCGACGGCCGGCCCGCGGCGAACGCTCCGTAGAGGGCCGCGATCTCGTCGAAGAGCACTCCCAGCGACCAGCCGTCCGCGACGATGTGGTGGAACGAGAGCAGCAGCCGGTGCTCCTCGCCGGCGAGCCTCACGAGCGCCCAGCGGACGAGCGGCCCGCGGGAGAGGTCGAACGGCCGCAGGGCCTCCTCGTGGACGAGACGCCCGGCCTCCGCCCGCCGCAGCCCCTCCGGCAGGCCCGCGAGGTCGGCCACGGGCAGAGGGCGCGCGCCGGGCGGAGAAATGACCTGGACGGGATCTCCCGCCACGGCCGTGAACGTCGTGCGCAGGGCCTCGTGGCGGCGGACGATCTCCGCGAGCGCCTCGCCCAAGGCCGGCACCGCGAGCGGCCCGCGCAGGAAGAGGGCCAGGGGGATGTTGTAGACCGGCTGGCCGGGGGAGAGCTGGTCGGCGATCCACAGGCGCTCCTGGCCGAAGGAGAGGGGGAGGGCCCCGTCCCGTGGCCGGGGTCCGAGCGGCGGCTCGGGTCCCCAGGCCTCCCGCTGCGCCTCTTCGATCCTCCGCGCCAGGGCCTCGACCGTGGGCCGCTCGAAGAGCGCGCGGACGGGAAGCTCCACCCCGAAGAGCCGGTGCACGCGCGACAGCACCTGGGCCGCCAGGAGAGAGTGGCCGCCCAGGGCGAAGAAGTCGTCCTGGACGTCGACCCGGGGCAGCCCGAGCAGCTCGGCGAAGATCCCGGCCAGCCCCTCTTCGATCGGGGTGCGCGGCACGGCTCCCCCTTTCCGCCCGGAGTCCTCGGCCGGCGCCACGAGGGCGAGGGCCTGCCGGTCCACCTTGTCGCTCGCGGTGAGCGGCAGGGCGTCCAAGAAGACCCACGCCGCCGGCACCATGTACTCCGGGAGGCGTTCCCCCAGGTGGGCGCGGAGCTCCTCGCGGGTGGGGGCCGCGCCGGACCGGGCCACCACGTAGCCCACGAGCCGGCGGTCCTGGCCTTCGTTCCGGGCGAGCACCACCGCGTCGCGCACGGCAGGGTGCGCGGCGAGCACCGATTCGATCTCTCCCAACTCGATGCGGAAGCCGCGGACCTTGACCTGGAAGTCGTTGCGGCCGAGGAAGTCGAGCTGGCCGTCCGGCAGCCACCGCACGAGATCGCCCGTGCGGTAGGCGCGGGCTCCCGGCTCCGCCGCGAACGGGTCGGGCCGGAACCGCTCGGCCGTGAGATCCGGCCGGTTCAGGTAGCCGCGGGCCGGGCCCACGCCCCCCACCCACAGCTCCCCCGGCACCCCGGCCGGCACCGGGTTGCCGTCCGGATCGAGGACGATGAACCGCTTGTTCGCCACGGGCCGGCCGATCGGGGGCCTGCGGGGAGAGGGCGTGCACAGTGCCACGGAGGCCCAGACCGTGTGCTCGGTGGGCCCGTAGCAGTTGAAGAACCGGTGCCTCCGGCCCCAGCGCTCCACCAGGTCGGCCGTGCAGGCTTCGCCCGCGACCGTGATGGAGACCACGCCGGGGAGCTCCTCCTCGTCCAGGGAGGCCAGGGCCGACGGGGTGAGGGTCAGGCGCGTGATCCCCTTCTCCCGCAGCAGGCGGAGGAGGCCCGGGCCGGGCAGCATGTCGTCCTGCCCGGCGATGCAGAGGGTCGCCCCGCCGCGGAAAGCCGCCAGGATCTCGAACAGCGAGGTGTCGAACGTCAGGGGGGCGAAGAGGAGCGCCCGGTCGCCCGGGCCCATCCCGAAGACGGCGGCGACCGCCTCGGCCAGGTTGGGCAGGCCCACGTGGGGGATGACCACGCCCTTGGGGCGTCCCGTAGAGCCCGAGGTGAAGATCGCGTAGGCCGCGTTGTCCGGGTCGACGGAGACGGCCGGCCGCGACGCGGGCCGGGCCGCGATCGCCGCGGCCTCCGCGTGGAGGCTCTGCTGCGTCACCACCACCCGGGGCCGGGTCTCCGCCGCCATGAAGGCGAGACGCTCGGCCGGCAAGGAGGGATCGAGCGGAACGTAGGCGCCTCCGGACTTCAGCACCGCGAAGAGGGCCACGATCATGTCGACCGAGCGCGGGAGCGACAGCCCCACCCAGACCTCGGGTCCCACGCCCTGGGCGATCAGGTGCCAGGCGAGCCGGTTGGCCGCCTCGTCCAGCTCCCGGTAGGTGAGGCGCCCGTCCTCCCCGGTCCCCACCCACTCGATGGCCGGATCGTCCGGCGCGCGGTCCACCCAGGTTTCGAAGACCTGGTGGAGGCAGAGCCCTTGCGGGACCGCGAGCGGGTTCTCTCCCCAGGCCAGGAGCTGGGCCCGCTCCGCCGGGGAGAGGAGGGGGAGGTCGGCGAGCCGGGCCGCGGGCGCGGCCACGATCCCGGCGAGCAGGGTTTCGAAGCCGCTGGCCATCCGCTCCGCGGTCGCGGCGTCGAAGAGGTCCAGGGAATAGCCCCAGACGGCCGAGATCCCGTCTCCGGTCTCCGCGAGATGGAGCGTGAGATCGCCCTGGACCGTTCCGGTTTCGAGCTCCCGGAGCGCCAGCCGCAGCCCGGGCGCGAGCTCGCCGGGCGGCCGCGGAGCATTGCCCAGGATGAGGTAGACGTCGGTCAGGGGGCTGCGCGAGAGGTCTCGCGCGGAGGCGAGCTCCTCGACCAGGAGCCCGAAGGGGACGTCCTGGTGGCCGTAGGCCGCGAGCACCGTCTCGCGCAGGCGTAAAACGAGCTCCCCGAAGCGGGGATTGCCCGCGAGGTCCCCCCGCAGGGCCAGCATGTTGACGAAGTAGCCGATCAGCCCCTCCACCTCGATCCGGTGGCGGTTGGCGATCGGCGAGCCGACCAGCACGTCCAGGCTCGCCGTCAGGCGCGACAGCAGCACGTCGAACGCCGCCAGGAGAACGATGAAGAGCGAGGCGTCCCGCCCCCGGCCGAGGGCCGAGAGGCCGGCCGCCAGCTCCGCGGGAAGGACTCGGTGGAGGCGCGCGCCGCGCCAGGACCGCACGGCCGGGCGCGGGTGGTCGGCGGGCAGGTCGAGCACCGGGAGCGGCGGCTGCAGGCGCGCGCGCCACCAGTCGATCTCCTGCTCGAGACGGGCGCCCTGAAGCCACTGCCGCTGCCAGACCGCGAAGTCGCCATAGCCCAGGGACGGCTCCGGCAGGGGCGAGGGGCGCCCTGCGGAGAACGCTGCGTAGAGGGCCGCAAGCTCCGACACGAACACCCAGAGCGACCAGTCGTCCGACACGATGTGGTGCATCAGGGCGAGGAGCACGTGCTCGCCCGGGCCGAGGCGCAAGACCCGCAGCTGCAGCATCGGCTCGCGGGAGGGGTCGAGCGGCCGGCGGGCCTCCGCCTCCGTCCACCGCTCCGCCTCCCGCTCGCGGGCGGCCCGCGGCAGCCCCGAGAGATCGACGACCGGCAGCGGCACGGGGGCGGGCCGGGCGATCCTCTGCCAGAGCCGTCCGCCCTCCTCCCGGAAGGTCGTGCGCAGCGGCTCGTGCCGGCGGACGATCTCCGCGAGGGCGCGGGCGAGGGCGGAAACGTCGAGCGGCCCTGAGAGCTCGAACGCGAACGGGGTGTTGAAGAGCGGCACGCCCCGCTCGAGCCGGTCCGCGAGCCAGAGCCCCTGCTGGGAAAAGGAGGCGGGCAGCTCGGCGACCGGCGCGTCCGGGCGGGGCACGGGACGGATCTCCCAATCCTCACCGGCCGTCTCCCGGGAGGAGCCCGCCTTCTGCGCGAGCGCCGCGACCGTGGGATGGTCGAAGAGCGCCCGGGGGGGCAGGTCCACCCCCAGGCGCGAGCGCACCCGGGAGAGCACCTGGGTGGCGGAGAGGGAATGGCCGCCCAGGGCGAAGAAGTCGTCCCCGGCGCCGGCCTTCGCGAGGCCCAGAACCTCGGCGAAGATCTCGGCCACCGCGGCCTCCGTCTCCGTGCGGGGCGCGACGTACGCGTCCTCCGCGATCTCGGGAGCGGGGAGCGCCGCCCGGTCCACCTTGCCGTTCGGCGTGAGCGGCAGGGCATCCAGGAAGACCCAGGCCGCGGGGACCATGTAGTCGGGAAGGTCGCGGGAGAGAAACGCGCGCAGCTCCGCCGCCGAAACCTCGTCCCCCACCACGTAGCCCGCGAGGGCCTTACCACCCCGGCCATCCTCGCGGGCGACCACCACCCCCTCGCGCACCGCGGGGTGGCGGCGCAGCACGGCCTCGATCTCGCCCAGCTCGATGCGGAAGCCGCGGATCTTCACCTGGAAGTCGATGCGGCCGATGAAGTCGAGCTCGCCCGAAGGGAGGAAGCGCGCGAGATCGCCCGTCCGGTACAGGCGCCGGCCCTCCGCGGCGGGGACGAACCGCTCGGCGGTCAGGTCCGGCCGGCCCCGGTAGCCGCGGGCGAGCCCCACGCCGCCAATCAGGAGCTCGCCGGCCTCGTCCAGCACCACCTCGACCCCGTCGATCGGCCGGCCGATCGAGGGCATCCCTTCCCCCGCCGTCTCCACCCGCCCCCAGGTCGTGACCACGCTGTTCTCGGTCGGGCCGTAGTGGTTGAACAGGCCGAAGGCGTGCTCCGGGCGCGGCCTCCGGTGGAGGCGGTCGCCGCCGGTCAGGAGCGCCACCAGGGGCGCGTCCGCCGGCCACGGCTCGTCCAGGAACGCCTCGGCGAGTGGAGTGGGCAGGAACGTGTGGGTGATCCCCTCGCCGGCGAGCCACCGGGCGAGGCGGGGCGGCTGAAGCACGGTCTCGTCGTCCGGGATGTGGAGAGAGGCCCCCGCCGTGAGATAGGGCCAGACCTCCCACACCGAGGCGTCGAAGGCGGAGCCCGCGAGGCGGGTGGCCCGGGCCGCGGCCGTGATCCCGTACGCCCGCCGGTGCCAGGCGGCGAGGTTCGCGAGGCCGCGGTGCTCGACCTCCACCCCCTTGGGCCGTCCCGTGGAGCCCGAGGTGTAGATGACGTAGGCGAGGTTTCCGGGGGCGGCGCGGGGGAGCTCCGGCCCGTCCTCCGTCTCCGCGATCTCCTCGTCCAGCCGGACCACCCGGACCGCAGCCCCGGCGGACACGGGTCCCTGGGTGAGGAGAACCGAGGCCCCGGAATCCGCGAGGATCCAGGCGAGCCGCTCCTCCGGATAGGCGGGGTCGAGCGGCAGGTAGCACCCTCCCGCCTTGAGCACGGCGAGGATCGCGACCAGCGCCTCCGGCGACCGGCCGGCCAGCACGGCGACCGGGACCTCGGGCCCCACCCCGAGCGCGACGAGACGGCGCGCCAGCCGGCCCGCCCGCAGATCGAGCTCCCGGTACGTGAGACGGAGGCCCGGGCCGGCAACGGCCAAGGCCTCCGGGGTCTCCGCCGCCCGAACGGCGAAGAGCTCGTGGACCCGCTCGAAGCTCATGGCTTCAGGGGGCGACCCCTTCCGCGCTCACTGCATTCAGATAATCCGAAAAGTCGGTCGCGATCACCCGCGAGCCGGGCACGCGGTCGCGGAAGGAGGCCTGGAGGTCGCGCACCACGGCCATGCGCTGCAGCCAGCGGTCGCGGCCGTCGTAGAAGGCCGTGAAGTTCGAGCGCGCGTGAACACAGCGCCGGTTGTCCAGCACCACGAGGCTCCCGGGCTCGATGACCACGTCGCGCTTGACCTTGTTGACCAGCTCGCGCACCACCTGGAGCGCGTGCAGCGCCGCCGGGGTCTGCCCCACCATCAGGTCCAGGTCGTAGCGCAGGAACGGGTCCATGCGGTCGCCGTAGAGGATGGAAACGAGCGGCCCCGCGCCCTGCTTCTCCTCGAAATTGCCGAAGGAGTAGTCCACGCCCGTGCGGAAGAGGTCGAGGAAGAGGGTGTCCCGGTCCCCCGGCGTCAGGAGCTGGAAGAAGCGCCGCACGGAAGAAAAGATCGTCCGCGCCTCCTTCAAAGGGTCCTGGCGCATCCCGTAGAGGAGGATGTAGTCGGGCATGAACGGGTGGAACGCGATCTCGGTGTGGAAGTCGAGCAGGATCGACGAGCTCTCGGACGACAGCTTGTCGGCGTTGGCCGCCGTCGGGTAGATGTCCTGGAAGATCCGCCCCTGCTTCTCCTGGAGGTAGCCCACGGGCTCGCCCAGCGCCGCCGCTACGCAGCTCAACCACAGCTCGCTCGCCCGCGTGGGCTTCGACCACTTCTCCCCCGTCTTCGTGGGCGTGGGCGGGATCCCGCGGTCCACGGGGAAGTTCCGGAGCATCAGCACGCCGTCGACGTTGCTCTTCTGGGAGAACTCGATGAGCTGGCGGCGGATGCGCCGGGGGAGCTCGTGGAAGAGCAGCTTCGACTCGAGGTAGAAGGCCTCGAAATCCTGGTAGGGATCGGACTGGAGGCCCTCCAGAAGCTCGGCCAGGTACTTGTTCTCCTCGTCGGTGATGTCGATCACCGTGCCCTCGGACGGGTCCGTGCCGTTCGCCAGCACCTGCGCCACCAGGTCGTGGGCGGTGTGGAAGGCCTGCGGGAGCCCGGGCGCCGGGGCGGCCTTCCCGACCGCGGTCTTGCCCAGCCACTCCAGGGTGCGCACGAGGAGGAGGGTGTTGTCGTTGTAGGTCAGGAACGGCTCGGCGAAGAGGTCCGAGTCGCCCACGGCGATCACCCGCCCGGAGCCGACGTCGGCGGCGGCCATCAGGACCGCGCCGTCGGCCGTGGCGATCAGGGGCTTCGCCCGGCCGTCCAGAAGCGAGATCGTGCAGCCCGAGCAGTAGGAGACCTTGTGGACTCCCTGGGTCACCGGGTGCTCCGGGAAACCGCTCACCTCGAAGACCGCGAGGCGCTCCTGCCAGCGCGCCGTGGCCACCTGGACGGTCGCCGTGTCGTTGTTGAGCCTGAGGCCGAAAGGCGCCAGCACCTCGTTGACGTTCGATCCCCAGGTGTCGATCTCGAAATCGCCCAGAACGAGGAGCCCCATCCCCTTCTCGACCGCCCGGGCGACCGCCGCGATCTCCTCGGGAGACAGGGTCCCCTCCCCGCCGACCCCCAGGTGCTTGTGGGAAGAGCTGCAGAAGTGATTGAGGATCAGGAGGTCGGCTCCGGAGAGGACCTCGTCCGTGAACGGCCCCTGGGACAGGCGGATGCACTCGCTCTGGAAGCGGGAGCGGATCAGCTCGGCCACGTGGGCATAGGAGTAATACCGGGGCGCCTCGTTCGTCCGCAGGCTCAAGGAAATGGCGAGCGAAGGATCGATCGTCCAGGTCTGGTTATGACTTTCGTCGTAGACGACTTTCATGAAGTGCTCTCTTTCGGGGGGGCGTCCCTGCGAACAAGCAGCGGAGCCCGGAGGGGCCTCACGCCCGCCCAGGCCTATGTCTCACCTGCCTTGATTCTAGAGTGACGGCGGCGGGCGAGACCGGGACAGGGGGGCGGCTCCCCGCGCCGGTTCCGGCGCGGGGAGGGTTGGGGGCTCAGCGAACGTTGATGCGCGTCGAGACGCCGAAGGTACGGGGCTGGTTGACCAGGTAGCTGACGCGGGCGCGCGTTCCGCGCTCCTGGTCCAGGGCGAGCCGGGCCTCCTCGTCGAAAAGGTTGTTGACGAACAGGGCGACGTCCCACCTGCCGTTCAGGAAGCCTACGCGGAGATTGGCGATGTCGTAGGACGGCAGCTCGGGATTGAAGGTGAACGTGCCCTGGGTGAGCGGACCGCCGATCGTGTTGGCGCCGAAGGAGTTCAGGTTCACGAGGCCGAAGCCCACCGCCTGGTCGCCGATCTGGGTGAACCGCGAGCCGATGTACTGATAGGCGCCGGTCGCGTAACCCAGCCAGTTTTCCCGCACCGGCCACTGGTAGGTGGCCGTGGCCGAGGCCTGGAATTCGGGCACGGTCGGCAGCCGGTTGCCGGACTCGATCCCGGCGACGACCTGCACGTTGCCGGCGGCGTCGGTCGAGGTGAGGGTCGACCGCAGCTCCGACTGGCCGTAGTTGGCGGCCACCGTGAAATCGAAGCGGTCGGTGGGCGCGGCGGCCCACTCGAGCTCGATGCCGGTGCTCCGCGCCTTGGGAACGTTGAAGATCACGCGCGAAGAGCAGGTGCCGGCGGTCACGGTCGCCTGGAGGTTGTCGATGTCCATGTAGTAGGCGGAGACGTTGAAGGTTCCGCGGCCGCCCCGCAGGGTGGACTTGGTGCCGACCTCGTAGTTCCAGATCTCTTCGTCTTCCCACTCGTCGCGCCCGCCGAAGGTCACCAGGTCCTGGGGGGTGCAGAGCGGCACGTTCAGGGGATCGTTGATGCCGCCCAGCCGGAAGCCCTTCGACGCCTGGACGTTGAGCTTCGTGCCCTCCACGACCGCAAAGCTCGCGATCAGGCGCGGGGCGAATCCGGTCGCCGAGGTCTCCCCCGTGCTCGTGCCGGGATCGGCAAAGATGCCGTCGAAGGTCTGGATCCGGTCTTCCTGGAAGTCGTAGTAGCGCAGGCCGCCGGTCAGGTTGATGCGGTCGCTGACGGACCAGGTCGCTTCGCCGAAGAGCGCGAACTGATCCATCTCGTAGCTCAGGTCCGAGAAATAGAGCACGTCCCGCGGGGCACCGAAACGTCCCACCGTGGGAATGCCGGTCAGGGTCTCGAAGCCGGAGACGAGCAGGCTCTGGCCGTAATCGCGGTCCATGGTGCTGTAGAACGCCCCGGTGAGCCAGGACAGCCGGTCCCGCTGGCCGGAGAGGCGGAGCTCCTGCGTCCACAGCTTCACCATCGTCGCGTCGTTGAGCGGCGCGTCCAGGGTGTAGACCGGCTGCGGCAGCCCGATCGAGCCGCCGGTGATGCTCGCGGTCAGCGCCGTGGCGTCGCGGACGACCAGGATGTCGCGGTCCGTGTAGGACGTGATCGAGGTCAGCGCCACGTTTCCGAAGTTGTAGCCGACGTTGAAATCCGCGAGCAGGAACTCGTCGGTGAACGGCTCTTCGAACTGGGTGAACTGTTCCCGCTCGCCCAGGTCCACCGCCGGCCGGGTGGTGGTGTAAGGATTGGCGAGGATGTTGAAGGCGTCCTCGCGGTTCCACCCGTCCATGTCCACCTTCTGGTAGACGATCCGCGGGGTGAACGACAGCCGGTCGTTCGGCTGCACCCGCAGGGCCAGGCGCCCGCCCACGCGCTCGCCGCTGTTGACGTCCTCGTTGACGAAGAGATTGGGCTGCACGGCGTCGATGAATCCGCCGAAGCTGTTGTAGAAGCCGGTGAAGCGCAGCGCGGCCTTATCGCTCAAGGGCGTGTTGACCGCCACCTTGGCGCTGCCGCCGAGCTCGCCGTGGGTCGCGCTGTTGGCGGTCAGCTCGGTCACGGTCTCGCGCTCGCCGAGCCGGGGCTGATTGGTGATGTAGCGCATGGTGCCGGACGCCGAGCCGGCGCCGAACAGGGTCCCCTGCGGTCCGCGCAGCACCTCGACGCGCGACATGTCGAAGAGGTCGATGTCGGGCGTGAAGAGCGAGAGCGAAATACCGGAGTCGTCCAAGTAGACGCCGACCTGCTCCTTGACGCCCGGCTGGTCGCGCACGATCTGCCCGGAGGAGACGCCGCGGATGGCGACCTGGCTCTGGCCGGGGCCCAGGTTCTGGACGGTGAAGCCGGGGGTGGTCTGCGCGATCCCCTCGATCGAGTCGACGCCCCGCTCGCGCAGTTCCTCTTCGGTGGGCGCCGCCACGGAGAAGGGCACGTCCTGGACCTTCTCCTCGCGCAGCGTCGCCGTGACCGTGATCTCCTCGGTCACCCTCTCCTCGGGCTCCTCGGCCTGCGGGGTCTGGTTTTCTTGCGGATCGGAGGGCGGGGGCGGCTCCTGGGCTCCGGCCGGGCCGGCCGGAAGCGCGAAGAGGGCCAGGAAAACAAGGCCGAGCAGATCGCTTTTCCTCATGAGACCTCCTCAACAAGAACACCGCCGCGCGGAATCGCCCGGCAGCTATCGTTCGTGAAGCCCGGTGGTTCTCGGTGATGAAAGCCGATCCGTTTTACCACAGAGATGCAAAAGCTGGAAGAGGCTGCGGCCGTGCTCTGCCCAAGGCTCTCGCTTACGACCACTGAGACGGAGGAAACGGAGCGACGAACTCGAACGGAAAGACCGAACGGATCCGCTCCATGTCGCGGGCATTCCGGGTGATGAGCACGACACCGGCCTCCCGGCAACTGAACGCGATGAGCACGTCGAAGACGAAGCCCCGGGACACGTTCGCGAGATCCAGGGAGCCCTCCGCCCGCAATTGAGAAAGCGTCAGGCCGAGCGCGTCCCACGCAGATCCCGACGGAGTTAGGACACGGCCGCGCCGGACGAACGGCGCCAGGACGTGCTCTTCCAACTGGCGCCGGTCGCGGGCGGACCGGCAGCCGGCTCGGAGCTCGGCCGCGACGACCGCGCTGAGGTAGAGGCGAGGAGCTTCTCTGGCGGTAAAGGCTTCGAGAGCGGCGCGAGCGGCCGGCTCCCGCGCTGCGTCGATGTAGCAGTTGGAGTCCAGGGCGTACTTCCGCATCGGCTGGCGCCTAGCGGATCGGATCGATTTCGAGGCCGGCGAGCGCCCGGGTGCCGTCGAGAAGCTCTCTCCGGAACGCAATCATGTCGAGGGCCACTTCGACGGTTTCACGCTCGGTGGCGGTGCCCAGGATCTTCTGGGCGCGGCAAAGGGTTTCCGGATCCAGCCAGAACTCCTTCCTTACCTTGCCCTCCCGGCTTGGGCGGCGTTCAGGGGTCTTGGGTAGTGGGCTTTTCATACGGACAAGAATAATCTGCCATACGTACGGATTGCAACCACCTACCATGAGGACCTTCGTAGCTCAATAATTTGGACTCGACGCAAAGCTGTTTGGGCTCCGCTTTGATTTGTGCGGGCTCCGCTTGACGGAGCCCGCACAAGATGCTACTTTCCTGAACAGCGGCTCTCCGGTTGGGCCGCCGAAACTAACCGGCCCATCACGACCCTCCGATAGCGAGGCGTCGATAAGGGCTAGGAGGATTCAAATGAAAGACTTGGTTCTGACTTCTCTTCGTTTCCAGCAGTCAGGTCGCACTTTCTACTCCACCTTCATGACGGGCGAGTTGCTTCTGAGCCCCGGGGTGGCGCAGGTAGATAAGTGGACTCCTTCCAACCCCAAGGGATACCAGCGCGATCCCTCAACTAGGCGATTCAACAAGGTCGCGAGTTTCCTGCGTGGCGACCAAGGGGTGCCTGGAATTTTGCCCCAATCCGTCTTGCTCGGACTTAGGGGCACCGCACAGTTCACCAAGGTCGATCTCAACGGCAGCCTGGAGAACGGCCTCAATAGCCTGCCATGGGAGTTTGGCATGCTTCGGATTCCGGCCGACATGCTTCCGCTGATCGAAGATGATGGGCAGCACCGGATCGGCGGTCTCCGAAAGGCAGCAGAGTCTGATCCGCGCTTCCTGAGATACCCGCTGCCCACCGTCATCATGGAAGGTTCGGATCCTCTCCAGGAGGCAGTGCTGTTCTACGTCATCAACACCACCAGCGTGAAGGTGCCAGTGGACCTCGCCCAGCGTCTTATAGCCCAACAGGATGAAGATCCCAATCTCCACAGATTGCTAGTGGAGACGGGAAGAGACTGGGTGGCCCGCGCCACGAATATTGTCGACATCCTCAACGAAGCTCCCGATCAGCCGTGGGAGCAGTCCATCATCATCCCTAACGGTGATGTGGAAGTTGGCGTCAAGCAGAACACCATTGTTCGGTCGCTACGCCCACTGCTTACAGGGGATCACGTTTACAAGAATCAGGATCCGGGCATCCTCGCCGAGCTACTGATCCGGTACTGGAAAACGATAGGCGATCTCTGGCCGGACGCTATCAATCGCGAAAGTCGAGACGAGTACAGCTTGATGAAGTCGGTTGGCGTCTTGACCATGCACAATATCGCGCCGATGGTCTTCGAAGCTGCCCGTGTCGGGGGTAAGAAGGTTACGCAGGAGGCGATCCGCGAAGTTCTTGAACCGGTGGCTAAGAAATACAATATTGACTTCTGGGACTCAAAGAGCGGCGAGGCGGGCAAGGTGGGCACCAACAACAAAGCGGTGCGCTATCTGAGCGACTTAATCGTCAAGCAAGTGCGGCCTGGTGTCTTATCGAGTTCCTTGCTGTAGCGTGCAGCGCTACCCTTGCCAGAAGCACTGCTGTTGACCGGGGCTGCCGTTTGGTACACGTGACCCGAGCCATTGCAGGCGGCCTCGGAAACTGCACTTTGTTGCTGGAGCCAAGATGACCAGATAGGCTCGGATTAAAACCCATCGATCCCGAGTCATCTGTATTTATCGAAGCGAGCAGGGCGGCCGCACGGGGCCGCCCCTACAACAACAGGCCTACGCCGCTTCCGACTGCTGTACCCGGTGCAGCCGCAGACAGCGGCGCACCCAGCAGGCCACGACCGAGCGGCCGCCCGAGAAGTAGCGGTCGCAGTGGTGGGCGCGGGCGTAGTCGGGCACGGCCATGAAGATCTCGTGGGCCGCGTGCAGGCGGTGGAACGGCACCTTGGGCGCCAGGTGGTGCGTCAGGTGGTAGTTGTTCTGGTGCGGGTGGATGAAAAAGGAGAGGAACGGCAGGTGCGGGCTGTTGCGCGTGAAGCCCAGCACGGAGCCCGGCTCCAGGCCCACGTGGTCCGAGATCTCGCGGAACGTGGTGATCCAGTGGAACACGGTCGCCCGGGAGACGATCCAGAGCCCGGCGAACACCAGGACGCCCACCCCGTCCGACATGGCGTAGAGGGCACCCAGGAAGACGCTCCACCAGAGGGCGGTCAGCGCGAGCTGCCGGCTGCTCATCTTGGGGAGATGGGCCACGAGGTTGCCCTTGAACATCGCCCAATCGAACGAGTGGCGCAGGAAGAGGTGCCAGGAGGTGCCCTGGAGGTCCTCCTCCGCGTGGATCAGGTCGGGGTCGAGCTCCTCGATCCCCAGATGGGTGTGGTGCTTGCCGTGCTGGTCCCGGTAGCCGTGGACCGGGCTCCACAACGGATAGCCCAGGAAGAGGTTCGACAGGGCGTCGGCGTGCTTCGGGGAGGCGAACAGCACCTTGTGCCCCGCGTCGTGGAGGAGGTTCCCCAGCGCCCGCTGCCGGCAGCCGATGAACAGGACGGCCAGCGGAGCGAGCCACGGGGAGACCCGGACCACCAGCGCCCAGGAGACGAGGATCAGGCCCCAGTCGAACGCCAGGGCGGCCAGGGAACGGTAGAGGACCGGGCCCTGCAGGGCGCGCAGCCGGTCGAGCAGACCCTGCCGGCGTAGCTCTTCGTAGACTCCTTTGATATCATGCAAAGGTCCTGCACTTGCAGCAACGCTCATTCTCGACCCTTTCTCCAGAGCCCCGGCGATCGCGGGGAGACACGATGCCCCTTCCGAGCGGCCTGGCAGCCGTTCGGGCATCCGTCTACAAAGTGGGGCGAGAGGGAAATTGCGGGACAGGGCCCCTATCTCTCGCCCGCCTCTCCTTCGAGGAGGGTCAGGATCTCCTCTTCGGAGAGGTCGCTGATCTCCTCGGCCAGGACTCTCTCCCCGATGGCCGTGGTCAGGCGCTCCACGGTGGGAGCCTCGAAGAGGGTCTGGAGCGGCATGTCCACGCCGAGCGCGTCGCCGAGCCGCGAGAGCACCTTGGTGGCGAGGAGCGAGTGGCCGCCCAGGCTCCAGAAGCTGTCGTGGAGGCCTACCTGGTCGACTCCGAGGACGTCCGCCCAGATGTTCGCCACCTCGATCTCCAGGGCGGTCCGCGGCGCGATGAACTCCTGGTCGAGGTCGGGCCGCGACGATTCGGGGGCCGGGAGCCGCTTTCGATCCAGCTTGCCGTTGGGCGTGAGCGGCAAGGCGGACAGGAACACGAAGGCCGACGGCACCATGTACTCGGGCACCCGGTCCGCGAGGGCCCGCCGCAGCGAGTCCGCGGTCTCCTCCTCTCCCTCCCGCAAGACGACGTAGGCGACGATCCGCCGGTCGCCCGGCTCGTCCTCGCGCACCAGGACGGCCGCGGCCTCGACTCCGGGCCGGGCGAGAAGCCCGCTTTCGATCTCCCCGAGCTCGATGCGGAAACCCCGCACCTTCACCTGGTGGTCGATCCGCCCCAGGAAGTCGAGCGCGCCGTCGGTCCTCCGCCGCACCAGGTCGCCCGTGCGATAGAGCCGCGCGCCCGGCACCCCGCTCCACGGGTCGGGCACGAACCGCTCGGCCGTCAGCTCCGGCCGGCCCAGGTAGCCCCGGGCGAGGCTCGCCCCGCCCAGGCAGAGCTCTCCCGGCACCCCCACGGGGAGCGGCTGGAGGTGCCGGTCGAGGATGTGCCCCTGGGTGCCGTCCAGGGGGCGGCCGATCGTCGGGGGACTCTCCGGCGACCGCTCGATCAGGGCGAAGGTCGAGTAGGTGGTGTCCTCCGAGGGGCCGTAGAGGTTGTAGAGCCGCGCGGTCCCGGGCCGCTCGTAGACCCGGTCCGACAGCGCCCGGGTGAGCGCCTCGCCCGCCAGGTTGACGGTGGCGAGGGAGGGAGGCAGGGCCTCCATCCGCAGCAGCTCGGCGATGGCCGAGGGGACGGTGTTGATGAGCGTCACCTCGCTCGCGGCCGGGATGCGCGGCAGGGCGAGCGCGTTGTCCGCCAGGATCACCGTGCCGCCCCAGGCCAGCGGGACGAAGATCTCGAAGACCGAGAGGTCGAACGTGATCGACGTCGAGGCGAGGACGCCCGCGAGCTCCTCCGGCGTGAACACCCCGCGCGCCCAGTGCGCCAGGAGCACGGCGCTCCGGTGCTCGATGGCGACCGCCTTGGGCCGGCCGGTCGAGCCCGAGGTGTAGATCAGGTAGGCGAGGTTGCCGGCGAGGGGCGCGGGAGAGGGCGCGGTGGAAGAGGGCGCAATGAATTGCGCCCCTACAACCTCGGCCGGGGCGTCCAGGACGATGACTTCCGCGTCGTGGGGCGGCAGGCGGTCCAGGTTGCGGGCGTGGGCGAGGATCACGCGGCAGCCGCTGTCCTCCAGCATGAAGGCGAGGCGCTCGGCCGGATAGGCGGGGTCGAGCGGCACGTAGAAGCCGCCGGCCTTGAGCGTCGCGAGCATGGCGATCACCAGGTCTTCGGTGCGGGCCAGGCAGAGCCCCACGGAGGTCTCGGGGCCGATGCCCAGGGCGGCGAGCCGGGCCGCGAGGTCGGTCGATCTCCGGTCGAGATCCGCGTAGGTCAGGCGCTCGGTGCCCGCGATCAGGGCCACGGCCCCGGGTGCGCGGGCCGCCTGGGCTTCGAAGAGGCCGTGGAGGAGACCGCTCTCTCCCGGCTCGCGCCGCGTCTCCTCGTGCCATTGGGCGAGCTGGCTCCGCTCCGCGCCGGTCAGGAGGGGAAGGTCCGACAGCCGCGCCCCCGGGCTCTCCACGATCCCCTGGAGCAGGGTGCGGAGATGGCCCGTCAGCCGCTCTATGGTCTCCCGGTCAAAGAGGTCGGTGCTGTAGCTGGCCGTGCCCAGAAGGCCGCCCTCGTCTTCCTGGAGAGCCAGGGTCAGATCGAACTTCGCGGTGCCGGACTCCACCCCCTCGCCCGACAGGGTCAGCCCCGGGCCGAGGGCGAGCGGCGGCATGGGCGCGTTCTGGAGCATGAAGGAGACCTGGAACAGCGGGGTCCGGGAGAGGTCGCGCTCGGGCGCCAGCTCCCCGACCAGCTTCTCGAAGGGGAGGTCCTGGTGCTCGTAGGAGGAGAGCGTAGCCTCCCGCACCCGGGCGAGCAGCGCCGCGAAGGGCGGGTCTCCGGACAGGTCCGACCGCAGCGCCAGGGTGTTCACGAAGAAGCCGATCAGCCCCTCGATCTCCGCCCGGTTGCGGTTGGCGATCGGCGTGCCCACGACCAGGTCTTCCTGGCCGGTCCAGCGGGCGAGGAGCGCGTCGAAGGCCGCGAGGAGCGTCATGAAGACCGTGGCGCCATGGCGGCGGGAGACGGCCCGGATCCCCTCCGCCAGGGCCTCCCCGAACGCGAAGCGCTCGGAGGCTCCACGGCCGGTCTGGACCGCGGGCCGCGGCCGGTCCGCCGGCAGGTCCAAGGCCGCGGGAGCGCCCGCCAGACGCTCCCGCCACCAGGCGAGCTCCGCGGCCAGGGTCTCCCCCGACAGCCACCCCCGCTGCCAGACTGTGAAGTCGGAGTACTGGACGGCGAGCTCCGGCAGTGGCGACGGCCGGCCGGAGGAGAAGGCGCCGTAGAGGGCGGACAGCTCGTAGAGCAGCACGCCGATCGACCAGCCGTCCGAGACGATGTGGTGCATGGAGAGGAGGAGCCGGTGGTCCTCCGCCCCGAGGCGCAAGAGGC
>DATEIO010000254.1:0-16640 GCA_035278895.1 Thermoanaerobaculia bacterium | reverse complement strand
AAGAGAGAGGCTTGAATGAGAGTACCGCTTGGCCGGATCGCCCACGCGCGCTCGGGCGACAAGGGAGATGCGAGCAACGTCGGCCTGATCGCCGAGACGCCGGAGCTCTATGAGCACATCCGCGGGCAGGTGACGGCCGAGCGGGTCAAAGAGCACTTCCGGGAGGTCTGCCGTGGACCGGTAGACCGCTATGAGCTGCCCAACATCCTGGCCTTGAATTTCATCCTCCACGATTCGCTGGGCGGCGGCGGCACCGAGAGCCTGAAGAACGACGCCCAGGGAAAGACCCACGCTCAGGGGCTCCTGACGCTCGAGATCGACGTGCCGGACGAGCTGGTGAGGACGCGGTCTTGAACGGCTTCGAGCGGATCGCGGTCCGGCAGGAGGGGGACCTCCTCTGGGTCACCCTGAACGATCCGGAGCGGGCCAACGCCCTCTCTCCGATGATGATCGGGGAGCTCACGACGCTCTACGGGAGCGACCTGCGCGGCCAGGGGGTGCGGGCCGTGCTCCTGTCGGGGGCGGGGAAGAACTTCTCGGCCGGGGCGGACCTGGAGCACCTGCGCTCGCTCAAGGACGCGGGGGAGGAGGAGAACCTGAAGGACTCCCAGCGCCTGCGCGGCCTCTTCGAGTCCGTGCTGCGCCAGGAGGCCTTGACGATCGCCATGGTCCACGGCGCCTGTGTGGCGGGCGGGTGCGGCCTGGCCACGGCTCACGACTTCGTGGTGGCTGCCGAGGACTCCCGCTTCCTCTACAGCGAGGTACGGATCGGGTTCGTGGCGGCGCTCGTCGCCACCTATCTGCCGCTCCGGCTGCGCGGCTCGGACATCCGCGAGCTGTTGCTCTTCCCGCAGTTCGTGGAGGCCCCGCGGGCCCTGGAGATCGGCCTTGTCAACCGGGTGGTGCCCGGAGAGGATCTTCGGAGCGTGGGCGAGGCCCTGGCGGTCCAGATCCTGGAGACCGGCAGCTCCGAGTCCATCGCCCGCACCAAGCGTCTCCTGCTGGACGTGATCGGAAAGCCTCTGGGAGACGCTCTGCAGCACGCCGCGGAGGTCAACGCCGCTTCCCGGGCCACGGAGGATTGCAAGCGCGGCATCGCCACGTTCCTGGAGACCAAGAAACCGCCGAAGTGGCGGTGAGGCATGAAGCTCGTCCTCTTCGATATCGACGGCACGCTCGTCAACTGCGGTCCGCAGGTCCGGCCGCTCTTCGCCTCGGCGCTGGTGGACGTCTACGGCACGGCCGGGGACTTGGACGGCTACGACTTCGCGGGGAAAACCGATCCCCGGATCGTGCTCGACCTGATCACGGCCACGGGGATCTCGCGCGAGGAGGCTCTCGAGGGCATGCCCCGGGTGCGGGCGCTCTATCTCGACCGGCTGGAGCGGGCGCTCGACCGCCGGGGGATGCAACTGCTCCCCGGGGTCGTGGAGCTGCTCGAAGGACTCGCCCGGAGGGACGACGTGGTCCTGGCGCTTCTCACCGGCAACTGGGAGCCGGGCGCGCGCTCGAAGCTCTCCCGCTTCGACCTGAACCGCTTCTTCTCCTTCGGAGCCTTCGGCTGCGACGGGATCGACCGCTCGGACCTCCCGCCGGTCGCCCTGGATCGCGCGGAGCGGGAGGTGGGCCGCCGCTTCCGGCCGGAGGAGACGCTGATCATCGGCGACAGCCTCTACGACGTCTCCTGCGCCCGGGCGAACGGCATCGCCTGCCTCGCCGTCGCCACCGGCCGCACCCCGCCGGACGCCCTGCACAAGGCCGGGGCGGACTGGGTGATCCCGGATCTCCGGGAAGCGGGGGAGCGGGTCGGGTGGCTGGTGACCGTGCGGTAGCTACGCCGCCTTCGTCCCCGCGCTCTTTTCGAGCGGGCCGCCCGCGCGCTTCCACTCTCTCATTCCGTCGGTCAGCTCCACCACCCGGTGGGCTCCCAGCGCGCGCAGGGCGAGGCTCGCCTGGCGCATGGCCGGATCCTCGGGATCTTCGGCCACCACGAAGATCTCGGTCCGCTCGGTCGCGCCGGGCGGAAGGGACTTGATGTTCTCCGGCAGGATGTTCAACGCCCCCGGGATGTGCCCCTGGTCGTAATCGCCCCGCCAGCGCACGTCGATCACGCAGAACGGGGGGAAAGGGCGCGCCAGCCGCCGGCGCAGCTCGGCCGTGTGGGTCTTCCAGATCACCCCGTCGAAGTGTGGATCCATGGCGTTCTCCTTGGGGGGAATCCTAGCAAAAAGGACGGGCACGGACGACCACGGACTTTCACGGACAGAATTGACGTCCGTGGCTGTCCGTGTTGGTCCGTGTCAGTCCGTGGTCAACCTTCCATGGGCCGCCGCCACGCCCTTCGGTAGTAGATCGAGGTCCTCCGGAACACCCCCGCTTCGACCGACCGCGCCGTGAGCGCCTCGCGGAGGAGGCGCCAGAAGGCGAGCCCTTCGGCGTGCATGCCCCACTCTTCCAGGAGGGGGTAGAAGGCGTCCACGAGCCCGGTCGCCTCTTCGAATTTCCCTTGCTGGGCGTAGACCTCCACGAGGTCGACCGTGAGCAGGGCGAGCTCGCGCTGGAATCCCCGCTGATGGAGCTTCTTCCAGACGCCCTTGAAGGTGTGCTCCGCTTCGGGGAGGTCCCCCAGCGAGCGATTGATGCGCCCCTCCAGCCAGTGGAGGAGGATGCGCGTCCAGGCGTCGGCGAACTGGGCGTAGAGGCTCCGGGAGGTCTCGAGCATCGCCATGGCCTCGCGCACCTGCCCGCTGTCGTTCAAGAACCAGGTGAGATTGTGCCGGGCGCACAGCTCCAGGCGGGGCTCGCGGACGGCATCGATCAGCGCAAGCGCCTCCTCGGCGAGCTCGACCCCCTTTTCGGGCTCGAGATAGCCCACGATGAGGGCCTGCTGAAGGAGCGTGCGCCCCTGGAAGTGGAGGTCCCCCCCGTCGCGGTAGAGGGCGAGCGCCCGTTCTAAAAGCTCGGCCGCCTTCTCGAACTCGCCCAGGTCGCAGAGCAGGTTCGCCTCGCGGCTCACCAGGGCGGCCTGCTCTACGGGATCGTCCGAGCCCTCCGCGAGCGCCTTCCAGGCCTCTCGGAACGCCTCGCGCGCTCCGTCGAAGTCCTTGCCGAGCCGCCGGGCATTGCCCAGGGCGGCGAGCGCCGTGGCCCGAAAATCGGCCAGCCGCTCCTCCCCGAGCGCTTCGGGATCGAGATGGTCGACGACCGCTAGCGCGAGCTCGGCCAGCTCCACGGCCGCGGCCGGATCGCGGCGTTCCGCCTGCCGGCCCTCGTCGAGGAGCCGCTCGTAAAGCCCCCAGTTCTGGAGCCGCGGGTCGTTGTGGATCATGATCAGCCGCCGTGCCTGGGGGTGGCCTTCCAGGGCGGACCACTGGCCGATCGACCGGAGCTTTTCGCGGGCGAGCCGCGTCTCTGCCTGCTCAATCCCGGAAAAGACCTTCTGGAAGACCCGGTCGTAGAGCTCGGGACGGACCGCTGGCAGCGGGCTCCGCGGCTCCTCGGTCACCGGCACCAGGTTTTCGCGGCGGGCGATCCCCGAAGCCATCTTCACGCAGTGGGGACACCGGGCCAGGAGGTGACGCACGACCTCCCGGCTCCCGTCTCTTGAAAGCTTTCCCTGGAAAAACAGCTCCAGGGTCTCGCGCGGGAAATGCTCCTCCATCCGAACCCTCCTTCAAACAAGGCAACTCAATCCCCTCACAAGATAGTTGCCAGAGGGCAGAAAATTAGGACAAGGAGGTGCGGGGAAAAGAAGCATCTTCCACCTTCTGGGAACGGCGGAAGGGAGGCGGGAGCGCCCCTACAGGAATTTGCGGAACCAGCGCTGGGTGGCGTTCAGCGCCTTGATGAGCTGCGGCGTCGGGCCGGCAAAGGGATGGCGGCTGCCGAAGGTGTGGTTTCCGCCGGGGACGAGGAGAAGCTCCGTCTCTCCTCCCGCCGCGGCGGCGAGGTGCCGGCCCTCCTCCGCGGGGACGCTCTCGTCCTCCTCGCCGTGAACGATGAGCCAGGGCGCCCGGCGCTCCGCGGCGGCAGCGAGGATGTCGAGGCCGGGCCGCCGCTCCTCGATCTCAGCGAGCATGGCGGGCCCCAGAGCCAGCCGCTGGCCGGTGCGGGCGTTCACCACCGGAAGCTCGCCCTCCCGCCGCCACTCCTCCTTCTGCTCGGGCGAGAAGCGGTCCACGTCCGAGATCGCCGCCCAGGTGACCAGCGCCTTCGCCCGCTCCTTCCAGGGGGACCGGGCCGAGACGAGGATGGAATCGCCCCCGCCGCGGCTGTGCCCGAAGAGGCCGATCCGCTCCCGGTCCACCCGGCCGGGCGCGATCGTCTCCCCCGTGGCCGCGAGCACGGCGAGGAGATCCTCCACCTCCCGGCCGTAGGTGTTCGCCCGGAAGGCGTCCGGGTCCGTGACCAGCTCATCCCCGGGGCGCATGCCAGTGCCCGAGAGATTGAAGCGGATCACGGTCATCCCCCGCTCCGCGAGCAGGGTGGCGAGATGGGGGAAGAACCCCCATTCCATGAAGCCCTTGAAGCCGTGGCAGACGACGACCGTGGGCCGTAGGCCGGGCTCGTCCGCGAAGTCCACGAGGCCGTGGAGCGTGCCGGTGGGGGTGTCCAAAGTGAAGGGAGTCGGAGCGCTCACAGGCGGCATTGTATAGACTGGGACCATGACGATCCCAGCCGTGAAACCCCTCCCGCTTGCGGACGAATACCGCGCCCTCCGGAACGGCTGCGGCCTCCTCGACCGCTCCGAAGCCGTGGGCCGCCTGGAGCTCGTGGGCGCGGACCGTCACCGGTTCCTGAACGCCTACGTGACCTGCGACGTCAAGGCTCTCCAGCCCGGCCAGGGTGTCTACGGCTTCTTCACCAATCCCCAGGGACGCATCCTTTCAGACGCCGTGGTGCTCGCCCACGAGGACCGCCTCTGGCTCGAAGTGGCGCCCGGACGGGAGCGGAGGCTCGCGGACCATCTGAAGAAGTACATCCTCGCCGACCGCGTCGAGGTACGGACGCTCGACGACATGGTTCCCCTCTCGCTGATCGGCCCCCGCGCCGGAGAGGCGCTCTCCGGCGTCGAGCTGCCGTCCGAAGTCTGGCAGCACGCCCGCGTCATGGTCCGGGGGACCGAAGTGACCCTCGTGCGGAGCGGCCGCCTCGGAGCGGAGGCGTTCACCCTCTGGGTCTCCGCCTCGATCGCCTCCCCTCTGGCCGAGGATCTCTTCGCCAATCCAGAGGTGAAGCCGGCGAGCCTCGAAGCCTGGGAGATTCTGCGGACCGAGGCAGGCATTCCCCGCTTCGGACTGGATTTCGGAGAGGAGAATTTCCCCCAGGAGACGGGGGCCGAAGAGGCGGTGAGCTATACCAAGGGCTGCTATCTCGGCCAGGAGGTCGTGGCCCGTATCCACTACCGCGGCGGCGTGCAGAAGATCCTGCGCGGTCTCGTCTTCGACTCCGGGGTCATCCCCGCGCACGGTACCCCGCTTCTCTTCGAAGGTCGCGAAGCCGGAATCGTGGGCACGGCCCTGGGCTCGCTCGCCCTCAGGCACCCGATCGGCCTCGCGATTCTGCACCGCCGCGCCGCCGAGCCGGGAACCCACCTCGATCTCGAGGGAGGGCGGGCCGAGGTGCGGGAGTTGCCGTTTCTTTCCTGATCCCAAAACAACAAGGCCGGAGGGGGTCGCCCCCCTCCGGCCTCTCGTTTTCACCCACCTGGCAGTGGTCTTGGCTTGTCTTTAAACCGCGAAGGACGACCCACAGCCGCAGGTGCCCCGGGCCTGGGGGTTGTTGAACTTGAACCCCGCGCCCGTCGCGCCCAGCACGTAGTCGATCTCCGTGCCTTCGAGATACTTGGCGCTCACCGCGTCCACATAGATCGTGAGGCCGTTCTGCTCGTAGACCCAGTCGTTGTCCCGCGGCTCCTTCTCGAAGTCCAGGGCGTACTCGAAGCCGCTGCACCCGCCGCCGCGGACGGCGATCCGCAGGCCGTGGGAGGCGTCGATGCCCTCCTGCTCCTGCGTGATCCTCACCATGTCGGCGGCCTTCTTGGTCAGGGTGACCGGGGTGTATTCCTGCGGCTGAGCCTCGCTCGCCGGGACTTGGGTCTGCTCGATATTTTCCATGTCTGGTGCTCCTTGCTTCGGGCGAGGGCCTGAAGCGCTTTCACGCTATTCTAACCCCCCTTCCCCTCGAACGGGGCGGGCTCCGGCGTTTATTCCGGAGGAAGGAGGATTGTGACCGACCTCGCCGCACGGCTCGCCGGGCTTTCGCCGAAGAAACGCGAGCTCCTCTTGAAGCAGCTCGCGAAGAAGCAGGGCGAGCCCGCGCCGGAGCGCATCCCCCGCCGGGAGAGGACAACGGACCGCTTCCCCCTGTCCTTCTCCCAGCTCCGCGAGTGGATCCTCGTCCAGCTCGAGCCGCACACCCCGGCCTACAACATCCCCGGCGGCGCGCGGGTTCACGGGCCTCTCGATCCCGGCGTCTTCGAAGCGAGCGTCCGGGAGATCGTCCGCCGGCACGAGACCCTGCGCACCACGTTCGCGGAAACCGGGGGCGAGCCCGTCCAGGTGATCGCCCCGGAGGGGAAGCTTGCCGTTCCGCGGATCGACCTGTCGGCTCTCCCGGCCGAGCTCCGCGAAATCGAAGCCGCCCGGCTCACGGCCTTCGAGCAGGCCCTCCCCTTCGATCTCGCCCGCGGGCCGCTGCTGCGCGTGGCGCTCGTCCGTCTGGCCCCCGAGGACCACCTGGCCCTCTTCACCATGCACCACATCATTTCGGACGGCTGGTCGCTCGGCGTCTTCCGCCGCGAGCTCGCGGTGCTCTACGACGCCTTCTCCCGCGGCCTCTCCTCGCCGCTTCCCCCACTGCCCCTCCAGTACGCGGACTTCGCGGCTTGGCAGCGCGAGCGGCTCACCGGCGAGGCGCAGGGCGAGCAGATCGCCTGGTGGCGGGAGCAACTCGCCGGCTCCCCGCCGCTCCTCCCGCTCCCCACCGACCGACCGCGCCCGCCGGTGCAGACGAACCGCGGCGCCACCGTCTCGTTCTCCCTGCCGTCCGGGATCGTTCCGGGCCTGCGCGCCGCGGCCCAGGCCCAGGGGGCAAGCCTCTTCATGGCGCTCCTGGCAGGCTTCGCCGCCCTCCTCGCCCGCTGGTCCGGCGAAGACGACGTCCCCGTGGGCACCTACACCGGCAACCGCGCCCGCTCCGAGCTCGAAGGGCTGATCGGCTTCTTCATCAACACCCTGGTGCTCCGCACCCGCCTGGACGACGGCCCGGCCTTCCGGCCGCTCCTTGCCCGCGTGCGCGAGGTCACCCTGGGCGCCTTCGCCCACCAGGACCTCCCCTTCGAAGGGCTGCTCGAAGCGCTCCATCCCGAGCGGGACCTCTCCCACACCCCGCTCTTCCAGCACCTCCTCGTCCTCCAGAACTTCCCGGCCGAAGCGGTGGAGATGGCGGATGTCCGCCTGGCGCCGCTCGCCCTCGAAAACGACCATGCGAGCTTCGACGTGAGCCTCTATCTGGAGGAAGCCGGAGACCGGGTGACGGGCGCGGCCCAGTACAACGTGGACCTCTTCGACGCCGCCACGATCGAGCGCCTCACCCGGCACCTGGGAACGCTCCTCGAAGCCGCCGTCCGTGAGCCGGAACGCCCCGTCCACGAGTTGCCTCTCCTGTCCCGCGAAGAAAAAGAACAGCTTCTGGGGGACTGGAGCGGCGCCACGGCCGCCGCCCCGGCGGCGGACTCGCCCGTCCACACCCTCTTCGAGATCCAGGCGGAGCGCACGCCGGAGAACGTGGCCGTCGAAGCCGGAGACCGGCGGCTGACCTACGCCGAGCTGAACGACCGGGCGAACCGGCTCGCCCGGCATCTCCGGAAGCTGGGCGTGGGGACCGACGTGCTCGTAGGGCTCACCACCGAGCGCTCGCCGGAGGCGCTCGTGGGGATGCTCGGAATCCTCAAGGCCGGGGGAGCGTACCTGCCGCTCGACCCGGCCTATCCCGAGGACCGCCGCGCCTTCATGGTGGAGGATTCGGGCGCCCGGCTCGTCCTCGATCCGCAGACTCTGAGCGGCGGGGACTGGGAAGCCGAAAGCCCGGCGCCGCTCGGGATCGAGACTCCGCCCGAGAGCGCCGCCTACCTGATCTATACCTCGGGCTCTACGGGCCGGCCCAAGGGCGTGGTCGTCCCCCACCGGGCCCTCGCGAGCTACACGGCGGACGCGGCGGCGGTCTACGGAGTCGGCCCCGGCGAACGCGTCCTCCAGTTCGCCACCCTCGCCTTCGACACCAGCGCCGAAGAGATCTGGCCGGCGCTCGCGACCGGCGCCACCCTCGTGCTCCGTCCCGAGGGGATGCTCGACTCCGCCCCCCACTTCCTCGCGGAGGTGGACCGCCTCGGCATCACCCTCCTCAACCTGCCGACCGCGTACTGGCACGAGCTGGCCGCCGGGGCGGAAGGCGCCGCGCTCCCCAAGCTCCGGAGGATCGTGATCGGCGGCGAAAAGGCCCTCCCCGAGCCGCTCGCCGCGTGGCGGCGCGCCGGTCACTCCACCCAGGTGGTCAACACCTACGGCCCCACGGAAACCACCATCGTCGCCACCCGCCACGAGCTGGAAGGCGAGGGCGAGATCCCCATCGGCCGCCCGATTTCCGGAGCCCGGGTCTACGCCGTAGGCCGTGCCTTCGAGTCCGCCCCGCCCGGAGCTGCCGGAGAGCTGCTCATCGGCGGCGCCGGCCTCTCCCGCGGCTACCTCGGCCGGCCGGATCTCACCGCCGCGGCCTTCATCCCCGACCCGTTCACCGGAGAGCTCGGAGCCCGCCTCTACCGCTCGGGAGACCTCGTCCGTTTCCGTCCCGGGGGCGTGCTCGAATTCCTGGGGAGGGTGGACGCGCAGGTCAAGGTCCGCGGCTTCCGCATCGAGCCCGGAGAGATCGAATCCATTCTGGGGACTCACCCCGCCGTCCGCGCCGCCGCCGTCGCGGCGGACGAGAGCCGCCTGATCGCCTGGATCGTCGCCGAGGGGGAAGCTCCCACCACGACCGACCTGCGCCGCTTCCTCGCCGACCGTCTCCCCGAGCACATGATCCCGGCCGTCTTCGTGCCGCTCGAATCCTTCCCCCTCACCCCGAGCGGAAAGCTGGACCGCCGCGCCCTTCCCAAGCCCGAGGGGGACCGCCCCCGCCTGGAAAAGGAGTACGTCCCCCCCGCCTCCGAGGTCGAGGAAGCTCTCGCCGCCATCTGGGCCGAGGCGCTGGGCGTCGAGCGCGTCGGAGTCCTGGACAACTTCTTCGAGCTGGGCGGCCACTCGCTCCTCGCCACCCAGGTCGTCGCCCGCATCCGCGAGCGCCTCCAGGTCGACCTGCCGCTCATCGCCCTGTTCCAGATGCCCACCATCGAGCAACTCGCCGTGGCCGTCGAAGAGGCGATCCTCGACAAGCTCGAAGCGCTGGAAGACGCGGAAGTCCAGGCGCTGCTCTAGCTGGGAGCGCCGGCATCCCTGCCGGCAACAAACTTCTCTATCTTCTCCCCAGACCATGATATCTTCTCGCGGCTTCCGGAACCCGGAGAACGCCGCACATGCCCTCCATGGCCCACGAGATCCTGGTGGATCTCTTCAAGAACCGCCCGTCGCTCGCCGCCGAGATCCTCGCGGAGGTGCTGGGCGTCCCGATTCCGCCCTACAGCGAAGCCCGCCTCGCCTCGACCAACCTGACAGAGATCCAGCCCGCCGAATACCGCGCCGACGCCGTCGTCGTCCTTTACGATCACGACGTCCCGGTCCGGGTGGTCATCGTCGAGGTCCAACTCGCCGTCGATCCCCGAAAACGCCTGAGCTGGCCTGCCTACGTCACGGTCTCGCGCGCAATCCACGAATGCCCGGCCGCCCTCTTGATCGTCGCCCCCGAGCCCGCCGTAGCCGGCTGGTGCGCAGAGCCCATCGAAACCGGCGTCCCCGGCTTCGTCCTGCACCCCCCGGTGCTGCACCGCAACGCCGTTCCGGTCGTGACCGACCCCGAGGAAGCCGTCCGCCGTCCCGAGCTCGGAGTCCTCTCCGCCATCGCCCACGGCAACACCGGGGAAGGCGCCTCGATCGCCGCCGCGGTGCTGCCCGCCGTCCGGGGGCTCGACGAGGACAAGGCCAGGTTCTATTACGACCTCGTATACAATTCCCTCAATGAGGCGGCACGCCGGGCACTGGAGGCGATGATGAAGGGTTACGAATACCAGAGTGATTTCGCGAAGAAGTATGTCGCGCAGGGGCGGGTCGAGGGTCGCGTCGAGGAGGCGGCTCAAGCCCTGCTGACTGTGCTTGAGGCTCGCGGCATTGCAGTGCCGGATGCGGCTCGCGAGCGTATCCTGACGCAGACGGATCCAGAGCGGCTGAAGCGCTGGCTGAAAAGGGCCGCCGTGGCCAATTCGGTTGCCGCGGTTCTTGACGAGCCGAACTGAGAGAGAGAACGAGCCGCTCTCCGTTATTCCCCCTCCTGTCGGACCTATACCGTGGTCCTTTCGTCCTCCACCCTTACCCTGCCTCGTCAAGACATAGAAGCCGGGTCCGCCCGAGGATTGTAGACTCCGGATTCAGCCCCTCCCGGGGCCTCCCGGAACCTTTTCTCAGGACGGGACCCAGGAAGGATTCGCGAACCGGGATATCTCCGGAGGCCTATCCATGACCGAAACCGAAATCCGCACCCTCCTGCTCACCCGTCTCGCCGTCAGGCTCGGCGTTGATCCCGGCTCTCTCGATCCCCAGGAGAGCTTCAGCAGCTACGGCCTCGACTCGGCCGGGGCGATCGGGTTGATTTCCGAGATGTCCGACGCGCTGGGGATGGATCTTTCTCCCACTCTGATCTGGGCGCATCCCACTCCCGCGGAGATGGCGCGGCATCTGGCAGTGGGGGATACGGCTCCGGCGGTTTCGACATCGTCGCGCCCCACGGCTCCGGTGGACGAGCCCGTCGCGGTGGTGGGGCTGTCGTGCCGGTTTCCGGGGGCGCCGGACGTCGAGGCGTTCTGGCGGATGCTCTCGGAGGGGGTGGACGCCAACCGCGAGGTGCCGCGGGAGCGGTGGGACCCGACGCCGTTCTATGACCCGGACCCGGAGAAGCCGGGGACGACGAATACGCGGCGGGGGACGTTCTTGGACCGGATCGACGAATTCGATCCCCTGTTCTTCGGCATCTCCCCGCGGGAGGCGTCGGAGATGGACCCGCAGCAGCGGATCATGCTGGAGCTCTCCTGGGAGGCGCTGGAGGACGCGGGGGTGCCGCCTCGCGATCTCTCCGGCACGAAGACGGGGGTGTTCTTCGGCGTGGTCTGGCGCGATTACGCGGACGTCCACCGCCAGGCGGGTGCGCGGGTGACGACCCACACGGGCGTGGGCCAGGGGATCGCCATCATCCCCAACCGGGTCTCCTATGCCCTGGGACTGCGGGGGCCGAGCCTGGTGGTAGACACGGCGTGCTCGTCCTCCCTCCTGGCGATCCATCTCGCCTGCCAGAGCCTGCGCGCGGGGGAGTGCTCGGTGGCGCTCGCGGGTGGGATCAACCTGATGCTCGTCGGGGAGACCATGGTCGCCTTGACCAAGTTCGGCGGCCTTTCGGGGGACGGCCGGTGCAAGGCGTTCGACGCGCGGGCCGACGGCTTCGGCCGGGGCGAGGGGGCGGGGATCGCGGTGTTGAAGCCCCTGTCCCGGGCGGTCGCGGACGGCGATCGGATCTACTGCGTGGTCCGCGGGAGCGCGGTGAACAACGACGGCGCGTCGAACGGGCTCACGGCGCCCAATCCTCAGGCGCAGGTGGAGGTTCTGGAGGAGGCGTACGCCCGGGCGGGGGTGGACCCGGCGCGGGTCGATTACGTGGAGGCCCACGGCACGGGGACGCCGTTGGGCGATCCCATCGAGACGCGGGCGCTCGCGGCCGTGCTCGGACGAGACCGCGATCCGGAGCACCCGCTTTTGATCGGGTCGGTCAAGACGAACCTTGGCCATCTCGAAGCCGCGGCGGGCATCGCCGGGTTCATCAAGCTGGCGCTCGCGATCCATCACCGCGTGATCCCGCCGAGCCTCCATTTCGAGAGGCCGAATCCGGACATCCCCTTCGAAGAGCTGCGGCTCCGGGTCCAGACCTCGCTCGGGCCGTGGCCGGGGGACGGGATCGCCCTGGGCGGGGTCAGCTCCTTCGGCTGGGGCGGTACGAATTGCCACATTGTGGTGGAGGGGCTTCCCGAAAGGCAGGAGTGGATTCTGCCTGTTGCGGCCGGAGAGCGGGGCAAGCTCGCCTTTGTGTTTTCTCCCCACGGCTCTCCCTGGCCGGGGATGGGGCGGGATCTTCTTTTGGAGGAGCCCGTATTCCGCGCCGCAATCGAGCGGTGCGACCGGGTGATGCGGCCATGGACGGGATGGTCGATGCTCGAGGAGATGACGTCTCCCCGGGGCTCCCGCTGGGATCTGATGGAGGTCGCGGTGCCGGGCGTGTTCGCGGTCCAGGTGGCGCTCGCGGCTCTCTGGCGCTCGTGGGGGATCGAGCCGGACGCGGTCGTGGGGCACAGCATCGGGGAGATGGCGGCGGCGTATGTTTCCGGGGCGCTGTCGCTCGAAGACGCGGCGCGGGTGGCGGTCGAATACGGCCGGGCGGTGGGGAAGACGTCGGGCAAGGGCGCCATGGGGATCGTCCAGCTCGGACCCGGGGAGGCGGCGGAGCTCGTGGCTTCCGAGGGGGACCGGCTGGTCGTCGCGGGGTGGAGCAGCCCGGAGTCCACGCTTCTCGCGGGGGAGCCTTCGGCGCTCGACCTGGCTCTCGCCAAGGTGAAGGTCCGCGGCCTTTTTGCCGCCCGGGTGCAGGTGGACGTGGCCGCCCACAGCCCGCAGATGGTCCCGCTGCTCGACGATTTCCGGAAGGCCCTGGAGATGCTCCGGCCGCGCCGCGCGCGGGTCCCCCTGATCTCGACCGTGACCGGCGCGCCTCTGGGCGAGCGGAAGATGGACGCGGAGTACTGGGCGGAGAACCTCCGGGAGCCCGTGCGCTTCTCGGCGGCAATGGAGCACCTGGCGGGGGAGGGGTACGGCGTTTTCCTCCAGCTCGATCCGCATCCGATCCTGGCGACTCCCTTGGAGCAGTGCCTGGGCGGGCGGGGGACGGTGCTTGCCTCGATGCGCCGGCAGGAGCCGGCGCGGCCCGTGCTCCTGGGCTCGCTCGCGGCTCTGGCGGCGGCGGGCCGGCCCGTCCTGGAGGGGAGGCCGGAGACGGTGGAGGTGCTGCCGCTCTCGGCCCGCTCGCCCGAGGCTCTGCGCGAGATGGCAGGGAAGACGGCGGCGCTCCTGGCTTCGCCCGGCGATGGGGCGCTCCACGACGTCGCGTATACGGCGGCCGTGCGGCGGGGCCACCACGAGCACCGGCTGGCCGCGGTGGGGGGCTCCCGGGAGGAGACGGCGGAGAGGCTCTCCGCGTTCGCCCGGGGCGAAGCGGTGGCCGGGCTGGCCGTGGGGCGGCGGGTGCGGGAGGCGGGCGGCGTGGTGTTCGCCTTTTCGGGCCAGGGTCCGCAGTGGCACGGGATGGGGCGGCAGCTCTTCGCGGAGGAGCCGGTCTACCGCGCGGCCGTGGAGGAGTGCGACGAGCTGCTCCGGCCTCACCTGGGCGGCTCGCTCCTTACGCGGCTGGAGGAGGACGGGGCTCTCGACCGCACCGAGATTGCCCAGCCCGCGCTCTTCTCCCTCCAGGTGGGGCTCGCCGCGCTTTGGCGCTCCTGGGGGGTGACGCCCGCCGCCGTGGTGGGCCACAGCGTGGGGGAGATCGCGGCGGCGCACGCGGCGGGCATCCTTTTGCTCGAAGACGCGGCGCGCGTGGTCGCCCTCCGGGGCCGGGCCATGGAGCCGGCCCGCGGGCGGGGGAAGATGGCGGCGGTGGAGATCCCCGTGGACGAGGCCCTGGCCGCCGTCGCCGGGTTCGACGGGCTCCTGGAGATCGCGGCCGTGAACGGTCCGGCGTCCTGCACGATCGCGGGCGATCCGGAAGCGCTGGAAGAGGCGGTCTCGCAACTGCGCGAGCAGGGGGCCACCTGCCGGATGCTCCGCGTGGAGTACGCCTTCCACACGGCGCAGATGGAGCCGTACGACGCGGATCTCGAAGCCGCCTTGGCGGATCTCCGGCCGGGAGCCGCGGAGATCCCCATGGCCTCAACCGTGACCGGCGCTCTCGTGGCCGGCCCCGAGCTCGACGGCTCGTACTGGCGGAAGAACGTCCGCCGCGCCGTCCTCTTCGCGGACGCGGTAGGCACCTTGGAAAGGGAGGGGTACGGCCTCTTCCTGGAGATCGGGCCCCACCCGGTGCTCGCGGCATCCATCGCGCAATGCGCGGATGCCCAGGGCCGGGAGGCCTCCGTCCTCGCCTCGCTGCGGCGCGGCCGGGACGAGCGGGAGACGTTGTTGGAATCGCTGGGCAGCCTCTACACGCTGGGCCTGCCGATCGACTGGCGGGGCGTTCACCCGGACGGCGGAAGGCTCGTGCGCCTGCCGGTGTATCCGTTCCAGCGGCAGCGGTACTGGTTCGAGGTGGAGAAGGAGGCGGCCTTGTTTTCCCCGGCCGTGCCCGTGCCGGCCGCGCCGGAGGCCGGCATCGAGCAGATCCTGGCCGACCAGCTCGACGCCTTCAACCGCATGGTGGCCCAGCAGCTCGAAGTGCTTCGGGCGAGCAACGACTAGGAGAGATCGACCCTTGGAATCTTCCCAGAACGCACGCTTCGGCCGGATTGCTCAGACCCTTCAGGGGATCGTCGGCCGGGTGCTCCGCATCGAGCCGCGGGACATCGACATCGAAACCCCCTTTCTGGAGCTGGGCGCGGACTCCCTGGCGCTCGTCGAGGCGTTGCGCGGCCTTCAGGACGCCTTCGGGGTCAAGCTGACGATCCGCCAGCTCTTCGAGCAGTTCCCGTCGATCGCGGCGCTGGCGGCCTACCTCGATCAGACATTGCCGGCCGAGGCGGCAGCCCCTGAGCCGCCTCCTCCCGCCCCGATCGTCCGTACCAGTCCAAGCCCGTCCGTGCCCGTCCCCGTAGCCACGCCACCGCCCCCGCCACCCACACCCATTGCGATGCCGGCGGGCGGCTCGGGCCTGGAGAAGGTCTTCGGAATGCAGATTCAGGCCTTCAACCAGCTCGTGGCGCAGCAGCTTCAGATGCTGGGAGGGCGAACGGCGGCCGCGCCGCCGCCACCCGCCCCCGCGCCGGAACGAGCGGAGCCCGCTCAGCCCCTGAAGCCGGTCTTGCCGACCTATCTCGGCAAACCCGGCAAGCCCGCCTCCGCCCTCTCCGAGCGCCAGCAGAAGCACCTCGACACCCTCGTCGAGCGCTATACCCGCAAGACCGCGAAGTCCAAGGAGCTGACAGAGCGCTACCGGGCGTTCCTGGCGGACAGCCGGGCCACGGTGGGGTTCCGGCCGCAGGTCAAGGAGATGCTCTATCCGCTCGCCCGGGCGCGCTCGGCCGGCTCGCGGATCTGGGACGTGGACGGCAACGAATACGTGGACGTCACGATGGGCATGGGCGTCCACCTCTTCGGCCACGATCCGGAATTCCTGCGCGACACGATTGCGCGGCAGGTGCGCGAGGGGTTCGAGCTGGGGCCGCGGTCGGCCGACGTGGGGGCGGTGGCGGCGCTCTTCTGCGAGCTGACGGGGATGGAGCGGGCCGCGTTCACCAACTCGGGCACCGAGGCGTGCATGACGGCGCTCCGCCTCGCCCGGGCGAAGACGGGCAAGACGAAGATCGTGATGTTCGCCGGCTCCTACCACGGCCACTCGGACGGCACCCTCGCCCAGACCCAGGAGGTGGACGGCGAGCTGCGCTCCTTCCCCGTGGCGCCGGGCATTCCGCCCAAGGTGGCCGAGGAGGTGCTGGTGCTCGACTACGGCTCGCCCCGGGCGCTCGAGGTGATCCGCGAGCGCCGGCACGAGCTGGCGGCGGTGATCGTCGAGCCCATCCAGAGCCGGCGGCCGGACCTCCAGCCCCGCGAGTTCCTCCACGAGCTGCGCAGGATCACGGCCGAGAGCGGCGTTGCCCTCATCTTCGACGAGATGATCTGCGGCTTCCGCCTCCATCTGGGCGGCGCGCAGGCGTACTTCGGGGTGCGGGCGGACCTCGCGACCTACGGCAAGATCGTGGGCGGCGGCCTGCCGATCGGTGTGGTGGCCGGGTCGGCCGAGTACATGGACGGCATCGACGGCGGGATGTGGCGCTACGGCGACGACTCCCGGCCGGAGCGGGAGACGACCTTCTTCGGCGGCACCTTCTGCCAGCACCCGCTGGCCATGGCCGCGGCGCTGCGCACTCTCCAGTATCTGAAGGACCAGGGGCCCGGGCTCCAGGAGCGCCTGAACGCCCGCACGGCCGCGTTCACCGCGCGGCTCAACCGGTTCTTCGAGGGAGACCACGTGCCGATCCGGGCCGTGTCCGCCCACTCCCTCTTCCGCTTCAACTTCTCGGCGAACGCGGACCTGCTCTTCTACCACCTGGTCGACAAGGGGGTGTACGTCTGGGAGTGGCGGAACTGCTTCCTCTCGACGGCGCACACGGACGAGGACCTCGATTTCGTGGTGAAGGCCATCGAGGAGAGCGTGGCGGAGCTGCGGCGGGGCGGGTTCCTCCCCGAGCC
>DATEIO010000253.1:0-2311 GCA_035278895.1 Thermoanaerobaculia bacterium | reverse complement strand
CCAACGCCGGGCACTGGCCGGGATGGCGCGAGATGATCTTCTATTACAACGCCCACCTCGACTGGTTCCACCAGTGGCTCGGAGGCGAGGCCGCGCCGTGGGACGTCAAGGAGTTGGCGCAGAACCGGGCCGTGCTGGTGAAGGACGGCGAAGCCGGAGAGGAGGCGCCGAAGCGGGAGGAAGGTCCGGGACAGTGACCGTCGCCCTCCTCCCCGGAGCCGGCGCCTCCCGCCGCATGGGCCGGCCCAAGCTGCTCCTGCCCTACCGGAACGGCACGCTCGTGGGCGCCGTCGTCGATGCCCTGCGCGGCGGCGGTGTCTCGAAGATCGTCCTCGTCACCTCGCCGGGAGACGAGGATCTGCGGGCCTGGGCGCGGGAGGCGGGCGTGCTGACCGCGGTGAATCCGGACCCCGAACGCGGCATGCTGTCGAGCCTCCAGGAAGGGATCGCCGCGCTGGGAAAGATCGACGAGATCCTCCTCGTCTCCCCCGCCGACCTCCCGGCCTTGCAGCCCGAAACCGTGGCCGCGCTGGTCCGGAGAATGGAAGAGACCGGAGCGCCCCTCGCGGTGCCGGTCTACCGGGGAAAACGGGGCCACCCCCTGGCGATCGCTCCGGCGCTGATTCCCGAGATCGGGACGCTGGATGCGGACGTGGGGTTGAGGCAGCTCCGCGACCGGCATGAGGAGCGGCTTCTGGAGGTGGAGGTGGAGGACGCGGGAGTGGTGGAGGATGTGGATACGCCGGAGGAGTACGCGCGGATCGCTCGTGAGGAGCTATAATGAGCATGGAGTTTGAGTGGGACCCGAAGAAAGCCACTGAGAATTTCAAGAAACACGGAGTCCCCTTCCACGAGGCGGCTACAGTATTCGGCGACCCGTCATCGATTCCCTATGAAGACCCAACTCATTCTATTGGAGAGACTCGTTTCATCTTGATGGGCACTTCAGTTCAGGGTCGGATTTTGATGGTGTCATTCACAGAGCGGAAAGAGAGACTGCGAATTATTAGTGCCCGCGAGGCAACACGTCGAGAAAGAAGGATCTATGAAGAAGAACGATTCGGCGTTTGAGGACGAGCTTCTCCCTGAATACGACCTTTCCACCCTCAAGAGAGGTGTTCAGGGAAAGTATGCTGAGCGCTACAAGCAGGGGACCAACCTGGTGCTCCTTGAGCCAGACGTGGCAAAGGCATTTCCCGATGACAAGTCGGTCAATGAGGCATTGAGACTTCTTATGGAGATTGCCCAAAGAAAAGTGGCGGCATCTCACTAAGGGTCAGTGCGTCAACGCGTACACCGCAATATTGACCGCAATCTTCTTCGCCTCCTCGGGCACCACCCCCTGCCCCAGGTTGCAGGCGTTCCCCATGGTGAAGGAGCAGCACAAGCCGTCCTCTCCCACCACGGCCACCAGATCCCCCTGATAGAAAAGCCCTTCGAGATAGATGTCACGGTTTCCGTTCGCCGAGCGAATGCGGTCCATCTTGTAGAAGGAACGGTACACGAGGTGATCGTAGGGGATCTTGCGGACGGACTCGCCGGGGAAGACGCGGCCGAGCTCGCGGCGCCAGGCGGCGGGGAATTCGGGGTTCGTGCAGCAGCCGGAGGCAAAGGCAAAACCGCCGTGGGAGAAGTAGGTCCGCAGGTTTCCCAGCTCGGCTTCGGAGAGAACGAAATCGTTGTGACCGTTCATAAAGACGAACGGCGTCTCGAAGAGGCCCTCGTCTGAAAGGTTCAGGTGGCGCTCCTCTTTGACCTGGATCGTCGACGTGCGGGCGACCAGCCTCACGAGGTCCTGTCCCACGTCACCGCAGTCTCCGCCTTCGTTCTCTCCGAAGGCGAGGCGGCCGACGAAGAAGGTTCCGGGCTGGTTCTCTGCAGCGCTCACAGGGAGGGCCGCGAGGAGGATCCAAAGAAAGATCGCTTTTTTCATGTTTTTCCTCACGCAAGCCCCCACCGCCGCCTCAACGCCCAGTCCCCACAAAGACAGCCCGCCAGCAGCGCCAGCACCCAGCCGTTGATTCCGAAGGGTGCGGGGCGGGCTTTGCCGCGCTTCAGCTCTTCGATGCGGTCCAGGATCTGCGCGACCAGGACGTCGGCGTCCCGGCAGTCTTCTTCGGGGAGGGCGAGTCCCCGGCTCATCCCGGCCCATTGTTGCAGATTTTCCATGTCGCGGCCCGTGCGCTCCATCTCGCGGTCCACGTCCTTGATCTCGACGGGCTGGGCGGCGATCTGGACGCCGTGGCCGTCCGCGACGGCGACGTTGTAGATTCCTGCGTTTTCGGCGCGGAAGGCGATCTGGACGGGGCGG
>DATEIO010000252.1:0-4605 GCA_035278895.1 Thermoanaerobaculia bacterium | reverse complement strand
TGATCGGCACCTACTGGGCTTCCCACCACCGCCTCTTCCGCTGGATCGCGGGGTATGACCACGCCCTCGTCTGGCGCAACCTGCTGTTCCTTCTCGCCGTCTCCTTCATCCCCTTCCCCACCGCCTTCTTCAGCGAGAACGCGGGGCACCAGACGTCCCTCGTCGTCTACGCGGTCTGCCTGATCCTGGTTGGCCTCGCCCAGGTGAGCATCCTGCGCCACGTCCGGAATCACGAGCGGCTGCAGCACCCGGCGACGCCTCCGGGAGAGCTCGCGTGGATTCAGCGACGCGCCTTGATCGTGCCGGCCTTGAGCAGCCTCGCGATCGCGCTCTCGTTCGTGAGCCTGCCAGCAGCTCGGCTTACACTCGTCGCGATCCCGGTCGCCGTCCGGCTCTCTCAGCGGGGCCTGAGCCGGCAGACTTAGGGTCAGACTGTGGACATCTGATACCGCTCGCGCACGCTCCCCTGCCCGAGGAGCCCTTCGATGGAGGCGGCGAGCTCGGGTCCGAAACGGACCTTGAAGTTCTCCTGGGCCGCGATGCGGACGGTGCGGTCCGGAAGCTTCACTTCGAGAGTGACGGGCGTCTCTCCCGGGTGCTCGATCAGGAGGTCACGCAGGCGGAGCATCTCCCGCTGGGAGATCCGGGGCCCCAGGGTCAGGTCCAGTCCGGCGAGCGGGCGGGTGGCGAGCTTGGACAAAGGCTGGACCTCCTCGACCATGATCTCCACCTCGGTCCCCCGCTCGCGGACCTGGCCCTTGACGAGCACCACGGCGTCGTCCGCCAGGAGGTGGCCGAACTGCTGGAGCTGGTTCGCGAAGAGGGTCACGGGCAGGCTCCCTTCCAGATCCTCCAGCACGAAGCGGCCCATGAACTTGCCAGCGTTCATCCCGCTCTTGATCTTCACCCGGTTGAAGCCGTTCACGATGCCGCCCAGGGTGACCGAGCCATCAACGCTCCCCTCTTTCAGGATCTCTTTCAAGGAGGCGCTGGTGTGGCTGACGAGCCGCGAGAGGGCCTCCTGGAATTCCGAGAGCGGGTTGCCGGTGAGATAGAGGCCGAGCCCTTCCTTCTCGAAGCGGAGCCGCTCTTTTTCCGCCCACGGCCGGATCGTGGGATCGGGCTGCGGCTCCGGCGCCGGAATGACGGCGCCAAAGAGGTTCGACTGCCCCACCTCGCGCTCCTGCCGGCGGCGCTGGGCATAGTCGAGAAGGGCGTCCAGCGAATGCCAGAGAGCGGTTCGATGGATCCCCAGGCTGTCGAAGGCGCCGGTCTTGACGAGACACTCGAAGACCTTGCGGTTGACGAGCCGCAGGTCGACCTCAGTCGCTAAATGGGCGAGGCTCCGGAAGCGCCCCCGGCCGCGGGCCTGGAGCACGGACTCGATGGCTCCCTCTCCCACACCCTTGATGCCGCCCAGGCCGAAGCGGATGTTGTTGCCGTCCACCGTGAACTCGTAGCTGCTCTCGTTGATGTCCGGCGGGAGCATGGCGATCCCCATGTTGCGGCACTCGCCGATGTACTTGGCGATGGTGTCCGAGGAGGAGAGCTCGGAATTGAGCATCGCCGCCATGAAGGCCACGGGATGGTGGGCCTTCAGATACGCCGTCTTGTAGGCCAGGTTGGCGTAGGCCACGCTGTGGCTCTTGTTGAAGCCGTAGCCGGCGAAGGGCTCGATGTAGTCCCACAGGCCGCTGGATTTCTCCCGCGCCACGCCCCGGGCCGCGGCCCCTTCGACGAACTTCTCCTTCATTTTGGCCATGACGTCGGCCTTCTTCTTGCCCATGGCCTTGCGGAGCGTGTCCGCCTCGGACATGGTGAAGCCGGCCACGGCCACGGCGATGAGCATCACCTGCTCCTGGTAGACGATGACCCCGTAGGTCTCTTCCAGGATCGCCTTGGTCTCCGGAACGGTGTACTCGAACTTCCGGCCCTGCTTTCTCTGGATGTACTCCTCGACCATGCCCACGGAGAGGGCGCCGGGCCGGTAGAGGGCGTTCAAGGCGGCGAGCTCGTCGAAGCGTGAGGGCTTGACCCGGCGCAGCAGGTCGGTCATGCCGCGGGACTCAAACTGGAAGATGCCGCTCGTGCGCCCCTCGCAGAAGATGCGGAAGGTCTCGGGGTCGTCCAGCGGGATCTCGTTCAGGTCCAGGTCGATCCCCTGCTGGCGCACGATCTTCACGGCGTCGTCGATGACCGTCAACGTGCGCAGGCCCAGGAAGTCCATCTTCAGGAGCCCGAGGCTCTCGATGACGGTCATGTCCCACTGGGTCATGATCTGCTCTTCGTCACCCTTGGTGACCTTGTAGAGCGGCACGAGGTCGTCCAAGGGGCGGGGCGTGATCACGACGCCCGCGGCGTGGACCGAGGCGTGGCGGGTGAGCCCCTCCAGGCGCTTGCCCACCTCGATGACCTGCTTGACCTCGGGGTCCTTGAGCTCGACGGCGAGCGCGTCGTTGTCCTTGACCGCGTCGGCCAGCGACTTGGTCATGTCGGGGATGAGCTTCGCGACCTTGTCGACCTTGGCGTACGGCAGGCCCATGACTCGGCCCACGTCGCGGATCACGGCCTTGGCCGCGAGCGTTCCGAAGGTGATGATCTGGGCCACCCGGTCGCGGCCGTACTTCTCCCCCACGTACTGGATGACCTGGCCCCGCCGCCGCATGCAGAAGTCGATGTCGATGTCGGGCATGCTGATGCGGTCGGGGTTCAGGAACCGCTCGAAGAGCAGGTCGTACTGGAGCGGATCGATGTCGGTGATCCGCAGGGAGTAGGCCACGACCGAGCCGGCGGCCGAGCCGCGGCCCGGGCCGACCGGGACGTCGTGTTCCCGCGCGTGGCGGATGAAGTCCCAGACCACGAGGAAGTAGCCCGGGAAGCCCATCTTCTCGATGACCTGGATCTCATACTCCAGCCGCTGGCGGTAGGCCTCGTCCGGATGGCGGACGAGCCCCTGGGCACGGCGCTTCCGGAGCTCCGAGAGCCGCTGCTCCAATCCTTCGCGGGCCACCTCCTCGAAGTAGCCCTGGAGGCTGTGCCCGGCGGGCACCGGGAACTCCGGCAGGTGGAACGTGCCGGTCGGGATGACGAGGTCGCACTGCTCGGCAATGGCGAGCGTGTTCTCGATCGCCTGGTGGTCGTCGGGGAAGATCGCGTGCATCTCCTCGGCATTCTTCATGTAGAAGTTGTCCGAGGCGTACTTCAGGCGGTCGGTGTCCGAAAAGGTCTTCTGGGTGCCGATGCAGAGGAGGACGTCGTGGGCGAAGGCGTCGTCCTTGCGCAGATAGTGGCAGTCGTTCGAGACCACGAGGGGGATGCCGAGCTTCTTGGAGAGCCGCCGCACGACCTCGTTGGCGAGCCGCTGCTCGGCGATTCCGTGGTCCTGCATTTCGAGGTAGAAGTTCCCTTCTCCGAAGATCTCCAGGAACTCCTTGGCCGTGGCCTCCGCCTCCCTCTCCCGGGTGTGGACGATGTGCTCGTTGATCTCGCCTTTGAGGCACGCGGAGAGGCAGATCAGCCCCTCGCTGTGCTTCCTCAGGATCTCCTTGTCGATCCTCGGCTTGTAGTAAAAGCCCTCGAGGTACGAGGTGGAGGTCAGCTTGATCAGGTTCCGGTAGCCGGTCTCGTTCTTCGCGAGGAGCACCAGGTGGTTGCTGCTCCCCCGGCCTGGAGTGCGGTCCTGACGGCTTCCCTGGGCCACGTAGGCTTCCATGCCCACGATCGGCTTGATGCCCGCGGCGCGCGCCTTGTTGTAGAACTCGATGGCCCCGAACATGTTGCCGTGGTCGGTCAGGGCCACGGCCGGCATGCCCGCCTCGACGGCCGCCTTCATGACGTCGTCGAGACGGTTGGCGCCGTCCAAAAGGCTGAACTGGCTATGAAGATGGAGATGAACGAAGTCTGACATCGGTCCTCAATCGGTCTCCGGACATGTTACCAGAATCCGGTACCGGCGCGCCTCACTCCGGGTGAGCTTTCGCGGGCTGCAGGCGGCCGACGCGGAGCATGTAGTCGAGGCCGGAGGCGAGCGTCAACGCCGCGACGACGTAGATCGCGCCGTCGGCGATCAGGTCGACCCACCGGACATGCGGCAGCGTATTCGAGAGGAGGACCAGGACCACCGTCACCACCTGGAGCGCGGTGTTGATCTTGCTCAGCACGCTGGGCGGGAAGCGCCGGACGCCGGCCGCCAGGTAGAGCACCAGGGCGACCACCACGAGCAGCACGTCGCGGGCGATGACGAGGACCGTGACCCAGAGCGGGATCTGCGTGCCTTGGTTCAGGCTGGGGATCGACAGGGCGATGTAGGCGGAGACCAGGAGGAGCTTGTCGGCGACCGGGTCGAGGTAGGTGCCCAGGAGCGACTGCTGCTTCCAGACGCGGGCGATGAAGCCGTCCAGGGCATCGGTGATCCCCGCGATCAGAAAGATCAGGAGCGCCCGGAAGGCGTGGCCGTCGATCACTGCGATGATGAACAGGGGGACGAGCCCCATGCGCAGGATGGACAGCAGGTTGGGGATCGTGAAGGTCATGCTCCGCCCAGAAGCTTCAAGCTACGGCGGATGATCTCCGTGGCGTCGCTGCCGGAAAGCGCGGCTCCGGGCT
>DATEIO010000251.1:0-12022 GCA_035278895.1 Thermoanaerobaculia bacterium | reverse complement strand
GCTCGGCCGGCACGTGATCATGGTCGTCGAGAAGCCGTCGGAGCTGCCGCTCATCCACCGCATCTCCCAGGAGATGAAGGTGCGGCCCCACATCGGCATCCGCTCCCGCCTGTCGGCCAAGGGCGCCGGGCACTGGGAGGCTTCGGGCGGTGACCGCTCGAAGTTCGGTCTCTCGGGCCGCGACCTCCTGGACGCCGTGGCCTTCCTGCGCGAGAACGACCTGCTCGACGCCTTCGAGCTCGTCCACTTCCATCTGGGAAGCCAGATCTCCTCGATCCGCTCGGTCAAGGACGCCCTGCGCGAGGCCGCCCAGGTCTACGTGAACCTGGTGCAGATGGGCGCGCCGCTGCGCTATCTGGACGTCGGCGGCGGCCTGGGCGTGGACTACGACGGCTCGCAGACGAACTTCGCCTCGTCGCTCAACTACACGCTCCAGGAGTACGCCAACGACATCATCTACGGCGTGATGGAGGTCTGCGACGCCAAGGGCGTGCCGCACCCGACGATCGTCTCGGAGTCGGGGCGGGCCACGGTGGCGCACCACGCGGTGCTCATCATCGACGTCCTCGGCATCTCCGAGTTCGAGGTCGGCAAGCTGCCGCGCAAGGCCCCGGCGGAAGCCGAGCTTCCGCTCAAGAACCTCTTCGAGACCTACAAGGAGGTCTCGCGCAAGAACCTCCTCGAGTCCTACCACGACGCCATGTCGGGCCGGGACGAGTGCCAGAGCCTGTTCAACCTGGGCCACTTGTCGCTCGAGGACCGCGGCCTGGCCGAGGACCTGTTCTGGGCCACCTGCCAGAAGATCCTCCGCATCACGCGGACGATGCCGCAGGTGCCGGAGGAGCTCGAAGGGTTGGAGCGCCAGCTCGCGGATACCTACTTCTGCAACTTCTCCGTGTTCCAGTCCCTCCCGGACTCCTGGGCGATCGACCAGCTCTTCCCGGTGCTGCCGATCCACCGCCTGAACGAGGAGCCGGTGAACCGCGCCGTGCTGGCGGACATCACCTGCGACTCGGATGGCAAGATCGACCACTTCATCGACCGCCGGGACGTCAAGGACGTGCTGGAGCTCCACGACGTCCGGCCCGGCGAGCCCTACTACCTGGGCGCTTTCCTGGTGGGCGCCTACCAGGAGATCCTGGGCGATCTGCACAACCTGTTCGGCGACACGAACACGGTCCACGTCTCGCTCGATCCCGAGGACGACTACAAGATCGAGGGGGTGGTCAACGGCGACACGGTGGCGGACGTCCTGCGCTACGTGCGCTACAACCGGGAGGACCTGGTGGCGCGGGTCCGCCGCGCGTCGGAGCAGGCCCTGCGCGCCAAGCGGATGACGTTCGAGGAGTCGAGGCACCTCCTCCGGCGTTACGAAGAGGGGCTCTCGGGATACACTTATCTGGAGCAGGACTAACCTTCAGACCGGGAGATCTCACCATGACCTCTGCGACCGTTGTGGATCCCCTGATCGAGCGGCTGCGCGACGCGGTCCGCCTCGGCGACATCACGGCCATCACCGAGCGGATCAAGCAGGACCTGGAATCCTTCATTCCGGCCGAAGGGCTGATTCTGCCCGAGCATTTCCGGACCCCCAAGCCGGGCTCGTACGCGCGGCGCCTGCTCTACCGCGACGAGGAGCTCAACTTCACGGCCCTCATCATGACCTGGGGGCCGGGGCAGCGGACGGCGCTCCACGACCACGCGGGCATCTGGTGCGTCGAGGGGGTGGTGGAGGGCGAGATGGAGGTCTGCCGCTACGAGCTCCTGCACGAGGAGGAGGAAGGCGTCTTCCGCTTCGCGGAGCGGGGGAGCGTCCACGCCACGGCCGGAGCGGCGGGAGCGCTGATCCCGCCCTTCGAGCATCACGTGCTCGCCAATGCCCGGCCCGACCTCCCCTCGCTCACGCTCCATGTCTACGGCGGCGAGATGGACCACTGTACGATCTTCGAGCCTCTGGACGACGGCCTCTACCGCCGCCAGATCCGCTCTCTCTCCTACGACGAATGAGCGAACACGATCCCATCGGCAAACTTCCCGGCTTTCTCGTTCGACAGAGCTCGCCCTTGAACGGCGGCCCCGCGCCCGAGAGGGTGATCCACGACTTTACGACGCCGAACGGCCTGTTCTTCGTCCGCAACCACGGGGATGTCCCCGCGGTCGCCCCGGAGTCCTACCGCCTGACCGTGGACGGCCTCGTGCGGCGGCCGCTCTCGCTGACCCTGGACGAGATCCGGCACTTCCCCAAGGCCACGGTCACGGCCACGCTCCAGTGCGCGGGCAACCGCCGCCTGGAGATGATGGCCGTCGAGCCGATCCCTCACGAGCTTCCCTGGGGGACCGAGGCGATCAGCAACGCCGTCTGGGGCGGCGTGCCCCTGCGGGACCTTCTCGCCGCGGCGGAGCCCAGGAGCCGGGCGCGCCACGCCGCCTTCACGGGGTTGGACGAGACCGAGCGGCACGGCCACCGCTTCCACTTCGGCGGCTCGATCCCGGTCGGGAAGGCCCTCGGCCCCGAGGTGCTTCTGGCTTATGAGATGAACGGCGAGCCCCTGCCGGCCGTGCACGGCGCGCCGCTGCGGGTGGTCGTTCCGGGCTACATCGGCGCGCGCAGCGTCAAGTGGCTCACCGCGATCACGCTCCAGGAGACCCCGTCCGACAATTACTTCCAGTCCAAGGCCTACCGGCTCTTCCCGTCGGCCATGCGGCCGGAGACGGTGGAATACGACCAGGGGATGATGCTGGGGGACTTCCCCGTGAGCTCGGTGATCTGCGCGCCGCGCGAAGGGGAGACGCTCACCGCGGGAACGGTGAAGGTCCAGGGCTGGGCTCTGGCGGGGGGAGGACGGACGGTCGAGCGGGTGGACGTTTCGACGGATGGAGGGCGGAGCTGGACGGTCGCTTCCTTGAGGGAGAGCGGACCATGGACGTGGCGCCTCTGGGAAGCGGCCCTCGACCTGCCCGCCGGCTCTCACGAGCTGATCTGCCGCGCCTGGGACTCCGCCGCCCACACCCAGCCCGAGCACCCGGCTCAGGTCTGGAATTTCAAAGGCTACGTCAACAACGCCTGGCACCGGGTCCGCGTGACCTGCGCCTGAGGCGGGGATGCCCGAAAGGGGGGGCGCAATGAATTGCGCCCCTACAACCGCTACGGGGCCCAATTCATTGCGCCGGGTGCCCGGGCCTTACTCTCCGCGCTCGTTGCGGCGCTGAAGGCGCATCTTCATCCGCTGCAGGCGGGTCCAGCGGACCAGCTGAGGGCCGACTTCCTGCTCGATCATCCAGCCGCCTACGGCCCCGACCAACAACGTGCTCACAAAAGTCACCAGATCCATCGTCGTAATCCTCACTCGAAAAACGGGGGCACGTACCTCTCTGGGCAACCAGCCCCAGGGGGGTGGTGCAAGACCTACCAATACCCCTTTCACTATTTTGTAGAACGAGTCTACTCCCGCCCGGCCGACTCGTCAACGGCTTTTTGCCGCTTTCCCTGCAGGAGAGAGAACGATCCGGGGAGGATCACCCCCTCGCGTCTACGGAGGGACGGCCGGAAAGTTTTTCAGTCCCCCACCCTTCTCCGAAACGGCCGCTCCGTATACGGAACAGCGGGCCGGAGCGTTTATTTCCCATTTTTGAAGAGCGCGCGGCACGCCGGTTGCTTTGGCCTGGGGCATGGCAGAACCCATCGAATTTTCCACGCTTCGGCGCACGCTGCGCCGCAAGTTCGGCTTCAAGTCGCTGCGGGAAGGGCAGGAAGAGGTCATCCGCTCGGTGATCGAGGGGAAGGACACCCTGGCGATCATGCCTACCGGCGCCGGCAAGTCTCTGTGCTACCAGCTCCCAGGGGCCCAGCTCCCCGGCATCACCATCGTCGTCTCCCCCCTCATCTCCCTGATGAAAGATCAGGTGGACAAGCTCCAGGAGATGGGGATCGACGCAGCCCAGGTCAACAGCACGCTCTCGGCGGGCGAGGAGAAGGAGATTCTCTCCGGGATCGAGAATGAGGAGCGGGAGTTCGTCTTCGTCACCCCCGAGAGGCTCGCCCAGCCCGAGTTCCTGGAGACCTTGAAAGGGGTCACGATCGACGTCTTCGTGATCGACGAGGCCCACTGCCTCTCCCAATGGGGGCACGACTTCCGCCCCTCCTACCTGCGTCTCAAAGAGGCCATCGCCGCCTTGGGGAACCCGCCGGTCCTGGCGCTCACGGCGACCGCCACCCCCGAGGTGGTGGACGACATCCGCCGCCAGCTCGGCCGCGAGGAGATGGAGGTCATCGACACCGGAATCTACCGGGAGAACCTCCGCTTCGAGGTGATCCCCGTGCGCGACGACGAGCAGAAGCGCGAGCGCCTGGCCCGCCTGATCCAGGAGACCCCGGGGTCCGGCATCATCTACACCTCGACGGTCAAGGACTGCGAGGCGGTGACCGAGCACCTGGAGAGCCTGGGCTTTTCCGTGGCGCGCTACCACGGCAAGCTCGGTGCCCGGGAGCGCAGGAAGAACCAGGACCGCTTCATGGCGGGCGAGATCCGGGTGATCGTGGCCACCAACGCCTTCGGCATGGGGATCGACAAGCCCGATATCCGCTTCGTCGTCCACTACAACCTGCCCGGGTCTTTGGAGGCCTACTACCAGGAGGCGGGCCGGGCCGGCCGCGACGGAGAGACCGCCCGCTGCGTGCTTCTCTACCTGCCCGAGGACAGGAACACCCAGATCTTCTTCCTGAACGGCCGCTACCCGAAGGAAGAGCACTTCGACGCCGTCTACAAGGCGCTCGAAAAGCTCCGGGCGGACCGCGAGCCGGTTCTGGCTTCCGCCCTCCACGAGCGGTCCGGCGTGGCCCAGGGGAAGGTGCGGGTGGTACTTGCCACGATGAAGGACCTGGAGATGGTGGACGAACCCGAGGCCGGGCACTTCCGGCTGCTCCGCACCGGTCTTACCGGAGACGAGCTCGACGCCATGGCCCGGCAGTACGAGAAGCGGGCCGAGACCGACCGCGACCGGCTGCGGCGCATGGTTCTCTACGCCCAGACCGCCCTCTGCCGCTGGAAGGCGATCCTCGACTACTTCGGCGAGGAGGTGGACTGGGACCGTTGCGGGCGCTGCGACAGTTGCGAGCGCCCCGTGCCCGAGCCGGCCGCCTCGCACGCCGAATCACCCAGCCGGGCAGTCCCCAAGTCTTCGGACGTCCTCACCCTGCCGCCTCTCTTGGGAGGAGGCGACCCGGCGTCCGTACAGGCGGGGGACACCGTGACCCTGCCCATCTTCGGCACGGGCGAGGTCAAGACCGCCGACGAGCGGAGCCTCGTGCTCGTCTTCCCAGACGGCGAGACCCGGGAGTTCCGCAGGCCCTGACCTCTACTTCTTCCTGGCCTCCACGTACGGCTCGTGCAGGTGCACCGGCTCCTGCTTGGACTTCGCCCGCAGGTTCAGCATCTCGACCAGCACCGAGAAGCCCATGGCGAAGTAGATGTAGCCCTTGGGGATGTGCTGGTCCAGCCCCTCGGCCACGAGCGACATGCCGATCAGCAGGAGGAAGGAGAGGGCGAGCATCTTCACCGTGGGGTGCCTGGCCACGAACGTGCTGATCGGTCCGGCCGCGAACATCATCACGGCCACGGCTACGACTACGGCGATGATCATGATCGCGAGCTCTTCGGCCATGCCCACGGCGGTGATCACCGAGTCCAGGGAGAAGACGATGTCGAGCAGCAGGATCTGCACGATGACCGAGGTGAACGAGGCCTTCACCTTGGCGCTCGCGTGTCCTTCGTCGCCCTCCAGACGCTCGTGGATCTCGCGGGTGGCCTTGAAGAGAAGGAAGACGCCTCCGATCAAGAGGATCAGGTCCCGCCCGGAGATCTCCTGGCTGAGCACCGTGAACAGCGGGTCGGTGAGCCGGGCGATCCAGGCGAGCGAGGCCAGGAGCGCGATGCGGATGAACATGGCGAGCCCGAGGCCCACCGTGCGAGCCTTGGGCTGCTGATCCTGCGGGAGCTTCCCTGCCAGGATCGAGATGAAGATGATGTTGTCGATCCCCAGCACGATCTCCAGGACCGTCAGGGTCAAGAGCGCGATCCAGCTCTCCGGATTGCTCATCCACTCCATCGCATCCCTCCTTCAAGATCTCCGCGCCCGGGCGCGGAGCGGCGGGATTGTACCCCAGGCCCGCCAAGGGGCCATGGCATAATGGCGCGGCCATGAGCGATACCACCACCCGCGGGATCCGCATCCAGGTCGAGAGCTTCTACGACGAGGACCGGAGCTCGCCGCCGGAGAACTACTACTTTTTCGCCTACCAGGTCCGCATCACCAACCTGGGTGAGGAGAAAGTCCAGCTCGTCAGCCGCGAGTGGCTGATCACCGATGCCAACGGCGAGACCCAGCGCGTGCAGGGGCCGGGCGTCGTAGGCGAGCAGCCCGTGCTCGCCCCGGGAGACGCCTTCGAGTACACCAGCTTCTGCCCCCTCTCCACCCCGGTCGGGGCCATGCAGGGCTCCTACCGCATGGTGCTCGAAAACGGCGACAGCTTCGACGCCGAGATCGCCCCCTTTGCCCTGGCCGTGCCGCACGCCGTCAACTGACCCAGGGCTCTCCTCCGTCCTTCCTCTTGGACGCTGTGAAGAGGACATCCGTAAAAATTGCAGAACCGATTCCTTCCGATCGACCTTGAGGTCAAGGAGAAGTCACCCATGATCTGCGGTATTCGAAATCTCTGCTCCACCGCCCTGACCGTGCTTGCGCTGGCCGCCGTGCCGGCTCAAGCCGCGGTCCTCACCGTCACCAAGACGGCCGACACCCTGGACGGCGCCTGCAACCAGGACTGCTCGCTGCGCGAGGCCGTCGTCGCCGCCAACTCCACGGCCGGCACCGACGTCATCATCCTCCCCGCGGGGACCTACATCCTCTCCCGCATCGGAGAGGGGGAGGATCTGGCCGCGACCGGCGACCTGGACATCACCGAAGACCTGGTGATCCTGGGCGCCGGAGTCCCGACCACCGTGATCGACGGGGCCGAGCTCGACCGCATCCTCCACGTCCACGGCGCCAGCCTCACGCTCTCGGGAGTCCTGTTCCAGAGAGGCACGGCCGCCGGCAACGGCGGCGCCCTCCTGAACGAGAACGGCGACGTCGAGCTCACCCGCGTCCAGTTCACCAGCAACCGCACCACCGGCGCCACCTTCGGTGGTGCCATCTTCACCGACGGCACCACCGGCTCGCTCACCGTGATCGAGAGCGCGTTCAATCTGAACCTGGCCGGCGCCAGCGGCGGAGCCATCGCCGCCCGGGGCACGGAGCTGACGCTCCGCAACGTCACCTTCCTGGTCAACCGGGCCAACACCGCCTACGGCGGCGCGCTCTACTTCTTCCGCGACCTCCCGGCCACCATCAACAACGTAACCATCGTCAGCAACACCGCGGCCCAGGACGGCGGCGGCGTGTACTCCGAAAATTCGGCGTTCATCGGCAGCAACGCCCCCACGTTCAGCAACACGATCATCGCGGGCAACACGGGCGGCACCGATCCCGACTGCACGGGCTCGACCCAATCGGCCGGCTATAACGCGGTCGGCGTCGGCGGCGGCTGCACCGGCTTCAGCGCGGCGAAAAACGACATCCTGGGCACCGCGGCCGACCCGCTCTTCCAGGTGACCGGCGCCAACGGCAGTGGCGGTACGACCCCCACCGTTGCCCTGCCGTCCGGCAGCCCCGCCCTCAACGCGGGCAACCCCGCGGCTCCGGGCAGCGGCAACGGCGCCTGCGAGCTGACCGACCAGCGCGGCGCCACCCGCCCCGCCGGCGGACGGTGCGACATCGGCGCCTTCGAGTCGACGACCGCCTGCGTGCCCGGCGAATTCGCCCTGTGCCTGAGCAACGGCCGCTTCCGGGTGACGGCCACGTACCGGACCGCCAGCGATCCCACTCCCAAGGCGGCTCACACCGTGACCCTGACGGAAGACACCGGTTATCTCTACTTCTTCGACCGGAAGAACGTCGAGGCCACGGTCAAGGTGCTGAACGGCTGCGGCGTGAACAGCCGCTACTGGGTCTTCGCGAGCGGCCTGACCAACGTCGAGGTCGTCCTCACCGTGACCGACACCAAGACCAACACGGTCAAGGAGTACACCAACCCTCTGAACCGGGCCTTCCGTCCGATCCAGGACACGGTGGCCTTCAACACCTGCCCGTAGAGTCACAGCCTGAGCCGGCGGCTTCCCCCGTAGCGGGACCGCCGCCGGCGCCGCCAGAGAAGAACCAGGATCACCAGAACGGCCGCCGTGCCTGCCGCGGCGGCCACCGTGTTGCGGCCCCAGAGCCGGACGAGAACGGCCGGCTCCCTTCCCGGCATCACCCGCAGCACCCGCAGGTAAGGACCGATCCCGGCGTCGGCCAGGGCCGCCAGGGGCTTTCGGGGCTGCTCCAGAACGTAGATGTCCTCCCCGGCCACGGCCACTCCGGTGGGAGCCCAGTACCGCCCGCCCTGGAGCACCGTCCGCGCCTGGCCTGAGGCGTCCATCCGCAGAAGCCTCCGGCCGCCGTAGTCCGCCGCGTACACCGTCCCATCCGGGGCCACGGAGACGCCCAGGAGATCCTCCTCCCAGGCCGGCTCGGTTAACGGGCCCTTCCCCAGCGTCTTCACGGTTCCGTCCGGCGCCACGGTGCGGACGTACGGTCCGTCCGCCACATAGAGGAGCCCGCCGGGGCCCCAGGCCATGCCGTCGATCCCCGCAAAGCGCGCTGCGCTCCCCTGGCCGTCCGCGTGCCCCCGGCCGCCGCCCGCGAGGGTCTCCACCTTCCCGTCCGGCCTGCGCTTCTGGAGGAGCACGGTCCCGCTCCCCTCGCTCGTCGAATAGAGCGCGCCCTGGCTGTCCACCGTGAACGCCTGGAGGTCCATGGCGAGGTTGGTGCTGGGAGGGACCACGTAGGAGAGGCTCCCCTCCGGATCGATTCGCCAGACCGCGGCCTCCGGAGCGGGCTCCGTGCCGTAGAGATGGCCGTCGCTGCCCAGGACGAGGGCGCGGGTGTGCTTGTCGAGCGCGATTTTTTCGGGCTCTCCGCCCGGGCGGATCCGCCAGACGGCGCCCTCCGGGACGTCCGTGAACGCCACGGTTCCCTTGGGGTCGACTACGAGGCCCCAGCCTTCCTGCCCGGAGGCATGGCCGGCTGAAGCGAGAGATTGCGCGAGGATCAGAACGGCGAGAACTGCGATACGGCGTGCCACCGGCGACTGCAGACTCCTTGCGGCCGAGGCCCGGCAACCATCGCCGGCCTCGGTGCCTAGTGTATCTGCGAAAAGAGAAATGTCCGAATCTGTGGCATAAACTCCGCTCATCCAGGCTGATCCACGTGGATAGCTACAGTGGGGTAGAGGAGCAGCAAGGACTGCAAGGACACCAAGGACATTCAGGACGGAAAGGACATCAAGGCTGTTGTCCTTGTTGTCCTTGCAGTCCTTTGGGTCCTTGTTTTCTAGCCGCGCAGGCTCCTGGAGCGCGGCGGCGGGATACGCGGTGCTCGTCGAGACGGTGAGAAAGCCGGTTCAGGCGGCCCCGTAATACCGGAGCAACTCGACCATCTCATCCTGCTCCCCGGCTCGCGCGTGCTCGATCAGGGGAATCCCGTGCGGACCTCTGGCCTTGGCCAGCTCCGGACAGGTCGCGACGAGCGGCTCGACCACCTCCACCTTTCCTAAAGTGGCGGCACAGAAGATGTCCATCTCGGCGCCTTCGGAGAGGAGGAACTCCAAAGCCTCCTTGTTGCCCATGTGACCCGCGGCCCCCTGCGCCGTCTCCCAGTCGCCACACCCCCAATTCCAGGAGGCCTTCACGAGCCTCGGCTCCTTGCGGAGCAATTCCTTGACCCGCCTCAGGTTGTCATGGGCGGCCCTGACGAACTCGAAAATCATTCCTTCCTGCAATGCAGGATGTGCCCGATGTTCGTTGATCCTGGGAATCGATTCCATCGGTTCGAGAGATTCGGGCGCCAGAGCGCTCTGGAGCCAGCTCTCCAACGAGGGAAACCCCGCTGCGCTCGTGAGGACGAGCCAGAGCTCCTCTCTGATTTCGAGCCCGTCCGGAGGCTCGAGGCCGGAAGCCTGGGATACGAGCTCGATGCTCTGATCCACTCCCGCCCCGATTGCCATCAGCTTGCGGAATCTTGCCTCCTCGAATCCTCGCCATCGGGGAGGGAAGCTCCGAACCAGGGCGTCGAACTTTTCGAGCAGGATGTGTCTGCGCACGCTCTCGTGGACCAGGCCGCCGCGAGGCCGGGACAGCAGGGCTCCCGGCCGGTGGACCCGGGGCTCTGGAGTCTTCTCGACCTCTACCCGGGGAATCGTGGCCTCGGAGCGGACCTGCTCCAAGACCCTGTCGATCGACCACTGGGTCAGGCGCTCTTGGTCAGCGAGGAAGGCTTGGGAAATGGTGGTGAGCCGATCGATCTCCCCGGCGCACTCCTCGCACGATTCAAGATGCAGGTCGAGCTCTCGAACGGCTTCCTCAGGCAGGCGGTCAGCCACATAGCCTACGAATTCGTCGTCCGAGAGATGGCGCCCCGTCACTTCGCTCGGACTGGCTTCCAAGGCCTCCGCCAACCTTCGTAAGCCTTCAAGATCCTCTCTTGCCAAGTCTTTCGTCGTGTTCATCGTCACCCTCTCTGCTTCTGGCAGTCCAACTCTGCTAGTGCTGCCTTCACCTTTTTACGTCCCCGAAGGAGCCACGATTTGACAGTGTTCGGAGGCACTTTCCTCTCGTTTGCGATCTGCGATACGGATTTCTCGTAGAAGTAGAGGTCCCTCAACACGTCTGCATACCGGGGATCGATCTTGTTGAGCGCCTTCCAGAGCAGGTCTCTCCGCTCGGTCGTTCCGCTCTCGTCTTCCTCGACCGGCGATACCGCATCTCCCGGAAGGTCGGCGAGAGACTGCTCGTGGGTGCGAACCTCTGTGATCCGTATCCTGAGCCTCCAGCACTCCTGCTTGAGACAAAGGAAGACGTAGCTTTCAAAGCTTCTCCCCCGATCGGGATCGTAGCGGCGGATGACGTCGTGGAGGCTGTACGCAGCAAACGAAGACCAGAATTCCCTGACATTTTCTGCGGTTGCCCATTTGCCGAGGTGACGGCCCACTTGAGGCGCCATTACGCTCCACCAATCCTTGAAGAACCACTCCAGACAAGCCTTGATTTCGGATTCACTCCATTGACTTCCTGGCTTCTTGAACACCTTCGCCAGATCCGGCTCTTCCAAGCAGCCTCCTTGCAATCAGGTTCCCAATGAACTGCTATGGCCTTCTATGGAATCTGCCAATCTGTTCCCCTCCTCGACTGGAAGGGGTCTTCCCTCCCCCTATACATACATAGGAAGATCGGGGGCCTTCGGTTGCACAGGCGAAGACCCCCCCTTCCCACTTGCGGTATCCTCAGCCCGTTATGGTAACCACGACCCTTCCCCCTACCGCTACAGTTACGCCCGAGCGGCCCGCCGCTCTGGACGAGAAGACTTTGGACGCATACCGCCGCCTGGGGTTCCTCGTGGCCGACCTGGACCCGATGAACCGGATGGCGCCGGAGCAGCAGCCCGATCTCACCGAGGACGCCGACCGCGCTACTGCCGACTACGCCTGCCGGTTCTACTGCGGCACCGTCGGGGTCGAGTTCATGCACATCCCCGACCCCGCCCGGCGGCGGTGGATTCAAGAGAGGATGGAGACGGCCGAGCGCCCCCGCTTCGACCAGGACCGGATTCTCGAGCTTCTCACCCGGGCCGAGACCTTCGAGCAGTTCCTCCAGTCCCGCTATTTAGGCACCAAGCGGTTCTCGATCGAGGGCGTCGAGGCCCTGCTCTCGTGTCTTGACCAGATGCTCGAATCCGCGGCCGACCATCGGGCGCGCCAGGTGGTGCTCGCCATGAGCCACCGCGGACGCCTGAACGTGATGCTCCACACCGTAGGCCGCTCCCCCGCCGAGATCCTCGCCGGATTCGAGGACGTGGACCCCAAGAGCATCCTGGGCGGCGGCGACGTCAA
>DATEIO010000250.1:0-16788 GCA_035278895.1 Thermoanaerobaculia bacterium | reverse complement strand
CTCGGCCGGCCGGTCGCCAACACGGAATTCTTCGTCGTGGACCCCGCCTTCGGACCGGTGCCGGCCGGCGTGGCCGGAGAGCTGTGGATCGGCGGTGAGGGCCTGGCGCGGGGCTATCTGGCGAGGCCCGGCCTGACAGCGGAAAAGTTCATCCCCCACCCCTGGAGCGTCCGGCCGGGAGAGCGGGTCTACCGCACGGGCGACCTGGTCCGGTTCCGCGACGGCGGGGAGCTGGAGTTCCTGGGCCGCATCGACCACCAGGTGAAGGTGCGGGGCTTCCGCATCGAGTTGGGGGAGATCGAGGCGGCGCTCGCCCGCCACCCGGCCGTGCGCCAGGCCGTGGCCGTGGTGCGCGAGGAAGAAGGGGACAAGCGCCTCGTGGCCTATCTCGTAGCCGAAGGGACGGTACCCAGCGAGCTGCGGGATTTCCTGCGGCGGAGCCTGCCGGACTACATGATCCCGGGAGCCTTTGTGGCCCTCCCGGCCTTTCCCTTGACGCCGAGCGGCAAGGTCGACCGCAAATCCCTGCCCGTCCCCGAAACGAGCGGTCCCGAGATCGACTCCGCTCCGCTCACGCCGGTCGAGGAGGTCGTGGCCGCGATCTGGGCCGAGGTGCTGCACCGCGAGCGGGTGGGGACCCGGGAGAGCTTCTTCGACCTGGGAGGCCACTCGCTTCTCGCGACGCAGGTGATCTCCCGCGTGCGCGCGGCGCTCGGGGTCGACCTGCCGCTCCAGAGGATGTTCGAGACCCCCACGGTGGCCGGGCTCGCGCGGGCCGTCGAGGCGGCGCGGCGCGAGCGGGAGGGCCTCGCGGTCCCGCCGATCGTGCCCGTGCCCCGGGACCGCCCGCTCCCCCTGTCCTTCTCCCAGGAGAGGATGTGGTTCCTGGGCCAGCTCGACGCCGGCACGTCGGCCTACAACCTGTTCCGCGCGGTGCGGCTCCGCGGCGCGTTGGACGAGGCCGTGCTCGGCCGCTGCCTGACGGAGCTCGTGCGGCGCCACGAGGCGCTGCGCACCGCCTTCGTCCTCGCGGACGGGCAGCCGGTGCAGATCGTCCAGCCGCCCCGGGCGTTCCCGCTGCCGGTGATCGACCTCCGCCACCTTCCGGCCGGGGAGCCCGAAGCCCGCCGCCTCGCCGGGGAGGAGGGAGCGCGGCCGTTCGACCTCTCCCGCGGCCCGCTGCGGGCAACCCTGCTGAGGATCTCCGAGGGGGAGGAGGCCGAGCACGCGCTTCTTCTCGCCATGCACCACATCGCCTCCGACGGCTGGTCCATGGGGGTCCTGATCCGCGAGATGGCCGTGCTCTACGGCGCCTTCGCCGCGGGCGAGCCTTCACCGCTCCCGGACCTGCCCGTCCAGTACCCCGACTTCGCGGTCTGGCAGCGGCAGGTCCTCTCCGGAGAGGCCCGGGAGGCCGGCCTCGCGTACTGGCGGCGCCAGCTCGGGGGGACGCTGCCCCCTCTCCTGCTCCCGGCTGACCGCCGCCGCTCGGCGGTCCAGGGTTTCCAGGTGGGGGTGAGGGCGATCGATCTCCCCGTGGAGCTTCTGAACGGCCTCCACGCCCTCTCCCGGAAGCAGTCGGCGTCGCTCTACATGACGCTGCTCGCCGCCTGGGAGACCCTGCTGCTCCGCGCCACGGCCCAGGAGGACGTGGTGGTGGGGGCCCCGATCGCCAACCGCAACCGGGCCGAGATCGAGGGGCTGATCGGGTTCTTCCTGAACACCCTGGTGCTGCGGACGGATCTCTCCGGCAATCCGGGCTTCACGGAGGCGCTGGGCCGGGTACGCGAGACGGCCCTCGGCGCCTTCACCCACCAGGACCTCCCCCTGGAGCAGATCCTCCAGGCCGTCTCCGCGGAGCGCGAGGCGGGCCGGGTTCCGTTCCAGGTCATGTTCCTGCTCCAGAACGTGCCCCGGCAGGAGCTTTCGGTGCCCGGCCTCACGTTCTCGCTCCTCGAATCCGAACACGAGGCCGAGAACCTGGGCACGGCCATCTTCGAGGTGGGGCTCACCCTGACCGAGCGGCCGGGCGAGGGCCTCTTCGCCTCGATCACCTACAACGCCCTGCTGTTCGACGAGGCCACGATCGACCGGCTGCTCGCGAGGTACAGCCGGCTGCTCGCAGGTGTCGCCGCCGATCCCTCCCGGAGCCTGTGGGACTATGAGCTGATGACGCTCGAAGAGCGCCGGGAGCTCCTCGCCTGGGGCAGCGCCCCGGCCGCGGGGGACGTCCCCCCGGTCCACCGGCTCTTCGAGGCCCAGGCGCGGCGCGATCCGGACGCGGTCGCCGTGATCGGCGCGGAGGGCCGGCTCACCTACGGCGAGCTCGACCTCCGGGCCAACCGGCTCGCCCGACACCTGATGGCCCTGGGCGTGGGGCCGGAGAGGGTCGTCGGCCTCTGCGTGGAGCGGTCGCCGGAGATGATCGTGGCCTTGCTCGCGGTGCTCAAGGCCGGGGGCGCCTACGTGCCGCTGGACCCGGCCTATCCGGCCGAGCGCCTGGCCTACGTGCTCGAAGACGCCGGAGCCACGGTCCTCGTCACCACCGGAAAGCTCCTCACCGCGCGGCCCGCGCTGGGCGCCCGGGCTCGCGCCGTCCTGCTGGACGAAGACGCCGAAGCGATCGCGGGCCGCAGCGCGGAGCCGCCCGCCGTGGCCGTGGACCCGGACCACCTGGCCTACCTGATCTACACCTCCGGGTCGACGGGCAAGCCCAAGGGGGTCATGGTCCGCCACGGCTCGCTCGCGCGCTACGTGGCGGCGTTCCGGGACGAGCAAGCCCTCAACCCTCGGGACTGCGTGCTCCAGTTCGCCTCGATCAACTTCGACACCAGCGCCGAGGAGATCTACCCCTGCCTGGCGAGTGGGGCGGCTCTCGCCCTGCGCACCGAGGCCATGCTGGGATCGACGGGGGAATTCCTGGCCCGCTGTGCGGAATGGGGCGTTTCGGTGCTCGACCTGCCCACCGCCTTCTGGCACGAGATGGTCCTGCGCCTCACGGCGGAGCCCGTGCGCCTGCCCCCGGCGCTGCGCCTCGTCATCCTCGGCGGCGAGCGGGCCCTGCCGGAGCGGCTCGCGGCTTGGCACGGGCTGGAGCTCGGAGCCGTCCGCCTGTGGAACACCTACGGCCCCACCGAGACCACGATCGTCGCCACCCGGTGCGAGCTCACGGCCGAGATCGCGGAGCGTTCCCTGGCCGGGGAGGTTCCGATCGGCCGGCCGGTGCCCGGGGCGCGGATCCGAGTGGTCGACCCGGAAGGGGGGCTCGCTCCCGAGGGCATCCCGGGAGAGCTCTGCGTAGCCGGGGAGGGCGTGGCCCGCGGCTACCTCGGCCGGCCCGGCCTCACCGCGGCGAGCTTCGTTCCCGATCCCTGGAGCCCGGAGCCGGGAGAGCGCATGTACCGGACCGGCGACCTCGTCCGCCTCCTGCCCTCGGGAGACCTCGAGTTCCTGGGGCGCATCGACCACCAGGTCAAGATCCGCGGCTTCCGCGTTGAGCTGCGGGAGATCGAGGCGGTCCTCGGCGAGCATCCCGGGGTGGCCGAGGCCGTGGTGGTGGCCAGGGAAGACGTGCCCGGCGACCGCCGCCTCGCGGCCTACGTGGTCGCGCGCCGGCCCGAGGAGCCACCGGCCGGGACGGAGCTGCGCGCCTTCCTCAAGGGCCGGCTGCCGGATCACATGGTGCCGCCGGCTTTCGTTGCCCTGGAGTCGCTCCCGCTGACGCCCAGCGGCAAGGTGGACCGCCGGGCGCTGCCGGCCCCGGGCCGCCTCCGGCCCGACCGCGAGAAGGATTTCGTGGCCCCGCGCACGTCGTCCGAAGAGGCGGTGGCCGCGATCTGGAGCGAGGTTCTGGGAGTCGGCCGGGTGGGCGCCACGGACAACTTCTTCGAGTTGGGAGGGCACTCCCTGCTGCTCCCCCAGGTGCTCCACCGGCTGCGCACGGCTTTCGAGGTGGAGGTCCCGCTGCGCGCCCTGTTCGACGAGCCCACGGTCGAGGGGCTCGCGCTGACGATCGAGGAGATCCTGCTCGAAGAGATCGAGCGCCAGTTGGCCGAGGAGGACGAAGTTGCCGGGTAGAGGTTGGAACGAAGGGATCTCCTGTCTTCACGAGGCGTTCGAGAAGCTGGCGGCGGAGCGGCCGGAGGCCCTGGCCCTCGTCGCCGGGGAGGAGAGGCTCACCTATGGCGAGCTCGACCTCCGGGCCAACCGCCTGGCCCGCCTCCTGCGCGAGGAGGGCGCCGGCCCCGAGGTGCGGGTCGCGGTCTGCGCCGAGCGCACGGCCGGGCTGATCGTGGCCCTTTTCGCGATCCTCAAAGCCGGGAGCGCCTACGTCCCGGTCGACCCCGCCTATCCCCGGGAGCGGCAGGCGTTCATCCTGGAAGACAGCGAAGCGCCCCTCCTGGTGACCCAAGAGCGGCTGCTCGGCCGCCTGCCGGAGACGCGGGCGAGAATCGTCCTCCTGGACCGGGTGGAGGAGAGGAGCGCCGCCCCCCTCCCGCCGCTTGCCGGAGCGGGCAACCTCGCCTACCTGATCTACACCTCGGGCTCGACGGGGCGGCCCAAGGGGGTTGCCATCGAGCACCGCTCTGCCGTGGCCTTCCTCTCCTGGGTGGCCAGCGTGTTCTCAGAGGAGGAGCTGCGGGGCGTTCTCGCCGCCACGTCGGTCTGCTTCGACCTCTCGGTGTTCGAGATCTTCGCCCCGCTGTCGCTGGGCGGCACGGTGATCCTCGCGGAGAACGCCCTGGAGCTGCCGCGCCTGCCCGCGGCCGGCGAGGTGACTCTGGTCAATACAGTCCCCTCGGCCATCGCCGAGCTGGCGCGGTCCGGCGGCATCCCGGCCTCGGTGCGCACGATCAACCTGGCCGGGGAGCCGCTCCGGGCGGCCTTGGTCGAGCGGCTCTACCGCATCCCCACGGTCCAGGCGGTCTACAACCTCTACGGCCCTTCGGAGGACACCACCTATTCGACCTGGGTCCGCCTGGAGCGCGGGGACGGGCGGCCCCCGTCGATCGGACGGCCGATCGAGGGGACGCGCGTCCACCTGCTGGGCTCCGATCTCCAGCCGGTGCCCGAGGGCGAGCTGTACCTGGGAGGCGCGGGCCTCGCCCGGGGCTATCTCGGGCGGCCGGACCTGACCGCCCAGCGGTTCGTGCCCGATCCCTTCGCCGAGACCCCGGGAGAGCGGCTCTACGCCACCGGAGACCTGGCGCGGTTCCGGGAAGACGGCGAGCTTGACTTCCTGGGGCGCATCGACCACCAGGTCAAGATCCGCGGCTTCCGCATCGAGCTGGGGGAGATCGAGTCCGCCCTCGAGCGGCATCCGGGAGTCGCGGACACGGTGGTCGTGGCGCGGGAGCGGGAGGGGAGCGCCGAGGCCGTGGAGAAGGTCCTGGTGGCCTACGTGGCCGGGGAGCAACTCGACGTTTCCGAGCTGCGCGCCTGGCTCGGGCGGTTGCTCGCCGAGTACATGGTCCCGGCGTTCTTCGTGGTCCTCCCCGAGCTCCCCCGCACGCCCAACGGCAAGGTGGACCGGGCGGCGCTGCCGGCGCCCGAAGCCGCGGCGGGCACGGTTCTACCCCGCACCGCGCTGGAGGCGACGCTCGCCGGGATCTGGGCGGAGGTCCTGGATCTTCCCGAGGTCGGAGTCGAGGACGACTTCTTCGGGCTGGGGGGGCACTCCCTTTTGGCCGCCCGCGTGCTTGCGCGGGTCCGCGAGACCCTGGGCTTCGGTCTCCCGCAGCGCGCCCTGTTCGAGGCTCCGACCGTGGCGCGTCTGTCCGCCCTCCTCGCGGATCGAGCGCCGGAGACGGCGGCTGCAATCCCGGCGGTTGGGCACCTTGCGACCTCTCCCGCCCAGGAGGCGATGTGGTTTTCCGACCGGATGAATGGAGGGTTGCCGGTCTACAACATCCCTCTCATCCTCACCCTCTCCGGTCCGCTCGATGCCACGGCCCTGCGGCGCGCCCTGGCGGAGATCGTGCGGCGTCATCAGGCATTGCGCGTCGCCTTTGCGGACGAGGACGGCCTGCCCGTCCCCGTCCTCCGCGAGGCTGCCGTCGATCTCCCCGAGGTGGATCTCACGGCTCTGCCGGATGCCGTCCGGAGCGCCGAGGTGGAGCCTCTCGTCCGGACGCTCGCCCGGCGCAGGATCGAGCTCTCGCAGGGCCCGCTGCTCGCCGCCGTGCTGCTGAGGCTCGGGCGAGACGACCACCGGCTCTCCCTCACCCTGCACCACGCGGCCGGGGACGACTGGTCCACCTGGGTGCTCGTCCGCGAGATGGCGGCGCTCTACGGGGGCAAGCTGTCCCCCCTCCCCGAGCCGCCGCTCCAATACTCCGACTTCGCGGCCTGGCAGCGGCTCTGGCTCGACGGCGAGGAGGCGCGAGAGCAGCTCGCCTTCTGGACGGAGCGCTTGGCCGGCGCCCCGGAGCTTCTCGACTTGCCGGCCGACCGTCCGCGCCCCCCGGTTCAGGATTTCCTCGGCGGACAGATTTCCTCCCGGCTGCTCCCGGAGGAGGTCCGGGCGCTCGCCGCCTTCGCCCGAAGCCGGAGGGCCACCCCGTTCATGGCCCTTCTCGCGGTCTTCGATGCGTTGCTCTACCGCCTGACCGGCCGCGACGACCTGGTCGTGGCCTCTCCGTTCGCCAACCGCCACCGGCCGGGAACCCAGGAGCTGATCGGCCTGTTCACCAACAACCTCGTCCTGCGCTCGGATCTCTCCGGGCGGCCCGGCTTCGCGGCTCTGCTGGACCAGGTGCGCGAGGTCGTTCTCGCAGCCGCCGACCGGCAGGACTTTCCCTTCGACCGCCTGATCCGGGAGCTGCAGCCGGAGCGCAGCGCGAGCCACAGCCCGCTCGCCCAGGTGGCGCTCGTCCTCCAGAACACCCCCCGGCTTCCCGGAGAGCTGCGGCCGGGGCTCGGCCTCGCGGTCCAGGAGCTGGGCACGGGCACGGCCAAGTTCGACCTCGTGCTCTACCTGCGAGATGAGGAAGGGGGGTTGGAGGCGGTCTGGGAGTACGCCGCGGCCCTCTTCGACGCCTCGACCGTCGAGCGCATCGCGGGCCATTTCCGGATGCTGCTCACAGCCGCCGTGGCGGAGCCGCAGCGTCCCGTGGCGGAGCTTCCGCTCCTCTCGGAGCCCGAGCGGCACCAGATCCTCGTCTCCTGGAACGACACAGCCCGGGGGGAGCCCCGAGAGCTCGTTCACGAGGCCCTGTCCGCCGCAGCCCGGAGGCGGCCGGAGGCGGTGGCTGTGATCGCCGGGCAGAAGCGGCTGACCTACGGCGAGCTCGAGGCGCGCTCCAACCGCCTGGCCCACCACCTGCGGGCCCTGGGTGTGGGGCCCGAGGTGCGCGTCGCGGTGTGCGCGGAGCGCTCACCCGAGCGGATCGTGGGGGTCGCCGCCGTTTTGAAGGCCGGCGGGGCCTACGTCTCCCTCGATCCGGCGTTTCCGCGCGAGAGGCTCGCGTTCCTGCTCGAAGACGCCGGCTCGCCAGTGCTCCTCACCGAGAGCGGGCTCCTTCCGCGGCTCCCTGAATCGCGGGCGGCCGTCCTCTGCCTGGACGGAGACTGGGAGGCGGTCCGCGGCCGGGAAGACCGGGCTCCGGAGAGCGGCGTGGGGCCGGAAAACCTGGCCTACGTCGTCTACACCTCGGGCTCCACCGGAACCCCCAAGGGGGTCGAGATCCCGCACTCCGGCCTCGCGGGCCTGGTGCGCTGGCACCGGGACCTCTACGCGGTCATGGCGAAGGACCGGGCCACGCAGGTGGCGAACACGGCCTTCGATGCCTCGGTCTGGGAGATCTGGCCGTACCTGACGGCCGGCGCGTCGATCCACATCCCCGCCGAAGAGGTCCGGATCTCTCCCGCCGCCCTGGTCCGCTGGTGGGCAGAGGAGGGGATCACCCTCTCCTTCCTGCCGACGCCGCTCGCGGAGGCGGTCCTCGAAGAGGCGATCCCCCCGGGGCTTCCGCTCCGCGCCCTGATCGTGGGCGGCGACCGGCTGCACCGCGGCCCCGTGCCCGGAGCGGGGTTCCGGCTGATGAACCACTACGGCCCCTCGGAGTCGAGCGTGGTCACCACGGTGGCGCCAGTCCTCTCCGGAGAGAACGGCCGGATGCCCCCGATCGGGCGGCCGATCGACGGCACGCGGGTCTACGTTCTCGACCGGGAAGGGCAGCCGGTCCCCGTGGGCGTGCCCGGAGAGCTGTTCGTGGGCGGCGCGGGGCTCGCCCGCGGCTACCTGGCCCGGCCGGACCTGACCGCTGAGCGTTTCGTTCCCGACCCTTTTACCGGTGAGCCGGGAGCCCGCTTCTACCGCACGGGCGACCTGGTCCGCTGGCTGCCGAACGGCAACCAGGACTTCCTGGGACGTCTCGACCACCAGGTCAAGGTGCGGGGGCTGCGCATCGAGCTGGGGGAGATCGAGGCGGTCCTCGCCCGGCACCCCGCGGTGCGCGAGGCCGCGGTGCTCCTCCGCGAGGACGGGCGTCTGGCCGCCTACGTGGCAGTGGAGGAGCCCCGGCCCGCGGAGGGGAGCCTGCGCGCCTTCCTCGCCGAGCGGCTGCCGGACTACATGGTCCCCTCCGCGTTCGTCCTTCTGGAAGCCCTCCCGCTCTCGCCGAACGGCAAGGTCGACCGCCGGGCTCTCGCCGGGATCGCGCCGGAGGCGGTTGCAGAACAGGCCCCGGTGGCTCCGCGGTCCCCCCTCGAAGAGGCCCTGGCGGGATTCTTCCGCGAGGTCCTCGGGGGCGAGCGGGTGGGCGTCCACGACGACTTCTTCGCCCTGGGAGGGCACTCCCTCGCCGCCACCCAGGTACTCTCCCGCGTCCGCGGTGTGTTCGGCGTGGACCTCCCGGCCCGCCGCCTCTTCGAGGCCCCCACGGTGTCGCGGCTCGCGCGCGCCGTGGAAGAGGCCCTGGGCGCCGGGGCCGGCCCGGCGGCCCCGCCCTTCGAGCGGGTTCCGCGCACCGGCCCGCTCCCGCTCTCTTCGGCGCAGAAGAGGCTCTGGTTTCTTGACCGGCTCACCCCGGGCTCCCCGGTCTACAACGTCTCCTGGGCCGTCCGCCTCCGGGGCCTTCTCGACGTGGCCGCCCTGGAGCGTTCCCTGGCCGAGGTGGTGCGCCGCCACGAGGGGCTCCGTACGACTTTCGGTGAAGAGGGGAGAGAGCCGGTCCAGGTGATCCATCCGGCCGCCGGCTCCCCCCTGCGCGAGATCGACCTCTCCGGCCTTCCTGACGTGGCCGGGGAAGCGCTCCGGCTCGTGGCCCGGGAGGCGGTGCGCCCGTTCGACCTCGCCCGGGGCCCGCTCCTGCGGATCGATCTCCTGCGGGTGGACGAGCGCGAGCACGTGCTCCACTTCGTCGTGCACCACGCGGTCTTCGACGGCTGGTCGCTGGGCGTCCTGCTCCGGGAGATGGCCGCGCTCTACCGCGCCTTTTCCGCCGGACTCCCCTCGCCGCTCCCCGAGCTGCCGTTCCAGTACGCGGACTTCGCGGCGTGGCAGAACCGCTGGCTCGCAGGCGAGGGGCTCGCCGGGCAGCTCGCCTGGTGGAAGGAGCAGCTCGCAGGGGAGGCGGGCGTTCTCGAGCTGCCGCTCGACCGGCCCCGCCCCGCCGTGCAGAGCTTCCGGGGCGGCCGGGTGGAGCTGGACCTCCCGCGCGAGGCCTCCCGGGATCTCGCCGCCTTCGCCCGCCGGCACGGGAGCACGCCGTTCATGGCGCTCCTCTCCGTCTTCGACGTCCTGCTCCAGCGCTGGTCCGGCCGGGACGACCTGTCGGTCGGCGCTCCCGTGGCCAACCGGAACCGGGTGGAGATCGAGGGGCTGATCGGGTTCTTCGTCAACACGATCGTTTTGCGGACCGACCTTTCCGGAGATCCCGCGTTCCGGGAGCTTCTGGGCCGCGTGCGCGAGGTCACACTCCAGGCATACGCGCACCAGGACCTTCCGTTCGAGCGCCTGGTCGAGGTCCTGCGGCCCGAGCGTCTCCTGGGCGCCTCGCCGCTCTTCCAGGTGATGCTCGCGGTGCAGAACGCGCCGGCCGGGCTTCCCGCGCTCCCGGGGCTCTCTATGGAGCTCCTGCCGGCTCCGGCCGGCACCTCCAAGTTCGACCTCACGCTGACCCTGGAGGAACGGGAGGAGGGGCTCGCGGGCTCCCTCGAATACGCGGCCGACCTGTTCGACACCTCGACGGCCGCCCGCATGGCCGGGCACTTCCGGACCCTGCTCGCGGGTGCGCTTGGAGAGCCCGGCCAACGCCTCTCGGATCTCCCCCTGCTGGCGGACGCCGAAGCCCGGGAGCTTCTCGCCGGGAGCGTCCGCCCCGTGCCCCGGAAGGGCGGAGAGACCCTGTGCTCCCTGTTCGCCGCCCAGGCGGCGCGCACGCCGTCGCGGATCGCCGTGATCGCGGAGGAGGGCTCCCTCACCTACGCGGAGCTCGACCGGCGCTCGAACCAACTGGCCCGGCACCTGGCCGCCCGCGGGGTGGGGTGCGATGCGCGGGTCGGCCTCCGCCTGGAGCGGTCGCTCGACCTGGTCGTGGGCATGCTGGGCGTGGTGAAGGCCGGCGGCGGGTACGTGCCCCTCGATCCGGGCTATCCGGCCGAGCGGCTGGAAGGCATGGTCGCCGATTCCGGGGTCTCCGTGGTGCTCACGGCAGGGTACGGAGAGGCCCTCGCCGCGGAGAGCCCGGAGCCTCTCGACGTATCGGTTCCGGACATGGGGCTAGCCTACCTGCTCTTCACCTCCGGCTCCACGGGACGGCCCAAGGGCGCGATGGTGCACCACCGGGCGATCGTCAACCACATGCTGTGGATGCAGAAGGAGTTTCCCCTGGAGGCCGCGGACCGGGTCTTCCAGAAGACGCCTTTCAGCTTCGACGCCTCGATCTGGGAGTTCTGGGCCCCCCTCCTCTCGGGAGCGGCGCTCGTCCTGGCGCGGCCCGGAGGGCACCGCGATCCGGAGTACCTGGTGCGCACGATCCGGGAGCGCGGGATCACGATCCTCCAGGTCGTCCCCTCCCTGCTGCGGGCCCTGCTTGCCGACGGCCGGCTGGGAGAGTGCCGGTCGCTGCGCCGGGTCTTCTGCGGCGGCGAGGCTTTGACGGCCGACGTACAGGTAGCCTTCCGCGCGGCGCTGGATGCCGACCTGATCAATCTCTACGGCCCCACCGAGGCGGCCATCGAGGTCACCTCCTGGCTCTGTCCCGAGGGCTGGGAAGACCGGCCCGCCCTGCTCGGAGGCCCCATCGAGAACGCGCGGCTCCACGTGCTGGGGCCGCGGCAGGAGCTCTGCCCGCTCGGGGTGGCCGGTGAGCTCTCGATCGGCGGGCTCCCGGTCGGGCGCGGCTATTACGGGCGCCCGCAGGAGACCGCCGCCCGTTTCATCCCCGACCCGTTCGCGGCGGAGCCCGGCGTGCGGCTCTACCGCACCGGCGACCTCGTCCGCCGGCTGCCGGGCGGGGACCTGGAGTTCCTGGGGCGGACCGATCACCAGGTCAAGGTGCGCGGCTTCCGCATCGAGCTGGGGGAGGTCGAAGCCGCGCTCTCCCACGCGGAGACAGTGGGGGAGACCGCGGTGCTCGCCCTCCCCGGGCCGGGAGGCGGCCTCCGCCTGGTGGCCTACGTGGCGGGCCGGCCGGGCGCGGAGCGGCCCTCTTCCGCGGAGCTGCGGGCGTTCCTCAAGGGGCGGCTGCCCGAGCACATGGTGCCCACGTCCTGGGTGATCCTGGACTCCCTGCCGCACACGCCCAACGGCAAGCTGGACCGCCGGGCCCTCGCCCGGATCGAGCCCGAAGCGGGGAGCGGTGCGGAATCTTCGGAGGACGGCGCGCCGCGCACCCCGGTCGAGGAGCGCCTCGCCGCCTTCTGGGCCGAGATCCTGGGCGCGCCCTCGGTCGGCCGGCAGGACAATTTCTTCGACCTGGGCGGGCACTCTCTGCTCGCCACCCGCGTGATCTCGTGGATCCGGAGCGAGTGGGGCGTCGAGCTGCCGCTGCGGCGCCTCTTCGAGGAGCCCACGGTCGAGAGGCTCGCGCAGGCCGTGGAGGCGGGGTTGAGCACCGCTGGCGCGGATCCGGCCCCGGTCGTCCACGCCGTTCCGGCGGGCGCTCTGCGGCCGCTCTCCCGGGCCCAGCGCCGCCTCTGGTTCCTGGATCAGCTCGCCCCGGGCTCGTCCACCTACAACCTGCCGCTCTCGGTGCGGCTCCGGGGGGAGCTCGATCCGGCCGTGCTCGCGTCAGCCCTCTCCGAGATCGTGCGGCGGCACGCGGTTCTCCGCGCCCGGTTCGTTTCGCGGGACGGGGAGCCGTTCCAGGTAACTGGCCCCGCGGAGCCCATTCCGCTTCCTCTGGTCGATCTCTCGGGGCTCCCGGAAGGCTCCGGGGAGGACGGGCGCCTGGCCGCCGCGGAGCTGGCCCACCCCTTCGACCTCGCCCGCGGCCCGCTGTTCAAGGCGCTCCTGCTGCGCGTTGCCGCCGGGGAGCACGTGTTGGTGGTGATGATGCACCACGTCGTGTCCGACGGCTGGTCGGTCGAGATCCTGCTCCGGGAGCTCACCGCGCTCTACGCCGCTGTCTCGGCGGGGGAGCCGTCGCCTCTCCCCGAGCTGCCGCTCCAGTACGCGGACTTCGCGGAGTGGCAGCAGCGCTGGCTGAACGAGGGGGAGCTCGACCGCCAGCTCGCCGCCTGGAAAGAGCGCCTGGCCGGGGCGCCGGAGGTGCTCGACCTCCCCACGGACCGGCCCCGTCCGCCCGCGCGCCGGGCGTTCGGCGGCCTCCTCCCGCTCGCGCTCCCCGGCGAGCTCGACCGCGCCCTGCGCGACGCCTCCCGGCGGCTCGGGGTCACCCCCTTCATGCTGCTCCTCTCCGCCTTCGACGCGCTGCTCCACCGCTACACCGGCGAGGAGCAGATCGTCGTAGGCACCCCGATCGCCGGCCGCAACCGGGCCGAGATCGAAGGGCTGATCGGCTTTTTCGTCAACACCCTGGCGCTCCGCGCGGACCTGTCGGGCGATCCCACGTTCGAGGAGCTCGCCGGGCGCCTCCGGGAGGTCACTCTCGAGGCTTACGCCCACCAGGACGTGCCGTTCGAAAAGCTGGTCGAGGAGCTGCGCCCAACACGGAGCCTCGCGCACACGCCGCTCTTCCAGGTGATGCTGGTCTATCAGAGCACTCCCGCGCCCCTGCCCGATCCTCCGGGGCTCGCGATCGAGTCGTTCTGGGTGGACAGCCACACGGCCAAGTTCGACCTGACCCTCTCCCTGGTCGAGGAGGAGGGGAGCCTGGCCGGCGCGCTCGAATACTCGACCGACCTGTTCGACCGGACGACCCTGCTCCGGCTGGCCGCCCACTGGGAGATCCTGCTCTCCGGCGCCCTGGCCTCTCCCGGAGCCCGCCTCTCGGAGCTTCCGCTGCTCACGGCGGCCGAAATCCAGCAGAGCACGGTCGAGTGGAACGGCGGTCCGGCCGGGGAAGCGGAGGCGCCGGTCCACGAGCAATTCGCCCGGCGGGCGGCAGAGACCCCCGGCGCTCCGGCGGTCCGCTTCGAGGACGAGGTCCTGACCTACGGCGAGCTTGACGCCCTTTCCCGGGTTTTGGCGCGCCGGCTCGCGGCTCTGGATGTCGGGCCAGGGAGCGTGGTAGCCCTTCTTTTGGAGCGCTCGCCGGCCATGATCGTCGCCCTCCTGGGAGCGCTCCGGGCCGGCGCCGCCTACCTCCCTCTCGATCCGGACTCCCCCGCGGACCGCCTCGCCTTCCTGCTCGGCGACAGTGGAGCCGGGGTGCTCGTGACGGAGGAAGGGAGGCCCCACGACGGGAGCGTGCCCGTCGTCTCGCTCACCCCCTCGGGAGCGCTCGCGGACGTGGGGCCGGAACGGAGCCCGGCGCCGGCCGCGCCGGAGGACCTGGCCTACGTCATCTACACCTCGGGCTCGACGGGACTCCCCAAGGGCGTGATGGTCGAGCACCGCCAGCTCTCCCGGTACGTTTCAGGGGTCCTCACGCGCATGGCCCTTCCCGAGGGGGCATCCTTCGCGACCGTGAGCACGATCGCCGCCGACCTGGGCAACACGATGGTGTTCGCGGCGCTCGGGACCGGCGGGTGCCTGCACGTGATCCCCCGGGAGCGGCTGTCCGATCCCTTCTCCCGGCATCCGGTCGATGCCCTGAAGATCGTGCCGTCCCACCTGGAAGCCCTGCTGGCCGCGTCGGAGCCGGAGCGCAGCCTCCCGCGCCAACTGCTGGTGCTGGGCGGGGAGGCCTCCCGTTGGGAGCTGATCGACCGGCTGCGGAGCCTGGCGCCCGGGTGCCGGATTCTCAACCACTACGGCCCTACCGAGACCACCGTGGGAGTGCTCACCCGCGAGACCGGCACGATCCGCCGGGAGGACCGCCGGGGTGCCGTGCCCCTCGGCCGGCCCCTCCCCGGCGCGCGCATCCTGGTGCTCGACCGCCACGGCGCGCCCGTTCCGGTGGGGGTGACCGGCGAGATCCACGTGGGCGGCGCCACGGTGAGCCGCGGCTACCTGGGGAGGCCCGACCGGACGGCCCGGCTCTTCCTCCCCGATCCCACAGCGGCGGTGTGGGGCGAGCCGGGGGCCCGGGTCTACGCCACCGGCGACCTCGGGCGGCTCCGTCCGGACGGCGACGTCGAGTTCCTGGGCCGCGCGGACCACCAGGTGAAGGTGCGCGGATTCCGCGTCGAGCCGGGCGAGATCGAGACGGTGCTCGCCGCGCATCCCGCGGTGCTCCGCTGCGCCGTCCTCGCTCGGGAAGAGAAGAGCGGCGGCCGGCGGCTGGTAGCCTACTGGGTCCCGCGGGAGGGGAGGCAGGTGGAAGCCTCGGAGCTGCGGCGCGCCCTCCTCGCGCGGCTCCCCGAGTTCATGGTCCCCGCGGCGTTCGTCGCCCTGGATGCGATCCCCCTGACCCCGAACGGGAAGGTGGACCGCCAGGCGCTTCCCGATCCTGAGGACGCAATCGAGGCCGGCTGGACCGCGCCCCGCGATCCGGTCGAGGAGATGCTGGCGAGCATCTGGGCGGACCTCCTGGGCGTCGCCCGGGTGGGCGCCTTCGACGACTTCTTCGAGCTGGGGGGGCATTCGCTCCTCGGCATCCGCATGGTCTCCCGCATCCGGACCCTGTTCGGCGTGGACCTGCCGCTCAGCCGGCTGTTCGAGAGCCCGACGCTCGCGGGCCTCGCCCGGATTCTCGCGGCCGAGGTCCGGACCGCCGCCGTGGCCCCCCTCGCGCGGGTCTCCCGGGAAGAGCCGCTGCCGCTCTCCTTCCAAGAGCGGCGCCTCTGGTTCCTCGACCGCCTGGCCCCGGACTCGGCGCTCTACAACATCACCCACCCGCTGCGCATCGAAGGGCCGCTCGACCCCCTCCTCCTGGCCGCAGCGCTTTCCGAGGTGGTCCGCCGCCACGAGGTCCTGCGCAGCGTCTTCCCCGCGAACGAGGTGGGAGAGCCCCTGCAACAGGTGACTCCGGCCACCGTGGTCGAGCTGCCTGGAATCGACCTCTCCGGGCTTCCCGCCGAGGTGAAAGCGGCCGAGGCGGCGAGGCTCACGGCCGGCGAGCTCGCCCGGCCGTTCGACCTGGCGCGCGGCCCCGTCGTCCGGGCGAGCCTCCTCCGCCTGGGAGAGGCCGAGCACGTGCTGCTCTTCTCGGCCCACCACATCGCGTTCGACGGCTGGTCGTGGAACGTCCTGCTCCGCGAGCTGGCGGCTCTCTACGACGCATCCCCCCTCCCCGAGCTTCCCATCCAGTACGGGGACTACGCGGTCTGGCAGGGGAGAGAGCTTGCGGGCGGCGCTCTCGCCGGGCAGCTCGCCTACTGGCGCGAGCGCCTGGCCGGAGCCCCCACCGTTCTCGACGTCCCGGCCGACCACCCCCGCCCGGCCGTCCAGAGCTTCCGGGGCGGTGCGCGGTACTCCCGGCTCCCGTTGCCCGCGGCGGATCTGCGCGAGCTTTCCCGGCGCGAAGGCGCCACCCTGTTCATGGCCACGCTGGCCGCCTTCGCGGCCCTGCTCGGGCGCTACACGGGCCGCGACGACCTGCTGATCGGCACGCCGGTCGCCAACCGCGGCCGGGGCGAGATCGAAGGGCTCATCGGCTTTTTCGTCAACGTTCTCGCCCTGCGTGCCGACCTCTCCGGGAACCCGTCGTTCTCCGGGCTCCTGGGCCGGGCCCGCGAGACGGCGCTCGCGGCGTACTCCCACCAGGACCTGCCCTTCGAAGCGCTGGTCGAGGAGCTGCGGCCGGAGCGGGACCTCTCGCGCTCCCCCCTTTTCCAGGTCGTCCTCCTGGTCGACCGGGTCGCGGAGGACGTCCCCCACCCCGCGGGCCTCCAGCTCACGCCGCTGGACGTCGAGCAGAGCACGTCGAAGTTCGATCTCACGCTCTCGGTGCTGGAGGACGGGGACGCGCTCCTGGCTGCGGCCGAGTACGCCTCCGACCTCTTCGAAGCCGCGACCGTGGACCGCTTCCTGGCCCATTTCGGAACGCTCCTCGCGGCCTCAGCCCGCAGCCCGGAGACCCTCCTCTCCGAGCTGCCTCTCCTGACTTCGGAGGAGCGCTACCAGCTCCTGACCGCCTGGAACGACACGGCCGCCGGGCTGCCGGAGCTCACCGTCCCCGAGGCCTTCGCCCTTGAGGTGGAGCGCGCGTCCGGGGCCGTGGCGCTGGTCCTGGGCAACGAGGAGCTGACCTACGGCGAGCTCGACCTGCGGGCGAACCGGCTCGCCCGGTTCCTGGGGCGCCTGGGCGTTGGCCCGGAGAGCGTGGTCGCGATCGC
>DATEIO010000249.1:0-4751 GCA_035278895.1 Thermoanaerobaculia bacterium | reverse complement strand
CGACGGCCTGGGCAACGCCGTGTACGTGGACGACCTCGTGAGCGCCATGATCCTCGCGGCCGTCAAGGAACAGGCCGTGGGCGAGGCGTTCCTCATCTCCGGCGAAGAGCCCGTGACCTGGCGGGAGCTCTACGGCCGCTTTGCGAGCATGCTAGGCGACACCTCCCGCACCGTGGACATGACGGAAGAGGAAGCGCTCGCCTACTGGAAACGCTGGAAGCGCGAGCAGCCGTGGGGGGCGGGCGAGGCCCTGCGAATCCTCAAAGGGGACTCGAAGATCCGCGACCGCGTCCTGGCCGCCCGAGACATGGTCTGGCTGCGGGATTTAGCGAGCGCGGTCCTCCCCGAAAGCGTGCAGAAGCGGATCAAGGAGCAGATGTCCGGCGGGGGAGGGCGGCCCGCGCCGCCGGCCTTGCGCGAGCTGCCCATTCTGCCGCTCGATCCCCAGATGATCGGTTTTTTCCGCGCCAAGACCCGCGTGAGGATCGACAAGGCGAAGCGCCTCCTGGGCTACCGTCCCGCCTTCGATTTCGAGACGGGCATGGACCTGACCGAACGGTGGGCGAGTTGGGCGAACCTGTTGTGACGCCACCTCGCGGTCACTCTGCCGTAGGGTGCGCTGTGCGCACGTGTTGCTTTCCTCCACCCTCCCCGTGCGCACAGCGCACCCTACAGAAAAGGGAGTCGTGGAGGTGACCGCCGCCCCCGCGGGGCACACCACCGAGCAGCGCCTCCTGCGCTCGACGTTCGCGGCCTACTCCATCCAACTCGCGCGCCTGGCTGTCAGCTTCGGCGCCAAGATCATCCTCGCCCGGCTGATCATTCCGGACGGGCACGGCCTCTACGAGCTCGCGCTCCGCATCGTCACGGTCGCCTCGGCCGTGCGCGATCTTGGGCTCCCGTACCACTTGGTGCGGGACAACCGCCGCCCCTACGGCACCGTCCTCGCCTCTACGACCTTCCTGGGCGTCGTCATCACCCTCGTTCTGATCGCCGCGGCGCCCATCTTCGGGGGCCTCAATCCCGACCTCCCGCTCGTGCTCCGCGTCTTCGCCGCCTGGGTGATCCTGGACGGCCTCTCGGCCGTGCCCAAAGCCTTCTTCGAGCGCGAGCTTTCGATCGGCCGGCTCGTGGGGCCCGAGGTCGCCCGCAACTTCGTGATCGCCGCCGTCTCCGTGCTGCTCGCCTGGCTCGGCTGGGGCGTGTGGAGCTTCGTGGCGGCCGACCTCGCGGCGGCACTCCTCTACGGCGTCTGGTCCTGGGCCCGCGCCTGGGGCAAGGTGCCGCTCCACGTGGACTTATCCCTTTTGCCGGACCTGATCCGAAGAAGCTCCTATCTCTTCTGGATCTGGATCGTCATCCAGCTCGTCACCTACATCGACGTCTTCATCATCCAGGTTTTCGAGGACACGAAGACCGTGGGCCTCTACGCCCGCAGCTACATGCTCGCCTTCATCGTGCCCACGATCGTCTACCCGCGCGCCCTCTTCCCCTCGCTCGTCGAATATCTGGACGACCGGCCGCGCTTCCTCGAAGTCTTCCGATTGAGCGCGATCCAGCTCCTCGGTTGCCAGGTGATCGCGAGCTATTTCCTGTTCCTGAACGCGCACCACGTGCTTCTGATCCTGGGAGACGAGTGGCTGCCGGCCGTGCCCATCCTCCAGGCGGTCGCCTTCATCCCCTTTTTCGATCAGTTTTCCATGATGGGCGGAGAGCTGCTCAAGGCGCAGCACGAAGACCGGGTCTGGCTGATCATCATGATCGTCAACCTGATCTCCCTCGTGGGCTTCGGGATCTATCTGACCGGCCGCTTCGGAGCCCCCGGGATGGCGGCGGCGAACTATCTGCTCGTGGGAAACCTCCTGATGGCGTGGCGGGTGAAGGAGGTCTTCGGCCCGCGCTTCTGGCGGCTCCTGGGGGATTTCGCCGTGCTCTATCTCGTCCCCCTGCCGTTCTTCGCCCTCGCGGCCTGGCTCTTCCCGCCGGCTTCCTGGTCCCGCTTTGGCGTCTCGATCCTCGCAGCGGCGCTCGCGACCGGCACGCTGGTGCTACGCTACCAGCGTCCGTTCCGGGACTTCTTCGGAAGACGGTAGAAGGGGGGACCCATGGAACGCGTCAACGGGCTCCACCACATCACGGCCATCGCTGGACCCGCCCAGGAAAACCTGGACTTCTACGCGGGCGTGCTCGGAATGCGCCTCGTCAAGAAGAGCGTCAACCAGGACGATCCGGGCACCTACCACCTCTTCTACGCGGACGCCGAAGGCCACCCCGGCACCGACCTCACCTTTTTCCCCTGGGACCAGATGGCGCCGCCGCGAATGGGTCACGGCATGGCGACCGAGGTGGCCCTGGAGGTTCCGCCGGGCAGCCTCGAATCCTGGGGCGCGCGCCTCGAAAAGTACGCCACGCCGCTCGGCGGGATCGAGACGCGCTTCGGAGAAAGAACCCTGCCCCTCGTCGATCCCCACGGCCTCCGGCTCGCCCTCGTCGAAAGCGCCGCCCGGCCGCGCCCTTTCACGCCGTGGGACAGCAGCCCCGTGCCGCCCGAGCACCAGATCCGCGGCCTCTACGGCGCCCGCGCCTGGGAGCGGAAAATCGACGTCACGGCGGACTTCCTGACCCACGTCCTCGGCTTCGAGCTTCTGGGAGAGGAGAACGGCTGGACCCGCTTCGGTTTTGAAGACGCCGCGGGAGTGATCGACGTCCGCGAAGCGCCGGATACCCTCCGCGGCGCCTGGGGTATCGGCAGCGTTCACCACCTCGCCTGGCGCGTGGCGGACGACGAACAGCAACTCGCCGTCCGCGAGCAGTTGGAAGAGGCAGGAGCGCACGCCACCCCCGTGATCGACCGCTTCTGGTTCCACTCCGTCTACTTCCGCGAGCCCGGAGGAGTCCTCTTCGAGCTGGCGACCGACGGCCCCGGCTTCGCGGTGGACGAAGATCCCGCCCACCTGGGAGAGACCCTCGTCCTCCCGCCCTGGCTCGAGCCCGCGCGAGCGCAGATCGACGCGGTTCTCCCGCGGCTGACCCCGCCCGCCTGACCGGCAGTACCAGGGCTCTTCGGGATAAAATGGGCCCATCCTCATGAACCCCGACGTCGCCGACGCGATCCCTCGCCTCACCGAGGCGGGCATCCTGCCGCCGGAAGCGGCTCCCCGTCTTTTGCGGGTGGCCCGGCGCGAGCTGGTGTCCGTCCGCCGGGAGCTGCGGTTCGTGCTCTACCTGGGCGTGCTCCTGCTCACGGGCGGGGTAGGGCTCCTCGTCAAGGAAAACCTGGACCGAATCGGGCCGGTGGCGATCGCTGCGGGCATCGGGCTCGCTGCGGCGGCGGCTCTCTTCTGGGTGTGGCGGGTGGCGCCGCCGTTCTCTCGGGGAGAGGCGGCGTCTCCCAACCTGGCGTTCGACTACATGCTCCTCCTGGGCGTGCTGCTCGTGGCGGCGGATCTCGCGTATATCGAGGTCCAGCTCTCGCCACTGGGGGCGAACTGGCCGTGGCACTTCCTGATCGTTTCGCTGCTTGCGGCGGCGGCCGCGGTGCGTTTCGACTCGCGGATCGTCTTCTCGCTCGCCCTGGCCAGCTTCGCGGCGTGGCGGGGAGTGTCCGTCGCGCGGTTCGGGGCGGACGTGCTGGATGCTTCCGGGGCGGTGCGGTGGAACGCCCTCGCCTGCGGCGTGTTCTTCATCCTGCTGGGACTCGTCCTCCGGCACGCGGGCTTCAAGGCCCATTTCGAGCCGGTGGCCGTCCATCTGGGATGGCTGCTCGTCCTGGGCGGGCTCGCCTCGGGGATCGGGGAGGAAAACTGGCCTGCCTGGGCCGGAGCGCTCCTCCTCGTGGGTATGGGGCTCGCCGTGGGAGCATTCCGCTTCCGGCGCTTCCCCCTGTTCGCCTACGGGGTGATCGGTGGTTATCTGGGGCTCACCCGGTTCATCTTCGCGGGAGACGAGGTCCTGGGCTGCTTCTGGATCTCCTTCTCGGCCATCCTGATCGTGCTAGGGCTGGTGTTTGCCCAGCGGCGGATGAGGGAGCCTCTCGAATGAGACCTGACGCCGCAGAGGCCGACCGCAACGCCGCCGTCCGCAAGGCCGCCCGCGCCTGGAAGAAGGCCGGGGTGATCGATGACGCGGCGCTCGCGAAGATCGAGGCCGCCTGTCCGGACGACCGGGTGCGCGTGGGGCCGGTCTTCCGCGTCCTCCTGTTCATTTTCACCCTGGTGGGGATCAACGCCGGATTCGGCTTCATTCTCCTGTTTTTCTCCGACGCGGGAGAGTACGCGTTCGCCACCCTCGCTCTGGTCGTCGGGGCCGGGCTCGTGTTCCTCACCGAGCTCCAGACCGGCCTCTTCAAGAGAGCGCAGGGGGGAACCGAGGCCGCCACCTCCTTCGCCGCCCTGGGATTCCTGGCGGGCGGTTCCACGTGGATCTTCTCGGAGATGATGGGTGTTTCTTTCGACGACGTGCTCTTGGCCGAGCTCATCCTCCTGACGCTCCTTTGCGCCGCCGCAGCCTGGAGATGGGGATATCCGTTCTACGCGGCGGTTTCCGTGGCCACGCTTCTCGGGGTGCTCGCCCATCTGCCCGCGGCGCGCCTCTTCTGGATCGCCCTGGCGGTCCTGGCCGCGCCGGTGCTCCTCCGCCTCGAAGATTCTCCGCGGCTCCCGCCCGCCCTCCGCGCGTCCGCCACGGCCGCGCTCGTCACGGCGCTCGCCGGGCTCTACATCGCCGTCAATCTCCAATCCTTCGACCTGGGC